>CAZAQH010000055.1:0-13651 GCA_964487395.1 uncultured Lachnospiraceae bacterium | reverse complement strand
ATTACTACGAATCATAAAAGGTGGAACACAATAAGTAAATCCTCTGTTAATCATAAAATCTCTTGCATATGAGATAACAGCAGAATGTAATCTCGCAATATCTCCCATTAAATAGTAAAATCCATTACCTGCTACTTTTCTGGCAGCATCTAAATCAATACCTTCAAAGCTTTCCATAATCTCAGTATGATATGGAATTTCAAAATCAGGAACCACCGGTTCTCCAAATTTTTCTATTTCTACGTTACAGGAATCATCTTTTCCGATTGGAACAGATGGATCAATGATATTTGGAATGGTCATCATGATTTTTGTTATTTTTTCCTGTAACTGTGTTTCAGCTTCTTCAAGTTCTACAAGCTTTGCAGCACCTGCAGCAACCTGTGTTTTTTTTGCTTCTGCTTCTTCTTTTTTACCCTGTGCCATAAGTGCTCCGATTTCTTTTGAAATCTTGTTTCTCTCAGCACGAAGTGCATCAGCCTCTGACTGTGTATCTCTTGCTTTTTTTTCCAACTCGATTACTTCATCTACTAATGGAAGTTTGCTATCCTGAAATTTCTTTTTAATGTTTTCTTTTACTGCTTCAGGATTCTCCCTTAAAAATTTAATGTCTATCATTATTGATTCCTCCTCAAAATTTTTCGCTTATAATATTTTTTCAATAAAGATATTGTTATATTGAAGCAAATCTTTAATTAAAATAGTCTCTATTGCATTTCCATCTCTGTCTGTGAGCATCTGTAATACGGGACGCTCTGGAAAATGTTTGTTTTGTCTTATTACAATGGCTGTTTCACCTTCATTCGTAATTACTTTACTTCCTGAAGGATAAACTGCCGTGAATTCTAATAATACATCTACTATTTTCTCATCAAATAACGTTCCCTTAAACGATTTTATGTATTCAACAACTTCATGTACCTTTATTCTTTCATGACCAATACCACAAATGGCCTCATCAAAGAAATCACATAAGGATGCAATTTTTGTTTCAAAGGAAATCTCGGTTGCATGAAGTGGATATCCACTTCCATTTATTCGTTCATGATGACAAAGTATAATTTCTTTGCTGCATTTGCTCAACCATTCTTCATTCTTTAAAGCAGAATATCCATAGATTGAATGTTTTTTATACTCATCTAAATCTTTGTCCGACATATTATCAAAAGAGATATTATCATATTCTACTGTAATATATCGTAATCCTAAATCATGTAATAAACATCCTACTCCAATATCATGTACAATGTCCTTATCCAGCTGCATCTTAAGTGATACAAGTGTAGCAAGTGTACATGTACTAATCGAATGTTCATATATATCAGCACCTCTCTCTTTAATATCATAGATTTGTTCTACTACTTTTTCCTCTTCCAAGATATTAGAGATGATTTTATCAGCTGTTTTACTAATTTCAATCATGTCCTGATTTTTACGATATGTATGTTTTGATATGATTTCACGAACCTTATCTTTGCATTTTTTTGTTACTTCTTCTTTTAAAATTACGATGGTTTCTGCACTTACACAATCATCCTTAACGAATACTTCCGAAATACCCAAATCAATTAATTTCGGTATATATTCTGTTTTGACTCTTGCTCCCTCTGACAGCAACTCCTGATAATCTTCTGTCATAATTGGTCGTGCTAAAATTTCTTCCCCTGTAATTTGATCAAGTTTTAATAATTTCATATTAAACTCCCATCGCCTGATCAAGTGCCACCTTTTCTTCATTTCCTAATTCTAATTTGCACGTTCCATTTCGAATTTCTTTTGTATAGGTGTAACAACCTTCTGCACTATGAACAGAATTAACAATAAATCCATTATTATTTTCATCTAATAACGCAAGTGAAAAACTTAGCAGCCCACCCATCTGTTGATACGCATCATACTTTACAATACCAACCTTCTGAAAAGCTTTTGAAACATTTCGATATAATTGTCTAATATCTTTCTTATTATTATCTACCATGTTTTTAAGAAATTTGTTGTCTTCGTACAATCCAACAATTTCTTTTTCCAAGCTGCGAGCTTCTTTTCCCTGCATAAATTTTTTATATCTTTTTCTGAGTTTCTCTTCTTTACAAATAAATACGATTAATAATATAAAAAGTATTAATAGAAAAATTGTCATCCCCAAAAACAGATAACCTATATCTATATTACCTAATCCCATTTGATTCAGTAAATTACTTGTCATTTGAATAACCAAACCTTTCGTTTTATTTCATTAGTATTTCAATAATTCTGTCAAGATCATCATGTGTGTAAAATTCTATTTCAATTTTTCCAGAACCATTTCCGTCCTTTGATGAAACAGATACCTTTGTTCCCAAAGAACTTTTTAATTTATCTTCAACATCCTGATAAATAACACTAAGTGACTTATTCTCTTCTTTTTTAGGTTTTACCGGTTTATTCATGTTCTTAATATACTTTTCTACATCACGAACACTCATTTTTTCATCATAAATCTTTTTAGCAAGTGTGAATTGTTCCTCTGGGTCTTCAATTGAAAGAATTGCTCTTGCATGACCTGTGGAAAGTTTATCTTCCACAACCATTTTTTGAACATCATCACAGAGCTTTAACAATCTCATAGAATTGGTAACAGCTGTTCTGCTTTTAGAAACTCTTTCTGCAACTTCTTCCTGTTTTAAATTAAATTCTGTTAACAACTTCTTATATGCTAATGCTTCTTCAATCGGATTTAAATCTTCTCTTTGAATATTTTCAATTAAAGATATTTCGACGATTTCCTGCTCTGTAAGATTTCTTATAATTACAGGAACTTTTTTAAGTCCTGCAAGTTTTGCCGCTCTCCAACGACGTTCTCCTGCAATTATTTCATAATATGTTTTACGATCTTGTACTAAAATTGGCTGTAATAATCCATATTGTTTAATTGATTCTGCTAATTCCAACAACGCATTCTCATCAAATTTCTTACGTGGCTGATCTCTATTTGGTTCTACCATATTGATATCTACTACTGAATCCGGTGATTGTGGTTTGATTTTCTCTTTCTCATTACCCTTGGATGGTCCAACCGCATCCGGTATTAAGGAATCCAATCCTTTTCCAAGTCCTCTTGCTGCCATTTCTACACATCCTTTCTTTCGATAATCTCTTTTGCTAATAAACGATAAGCTTCTGCTCCCGCTGATTTTGGATCATATTCGCTGATAGGCATTCCGTAACTTGGTGCCTCTGCAAGTCGAATGTTTCGTGGAATAACAGTATTAAATACTTTCTGTTTAAAATGTTCTTTTACGTTTTCTACTACCTGATTCGACAAATTTGTTCTTGAATCAAACATAGTAAAGACAACACCTTCCATTGCCAGTTCCGGATTTAATCTTTCTTTTACAAGATTTACTGTATGTATTAACTGACTTAATCCTTCCAAAGCATAATATTCACACTGAATTGGAACTAAAACCGTATTAGCCGTTGTCATTGCATTTATTGTTAACATGCTAAGTGAAGGAGGACAATCAATTAGAATATAATCATATTGATCCTTAACCCAGTCCACTTCCTTCTTAAGAATAAACTCTTTTTTGTCTACTCCGATTAATTCTATTTCTGCAGCTGCAAGATTAACATTAGAAGGTAATACCGCTACCCCTTTTAAAACATCTTTTAGAATACATTCATGAATCGAACTTTCTCCTAAAATTAATTCATAAATAGTGTTATCTAAATTATTTTTATCTACTCCAAGTCCACTTGTTGTGTTGCCCTGTGGATCGGTATCAATCACCAAAACTTTCTTGCCACATTCAGCAAGAGCTGATGAGAGATTAATAGCTGTTGTAGTTTTGCCGACTCCGCCTTTTTGATTGGCAATTGCAATAATTCTTCCCATTTTCTTTACCTTTCAAGTTTATTTGACCATGTAATATGTAATACTTACAAATTATAGCACGGTTTCTTTATAGATTCTACCTTGAATTCGCTAAAAATGTTTCACGCTTCATTTAAAAAATGTTTCACGGTAGTTTAGAACTAGATGTTGGGGCTTAATGTTTCACGTGAAACATTATGTGGTGTCTCTTTTTTATATTTATAAAAAAATAAAAGATGTTTCACGTGAAACATCCTTTATTGCTAATGTAACGATACTAGATTGTTTTTTATTGCAACTACGGCTGCCTGCGTTCTATCATTAACTTCAATTTTTTTAAATATGCTGGACATATGGTTTTTTACAGTACGTTCACTAATATTTAAATTAAGTGCAATATCTTTATTGAAATTACCTTTTGCAACCTGAATAAGAACTTCTAATTCTCTTTTTGTTAAAAGATGTAATTTATCTTTATCAATATCTTTTCTTATTAAATAATTATTTAATGCCGGCAGTAACTTTGGTTGAATATAAGACTCTCCATTTATAACTGTCTGAATCGCTTCTTTTAATTCTGCACATCCTGAATCTTTTAAAATATATCCATCTACTCCCATATCAATTGCTTTTACTAAATATTCAATCTCATTATGTACAGTCAGCATCAAAACTTTCATTTTCATTTTTTCTTTTTTTATTACCTTCAAAGTTTCAATACCATTCATATTAGGCATATTGATATCCAGTAACAAAACATCCGGTTTCTCTCTCTTGCATTTTTCTATACACTCTTCCCCATCACCCGCTTCATCAATTACATTGATTGAACCATCAAATTCTAATAATTGTTTGATTCCCTCTCTTATTAAAACATGATCATCCGCAAGTATTACATTTAAACTCATTTTTTCACCCTTTCCCCTTTAATCTCTTAATATTATTTGTTCTTTGGTATTTCTATTTTTACAGTAGTTCCCTTGTTTTGTATGGAACTAACCGTATAATCCCCATTTAAAAATTGAATTCTCTCTTTTATAATTTTCAATCCAAAATGATTCTTTTCAACATTGGACTCGTAATTATATCCTATACCATCATCCGATATTAATATAATTATTTTACATGATTCATTCTTTAAATCAATAGTTAATTTTTTTGCCTTTGCATGCTTTATCACATTTGAGATACATTCCTGAATTATTCTGTAAATATCTAACATTCTATCATTATCTTCCAGTTTGATTTCGTCAATATCATAAACAACGTTTAAATCACTTTGAATAGAAATATTTTCGCAGTATCTTTCTATGGTTTCTTTTAATCCCAGGTCATCAAATGTCATTGGTCGTAAATCAAATATTGTACCACGAATATCATTAATAATATTTTTTAGTTCTTTATTAATTTCTGCAAGTTCTAATTTTGTCTTAATAATATCTTTATCCAGATATAATCCTGCAAGTTCGATTTTGTGTGTGAGGTGTGTAAGATTTTGCAGAGAAGTATCGTGTAATTCGTTTGCAATACGATTACGTTCTATTTCTTGTATCTGTTTGTAATAATAATAATTTTCTAATTCCTGTTTCATCTTTTGCCTCATACTCCAACTCTACTTAAAGAGTAGCTAGTGAATAATCCTTCATAGGTACAGTATCGGTTGTTTTATTTAATTGGTTGTTTTGCCGGAGTGCCTGCTTTTCTTGGATACTTTAAAGGCGTGTGGTTTATTTTTTCAATTACCAAAAGATTTCTTTCAAAATCTGTATCCGATAATGAAAAAGAATTTTTAAGAATTGTATTTCCACCAAATAATGTAACTGCTTTTTGTGCCTCCAAAATTTCCATATCCGCCTTTTCGGATTTATATGATATAAAGGATCCTCCAACTTTTACAAATGGAATACATAACTCTGACAAAGTTGATAAATTAGCAACTGCTCTTGAAACGCAAATATCATATTGTTCTCTGTATTCTTCCTGTTTTGCAAAATCTTCTGCTCTGCCATGAATTGTGTCGATAGAAGATAGCTGCAATTCTGAAATTACTTCATCTAAAAAAGATACTCTTTTCTGTAAAGAATCAAGTAAAGTAACCGATATCTGGGGAAAAACAATTTTTATGGGAATCCCAGGAAAACCTGCACCTGTACCAATATCAATTAATCTGATGTTTTCTTTTTCTTTTAAAACTCTTGCAATGGAAAGACTGTCTAAAAAGTGTTTTGTTAATACTTCTTCGTAATCTGTTATTGCAGTCAGATTAATTTTTTCATTCCACTCAATTAACATTTTATAATATGTCTGAAATTGCATTAACTGCATTTCTGATAATTGTATATTAAATGATAACAGGTTGCGAATAAATTTTTCTTCTATATTATTAACCATTTGCATTTCCATTCATTTTTTATGTTCCAGGTATACTAAAATAACGGATACATCCGCAGGGGAAACTCCGGATATTCTAGATGCCTGTCCAACATTAATCGGTTTATACTGTTTCAATTTTTGTCTTGCTTCTATTCGAAGGCTTTTAATATCATCATAATCAATATCATCCGGTATTTTTTTCTTTTCCATTTTCTTATATTGTTCTACCTGATGAATTTGTCTCTTAATGTATCCTTCATATTTAATCTCAATCGTAACCTGTTCTATGACATCTTCCGGAAGTTCTGTTCTTGCAGGATCTATTACTGCTAATTTTTCATATGTCATTTCCGGTCTGCATAATATTTCTGCCAGATTACTTCCTGTTTTGAGCGTCGAACTTTCATTTTGAGTCAGGAAGTTTTGAACTTCTTTATTAGCACCAATTGATGTATTTCTTAAACGATCAATTTCATTATCAATCAATGTCTGCTTCTTAAGTGTTTTCTCATAATCTTCTTTTGAAACAAGACCTGCTTCATAACCAATTTTTCTAAGTCTTAAGTCTGCATTATCCTGTCTTAACAGTAAACGGTATTCTGCTCTTGATGTCATCATACGATATGGTTCAAAATTTTCTTTAGTAACCAGGTCATCAATTAAAACACCAATGTAAGCCTGTGAACGATCAAGTACTACCATTTCTTTTTCCTGAATAAAACAAGCTGCATTCATTCCGGCAATCAGTCCCTGTGCTGCAGCTTCTTCATAACCGCTGCTTCCATTAAACTGTCCGCCACTGAATAATCCTTTTACATTTTTAAATTGTAGTGTCGGATAAAGCTGGACTGGGTTAATGCAATCATATTCTATCGCATACGCATTTCTGACAATTTTACAATTCTCAAGTCCCGGTACTGTTCGATACATAGCAAGCTGTACATCTTCCGGTAAAGAAGATGACATTCCTCCTACATACATTTCATTGGTATGTAATCCTTCCGGTTCAATAAATACCTGGTGTCTTTCTTTATCTGCAAATTTTACAACTTTATCTTCTATGGATGGACAATATCTTGGTCCTGTTCCTTCAATAACTCCCGCATAAATAGGAGAGCGGTCAAGATTATTTCTTATTATTTCATGTGTATTTTCATTTGTGTATGTCAGCCAACAGGAAATCTGATCAATCTGTACATCCTGTGGAATGGTAGAAAATGAAAATGGTACTACTTTTTCATCCCCAAACTGCTCTTCCATTTTACTAAAATCAATAGAACGCTTATCCATTCTTGCAGGTGTTCCTGTTTTAAATCGACGTATCTCTATTCCTAATGATTTTAAAGAATCCGTTAAATAGTTCGCTGGCTGTAATCCGTTTGGACCAGTATGTGTAATAGCTTCACCACATAAACATCTGGCTTTTAAATAAGTTCCGGTACAAAGAACTACTGCCTTGCATTCATAAATTGCTCCTGTAAAAATTTGAACTCCGGCTATTTCTAAATTGTCGTAATCTCTTTCGTATTCTTCAATTTCATTTTTTTCATTAATATGATCAAAATCTTCTCTTGTAAGAAGTTTTACAACTTCTGCCTGTTTTATTGTGATGTTATCCTGATTTTCCAAAACCTTACGCATTGCTCTGGAATATTCTGCTTTATCAGCTTGAGCACGAAGAGAATGAACTGCCGGTCCTTTGGAAATATTTAGCATTTTGGACTGGATAAAAGTTTTATCAATATTTTTTCCCATTTCACCGCCAAGTGCATCAAGTTCTCTTACCAAATGTCCTTTGGAACTTCCACCAACATTAGGATTACAAGGCATTAACGCAATACTGTCTACACTTACTGTAAAAATAACAGTATTAAGTCCCATTCTTGCGCAGGCTAAGGCTGCTTCACATCCGGCATGACCGGCTCCAACTACACACACATCTACTTTTTCTCTAATTCTAGACATAACTTTGCCTTCCTAAATCTAAGAGTTATTTTCCTGTACAAAATTTTGAAAAAATCTCATTAACCAAATCTTCTCCGATTTCCTCACCAATGATTTTTCCTAATGATTCATAAGCATTCATTAAATCAATTGTAAGAAAATCTTCAGGCATTTCATCCCGAATACTTTTTAAAACAAAAGATAAACTTTCAATTGCTTCCATTATAGCTTCCTTTTGTCTCATATTAGTAATCATGACTTCATCTTTTAATTCTATTTCACCATGAAAAAACATATCTTTTACTGTTTCTTCTAAAATATCCATGCCAATATTATTCTTTGCGGAAATTTTTATGAATCTGATATTATCTTCCATATTTCCCGATGAAATCATTTTCTCTTTCACCCGTTCAATTTCCAAAACAGATTCAAGGTCACTTTTATTAAACAACACAATTACTTTTTTTCCTACTGTTAATTTCATAATCTCTTCATCATTTTCATCAAGACTGACAGAAGAGTCTACGATATACAAAATTAAATCGGCATCTTTAGCAAATTGTTTTGCTTTTCCTACACCTATTTTTTCCACTTCATCTTTTGTATAACGAATACCGGCAGTGTCTATAATATGCAGATTAATATTTCCTATTTTAATATTTTCTTCTAATGCATCTCTGGTCGTTCCTGCAATATCTGTTACAATTGCTTTTTCTTCTCCAACTAAAATATTTAATAAAGAAGATTTTCCTGCATTTGGTTTTCCGACAATAACCGTGTTAATACCTTCTTTTAAAATTTTTCCGTTATCTGCTGATTTTTCTAATTTCTTTAATTCCATTAATATAACATTTAACTTGCTTTCTAATTTTTCCGGATATCCTTCAAGACTGATATGCTCCGGATCATCAAGTGCCGATTCAATAAAAGCTATTTCAAATAAAATACCTTCTCTTAATTCTTTTATCTTTAATGATACTGAACCTTTTAATTGCTTGATTCCTTGTTTTAAAGCAAATTCATTATCTGCCTGTATAACATCCATAATTGCTTCTGCTTCTGATAAATCAATTCTTCCATTTAAAAAAGCTCTTTTTGTAAATTCTCCAGGCATTGCAATTCTGGCACCATTTTTTAAAACAATCTCTAAAATTTTCTTTGTCATCAAAACACCACCGTGACAGTTGATTTCAATAGTATCTTCTGTGGTATAACTTTTTGGTGTTTTCATGACAGACAAAATTACTTCATCTACAATTTCTTCCTGTTCTTTAATAAATCCATAATGAAGGGTATGACTTTTAAACCCGGTTACTTTTTTTCCGGATTCTGAATAAAAAATTTTATCAGCAATGGAAATTGCTTCTGTTCCACTTAGTCTGATAATGGATATTCCTGATTCACTTAGTGAAGTTGCAATAGCAGCGATTGTTTCTGTTTTCATAATTTTCCTTTTATATGAAATAATGAGGGGGCGTTAACCCCCTCACCAAATTGTTATTTTCTCATGGTTACAACAACATGTCTAAATGGTTCTTCCCCTTCGCTGTGGGTAGTAACAAATTTATCATTTTGTAATGCTGAATGAATAATTCTTCTTTCATAAGGATTCATCGGTTCTAATGAAACCGCTCTTTTTGTTCTCTTTACTTTGAAAGAAATATTCTTTGCAAGATTTTCTAATGTATCTTGTCTTCTTTTACGATAATTTTCTGTATCTACCTTAACACGAATATAATCTTCAACATCTTTATTAACTACAAGAGATACTAAGTACTGTAAAGAATCAAGAGTCTGACCTCTTTTTCCAATTAATACTCCCATATCATCCCCACATAAATCGATGTTCATTTCCTTTAAAGAATCATTATATTCTACTTTAACTACAACTGTCATTTTCATTGCAGTAAATATATCATCTAAAAATATCTTTGCTTTGTCAGTTGTTGAGGATTTAACCTTTGCATTAATAACTGCATCCTTTGAACCAATTCCTAAAAATCCTGAAGAACCTTCTTCAACAATAACATAATCTAATTTATCACTGGTAACTGATAAAGCTTTGCATGCTTCTGTTATTGCATCATCAACTGTTTTAGCACTAAATCTCTTATAATCCATTTTGTTACCCCCACTATTTGTTATTTTTTTCGTTATACTGTTTAACCATATTGGCTTTTGCAGCTATACTTCCCGGTTTTGCATTTGATTTGTAATAATCGGTTGATTTTTTAATTAATTCATCTTTTTCTGCCTGACTCATCTGATTTTTATTAGATGAAGGATTTGTACCAACACTCTTTGTATTCATAGAAGCATAATTACTAAGTTTACTAGCATTTACACCTCTTTTTTCTAATTTCTTTTTGTTCTTTTCAACATTTTTCTTAATTAACTCTTCCATATCAATTTTATCAATATGTTTGTTAATTGCTACCTGCTGAATACTTCTTACAACTGCACCGGCAATCCAGTAAAGTCCCATACCTGCTGGAAGTGTGTAGCAGAAGAATGCTGACATTAAAGGCATCATAACATTCATGGTTTTCATGGACTGAGCCATTGTATCACCTGCTCCACCTGCATTTGATGCAGCCTGTGGCATTAATTTTGTATTAATCCACTGTGTAAGTGCAGCAAGAACCGGAATAAGTAAAGCACCAACTATTAATAACCAGTTACCTGATGCAAAAGCATTTTTTACTGTAAAAGATGGTGAATTAGCCATATTTAAACCAAGGAAATTATTATAACGGTTTAATTGTTCTAATGTATTTGTTACATCTGTTGCCAAATTTGGAAATTTATCTGCGATAGAAGTCCATTCTGCAGTAGATGCTCTGTTCAAACAATCAATAAATGTATTCTGAACATATTCTGTATTACCACTGGTAAATAATTCATTTGTAAACTGTTTGGAAAACATTGCTGAATTTTGTAAAGACTGAACAAATTCAGAACTTCCTGCCTGTGACATTAATTTATCAACTAATGGGAAAAAGGCTTCTTTGATTTTACCAACATATGCCGGCATAGCATAGATAACTCTATATAAAGCAAATAAAACAGGCATCTGAATTAATAACTGAACACAACTACCTGTAGGAGATACACCATACTTTGCATATACTGCCTGTGTTTCCTGATTCATTGCCATCATAGAATCGTTATCTTTTTTATTTTTGTATTTTGCCTGAATAGCCTGTAACTCCGGATTCATCTTTGCAGATAATTTTGAAAATTTCTGCTGCTTAATTGTTAAAGGCATCAACAGCATGTACATTACAACTGTAAATAATATAATTGATAAACCAATATTAGGAATACCTATTTTATCAAGAACAAAAAATATTCCTTCCATAATATAACCAAGTATTTTGGAAATTGGTCCAATTATAAATGTAGAATTCTGTGTTAAAAGTATACCTGACAAATTTATTTCCTCCTATAAACGTTTAAGGAACAGGATCATACCCGCCCTTTGAAAAAGGATTACATCGCAATATTCTCCATATAGCAAGAAAGCTTCCTTTAATTGCACCATACTTTTCCACAGCTTCTAATCCATATTGTGAACAAGTAGGAAAATAAGGACACTTCGTATGTTTGAGTGGAGATATTTTTTTTTGATAGAACTTTATTAAAGCAATAATTATATTCTTCATATTAAATTCTAATTCACTTCATTCCTTATTATAATGTTATGAAGCTTTCCAAGATGTAATAATGCGCTTTCGATTTCAAAGTAACTGCAATCTTTGGCACTGTTTCTTGCAACAACTACAATATCCAAACCACTATTGAATACCTTTTCGTGTAGTCTGTAACTTTCTCTTAACAGTCTTGTTAAATGATGTCTTACAACACTGTTACCAACTTTTTTACTTACAGAAATTCCTAAACGGTTACCACTCTGATTATTTTCTAAAACATACATTACAAGATATTTATTTGCATATGATCTGCCTTTTTTGTAAACCGTTTTAAAATCACTGTTTTTCTTTAAGGACTCTGAAAATTCCATATTAATACTCCAATTATATATTCAGAGAAAAAAAGGCCACAAAACTGCGGCCTATGCTGACAATGTTTTTCTTCCTTTTGCTCTTCTGGATGCTATAACTTTTCTTCCGCCTGGTGTACTCATTCTCTGACGAAATCCATGAACTTTAGATCTCTGTCTGTTTTTAGGCTGAAATGTCATTTTACCTTTATTCATTACAATACCTCCTTTTTTCTAATACCCATATATAATAAGGTAACTTTTTCAATCTCTTATTAACCATATTAATCATATAAAAATAAATATATGATATCAATAATGCGTCATAGAAATAATCGTTACAATTATATTAGATGAAAACAAATACGTCAAGTAAATATACTTTTTTTGTGTTACATAATTTTTATGCAAATACTTATAAAATAAAGGCTTTTCTACATTTTGTTAGTAGATATAACATCCACATACAATATGTTGATTGTGAATTAAAATGTGTATAAATAAATAATTTACATAATTATATCCACATTTTGTGTATAAGTTGTGTATAACTTTTTATTTTTTAAAAAAATCCTTATAAATACAATAAAAAAAATTGTTTATAACTTTTTTTATAATTATCCACATCCTATTAATTAATTCACATAAATGAATTATGTAAATTGATTGTTTTACATAATGACTAAACGCAATAATCATTTGAAATTTTAGTGCAGATAGAGTAATATAAAATAGATTAGTTTTCGATATCGTATAGATTAATAAATAGAGGTTTAAGATGAAATCAATTAGTGAACTTTGGGAAGAAATAAAAGAAACTTTAAGAAAAGAATATGATTTATCCGAGATTTCTTTTGAAACTTGGATTATGCCTTTGAAATTCTATGAATTAAAGGATGACATAGTTAAAATATTAATTCCTTCTGACCAGGCTCATGCTCTCAATTATATTTCTAATAAGTATAAAAGTTATTTTCAGGTAACAATATCAGAAATGATGAATCATACATATGAAATTCAATTTATATTAGAAAAAGATGCAGATAAATTATCTGATTCTGAAGTAAATCAATCTAAATCTAATAATCCTGTTTATAACATTAATTATGAAAATGCAAATTTAAATCCAAAATATAAATTTGATACTTTTGTAGTAGGAAGTAATAATAAATTTGCTCATTCTGCAGCATTAGCAGTAGCAGAATCACCGGGTGAAGCTTACAATCCTCTTTATTTATATGGAGGTGCCGGTCTTGGAAAAACCCACCTTATGCATTCAATCGGTCATTTTATTTTAGAACAGAATCCTAAAATGAAAGTGTTATATGTAACTTCCGAAGCATTTACGAACGATGTAATTGAATCTATCAGAAGCGGTAATGCAGCAGCAATGAATAAACTGAGAGAAAAATACAGAACTGTTGATGTATTAATGGTTGATGATGTTCAGTTTATTATTGGCAAAGAAAGTACAC
>CAZAQH010000054.1:0-13813 GCA_964487395.1 uncultured Lachnospiraceae bacterium | reverse complement strand
TATTGGTTAACAACCTTTAATTTAAATTTTGAAATAATTGCAAGATGGTTCTTATCTATTTTATTTATTCACAAACCAGTAAACATTTTTATTAAAAATTTTCTTGGTGAGTATAAACCGAAGGAAAATAATGAAATTGTTATGACAGACAATAAGGCTGGACGAAAAATTAGAACAATCGAAAGACTCATTATGTTAATTTTTCTGTCACAAAATCAATTTGCAGCATTAGGATTTGTTCTTACTGCAAAATCTATTGCAAGATATGATAAAATTACAAAGGACGAAAAATTTGCAGAGTATTAGTTGTTGGGAACTCTTACCAGCACTTTGTGCGTAATTTTATGTAAAATAGTGTTTATATTGTAGAAGATAGATTGAATGGTATATGTATCCAATTAAGAACTTATCTTTTTTTGATAGGTTCTTTTTCTTTAAAAAAAATATTTGCATACAGCGAGGCATTACAAATGAAAACAATAACAAAACAATTAGAAAAAAATATTAATATAAATTATTAATACAGTTTTATTTTAAACTTTGATGTAACAGGTGCAATATGGGTATTGTATCTGTCTTTTAAAGGAATGAATCTGATACAGATTGGACTTTTAGAAGGTGTCTATCATATCGTTGGATTTTTGTGTGAGGTTCCATCGGGAGCGATGGCGGATTTGCTGGGACGAAAAAAGACAGTTTTATTAGGTAGATTTTTATGTCTGGTTTCCAGAGTATTAATGATTTTTGCCGGTTCCTTCTGGGGATTTGCATTCGCATTTACGATTCAGGCGTTAAGTTACAATATGAATTCCGGGTCGGCAGAAGCACTTATATTTGACAGCTTAAAGCAGCTAAAAAAAGAAAAAGAATATTTGGGTATTAATGGACGAATCAATTTCTTAGTTGAAATCGCAGGTGCAATTGCGGTATTTTCAGGTGGAGTATTAGCAAAGTATTCCTATAGTTACTGCTATATTGCAGCAATGATTCTTGGACTGTGTGAGATTATTTTGGTTCTTAATTTTAAGGAACCGGAAATACATACAAAACAGGAAGAAGAAACTATCAGCATAAAGAAACATTTTCAGACCTGTTATCATATTATGAAAGAGAATAAACAGGTTCGAAATATCCTGCTTTATTATCCGATGACCTTCACCTTTTTTATGGTAATCTTTTTTTATGGGCAGGAGTATTTTCAGGGAATGCATCTAAATACGGTTCGGATTTCCATATGCCTTTTGATTCAGGGATTATTGAGTGCATCAGGTGCTGCATGTGCAAAAAGTCTAATGAATATTACGAACGGGAAAATCAAATACCTGGCATCTGTATTTATGGGAATAACCATTTTACTGTATGGAATCATGGATTTGCGTATTGCTATTCCAGCATTTTGCATTATGGGATTTATGTATGGGCTGTTAACTCCGATATCCTCAGATTCTCTAAATTCTAAAATACCATCAGAGCAGCGGGCAACCATAATTTCTGTCAGCAGTATGATGTACTCCATGATGATGATAATTATTTTTCCCATAAGTGGAGTAATTGCAGAATGGATTGGACTTAGCAAAACGTTCTTCGGAATTGGTATTTTACAGCTTATCATTATGATTTTCCTTTTATTTACATTAAATAAGCGAAAATCTTTGTAAATACAGAAGGAAATGGTTTATAATCAAAAAAGTGTATAAATTTGGAGGCAGAAAAATGGTTTGTAATAATATTTTAGAATATATGGGACATACGCCAATGATTCGGTTGAATCGAATGAATCAGGATCCGGAATCGGCAGAGGTTTTAGTAAAATATGAAGGCTTGAATGTAGGCGGTTCCATAAAGACAAGAACGGCTTATAACATGATTGCGCAGGCAGAAAAAGAAGGAAAGATAAATAAAGATACGATTATTGTAGAACCGACCAGTGGTAATCAGGGAATAGGTCTTGCTTTGATTGGTGCAGTAAAAGGATATCGTACTATTATCATTATGCCGGATTCTGTCAGCGAAGAACGCAGAAAACTGGTGAAACATTATGGAGCAGAAGTGAAACTGATTCATGATGATGGCAATATTGGGGCATGCATCGATGAATGTCTGCAGACAGCTCTTAGAATGGAAAAAGAAAATCCCAATGTTTTTGTTCCACAGCAGTTTGAAAATCCGGCCAATCCTATGGTACATAAACACAGAACCGGACTTGAGATTATGGAACAGGTTGCAGGACCGATTCACGGTTTTTGCTCCGGTATTGGAACAGGCGGAACGATAAGCGGAATTGGTGAAGTATTAAAGGCACAGAATCCTGATATTGAGATATGGGCAGTAGAGCCTGAGCATGCAGCAATTTTGGCAGGCGGTAATATTGGAACACATTTACAGATGGGAATTGGTGATGGATTAATTCCGAAAAATCTCAATATGGATATTTATGATGATATTTATATCGTGACAGACGAAGAAGCCATTAATACAGCCAAGGATTTGGCAAGATTAGAAGGAATTATGTGTGGCATTTCAAGTGGAACTAATGTAGCGGCGGCCTTAAAGCTTGCAAAAAAGCTGGGAAAAGGCAAAACAGTCGTTACCGTTTTACCGGATACAGCAGAAAGATATTTCTCCACCCCATTATTTGAAGAATAGTATATTATTGCAAAATATGATAAAATAAGGAAGAATTGCTCTTTATCATTCGGAAGGAGAATTATTTTGGCAGATATAAAGATGTTAGTTTTAGATATAGATGGAACCCTTACTAATTCTCAAAAAGAGATTACGTTAGAAACAAAAAAAGCGATTCATGCGATTCAGGAGCGAGGACATAAAGTCATGCTTGCATCCGGCAGACCAACACCCGGTATGAAACGGTATGCAGAGGAACTGGAACTCGAAAAATATGGTGGATATTTATTATCCTTTAATGGTGGCAGAATCATAAATTGTCGAAGTGGTGAGATTGTGTATCAACAGATGTTTCCGGCTGTTTTAATACCCAAGATATATCGCTTTGCAAAAAGACATGATTGCGGACTGATTACCTATTATGGAGAGAAAATTCTTCTGGCGACGAGAATGGATGATTATATTGCATTAGAATCCAGAATCAATCAAATGAAGATGATGGAAGTAGAAGATTTCCTTGGCTTTATTGATTTTGATGTCAATAAACTTTTAATGACAGCGCCACCGGATAAAGCCGAGCAGTATGAAAAAGAACTGAATGAGAAATACGGAGATATCATCAGTGTATACCGCTCAGAACCTTTTTTCATAGAACTGATGCCAAAGGGAATAGATAAAGCATCTTCCATTGACCGAATGCTCAGTACAGTAGGAATGACAAGAGAAAATACAATCTGCTGTGGTGATGGATTTAATGACATGACTATGATTGAGTATGCCGGAGTTGGCGTAGCCATGGCAAATGCACAGGAAAAAGTAAAAGAAAAAGCAGATTACATTACAGATTCTAATGACGAGGACGGAATCGTAAAGGTAATTGATAAATTTATATTATAGTGATATGAGGTTAACATGAGTATTTTAAACGTAGAACACTTAACACATGGTTTTGGAGACAGAGCCATATTTCATGATGTGTCCTTTCGCTTATTAAAAGGTGAACATATAGGATTAATCGGAGCAAATGGAGAAGGCAAATCCACCTTCATGAATATTATTACCGGAAGTCTGATGCCGGATGAAGGAAAAGTAGAATGGGCAAAAAATGTCCGTGTAGGATATTTGGACCAGCATACCGTTTTAGAAAAAGGTATGACTATTAAAGACGTACTTTCTTCTGCATTTCAGTTTTTATTTGAAATGGAAGAAAACATGAATCAGATATGCGATAAAATGGGCGACTGTACGCCGGAGGAATTAGAAACATACATGGAAGAACTTGGTACGATTCAGGATATGCTGACCGTACATGATTTTTATCTGATTGATTCCAAGGTAGAAGAAGTTGCCAGAGCCCTGGGTTTGTTGGACTTAGGACTTGATAAAGATGTATCGGAATTAAGTGGAGGACAGAGAACCAAAGTATTATTGGGTAAACTTTTGCTGGAAAAACCCGATATTCTATTATTAGACGAACCTACCAATTACCTTGATGTAGAACATATTGAATGGCTGAAACGATATTTGAATGAATATGAAAATGCATTCATTTTAATCTCCCACGATATTCCTTTTTTAAACAGCGTTATTAATATCATTTATCATATGGACAATCAGGAATTGTCCCGTTATGTAGGTGATTACAATAAATTCGAAGAAGTATATGCCATGAAAAAATCTCAGCAGGAAGCCGCTTTTAATAAGCAGCAGAAAGAGATTGCCGAGCTTAAAGATTTTGTGGCACGAAATAAAGCAAGAGTGGCTACCAGAAACATGGCAATGTCCAGACAAAAGAAACTGGATAAAATGGATGTAATCGAACTGGCAGCAGATAAACCAAAGCCGGAATTCTTTTTTAAAGAAGCAAGAACTCCCGGTAAATTCCTTGTTATTACTAAGGATCTTGTAATTGGCTATGAAGAACCACTGTCAAAATCACTTAACCTTACTATGGAACGAGGTAAGAAAATTGTGATAACCGGAGCAAATGGTATCGGTAAAACAACTCTTTTAAAAAGTATTCTGGGTCTGATTAAACCATTATCCGGAAGTGTAACACTTGGTGATTACCTTGCAATTGGATATTTTGAACAGGAAATGCCTAAAAATATCGAGACAACCTGTATTGAAGAAATTTGGTCAGAATTTCCGGGATATACCCAGTATGAAGTTCGTTCTGCACTTGCAAAATGCGGACTTACCACAAAACACATCGAAAGCAAAGTAAAGGTTTTAAGTGGTGGAGAACAGGCAAAAGTTAGATTATGTAAACTTCTAAACAGAGAAAGTAACTTGCTGTTACTCGATGAGCCGACTAACCATCTTGATGTAGATGCCAAGGCGGAATTAAAACGTTCCCTTATTGATTATGGTGGAAGCATTTTAATGGTATGTCATGAACCTGAATTTTATAATGGACTTGCCGACGAAATATGGGATTTTTCACAGTATACAACCAGATTATTGTAAAAGTATTATGTTGATAGTGATAGAATCACGGAACTCAGTTGTTCATGAGGTAAAACATGAAAAAAAGAAAATATGAAAAAAGAATCTTAGCAGTTATAATATGGTTCACTATTTTAATGCAAACCGTTTTACCCGTTTTGGCGAAAGAAGCGCTCAAGACGGTTAAAGTCGGTTTTTTTGAGTTGCAGGATTTTTACGAAAAAGATTCTTTTGGAAATTACACAGGATATGCAGTAGATTACCTGAACAACATAGCAGAAAATGCAGGTTGGAATCTTGAATATGTAGAGTCAGAAAGTTTTGAAGAAGCATTAAAAAATTTCAGAGAAGGAAAGACGGATATTCTGGCACCATGTCAGATTACCGTAGACAGATTGAATAAATTTTCTTTTCCGGCTTATCCGATGGGCACTGAGTATGGTGCAATTCTTACTTTAAATACAAAAGACAATCTTGTATATGAAGACTTTTCCAAGTTTGGTTCTATAAAGATTGGTTGTGTTCCAACACTTGTTTTTTATGATGATTTTATAACATATGCCGAGGAAAATGGATTTGATGCAAATATTATATATTATAAAGATACGCCAACTTTGATTAATGCATTAAATTCAGGAGAAGTAGATGCTATCGTTGGAAATCTTATGATAAAAACAGATTCCATGAAACTGCTTGGACAATTTGGAGCCAATTCCTATTACTTTATGATGCAACGGGAAGCAGAGCAGCTGTTATCGGAAATGAACTCAGCAATTAACAGTATAAGAAATGAAAATCCCGGATTTGAGGCAAATCTGGAAAGACAATACTTTAAGGAATTTTCGCAAATTCCAATATCTAAAAATGAACAGGATTATGTCAATGAAATTGGTACAATGACGATTGGTTATGTGCAAAACTATGCACCTATTTCCTATACAGATAAGGATGGAAACCCAGCAGGAATTACAATCGATATTTTAAATGCAGTCTCCAAAGTATCCGGAATTAAATTCCAATACGTAGAACTGCCTATGGGAGAGATTACCTATGACTATTTAAGGGATAATAAGATCAAGCTGGTTTCCAATGTGGAATTAAATACCTTAAATAAAAATGCAAACGGTCTTTTATTGACAGAGCCATATATCAGTGCAAAAAAAGTATTTGTTATGAAAAGCGGAGAAGAGTTCGATGAAAGCAAAAAATACACACTTGCACTTGCAACAGGATCAAAGACAATTGCACAGGTAATAGAAGATGAATTTCCGAATGTAACCATATCAACGTATGATACGATTGAAGAAAGTTTTAAAGCAGTTGAATCGGGAAAAGCCGATTTGCTGTTACAGAATCAATATGTTATTGAGCCGTTTTTATCCAAACCTTCCTATAGTAATTTATCGGTAGTACCACTTTTTGGAATAGAAGATAAACTATGCTTATCCGTTATTCAAAATCAGGATAATAACGAATTATTAGATGAAAGATTAATATCGGTTATTAATAAATCATTATCACAAATCAGTGAAGATGAGATATCGGGAATTGTTATAAAAGAAATGGCTAAAAATCAATATGTATATTCATTTAGCGATTTTCTTTATCTTTATAAAATATGGATTATTGTATTTTCAATATTAATATTAAGTGCTGTTGTTTTATTGATTTGTATATGGAGAATGAAAAAAAGAAATTCCGAATTCTTGTTGCGAGCGAACGTAGATTCAGACATATAACCAATAATATTGATGGCGGTGTTGTTATGCTTTCTACGGATGAGGATTTTCATATCACATATGCAAATGATGGATTTTTATCTTTGATCCAGTATAGCCGTGCAGAATTTGAAGAACAATGTGGAAAAGAATATTTGTCCTTTGTACATCCGGATGAAAGAGAAACATTAAAAGAACTAATTAAAAGATGCTGCAAAGAAAATGATTCTAAAATTTCTACAGAAATAAGGATACGAAAACAGGATGGCAGTTATACCCCGACATTATTTAATGGTACCTTTGTAACGGAAAACAATAGTGAGCAAATTATTTATTGCTTCATCATGGACATTAGTGTGCAGTCAAAACTATTAGAGGAATTAAAACTTTCACAGGATAAATATGAAAAACTGATGGAACAGACGGGAGATATTCTTTTTGATATTATTGTGAAAGAAAAAAGAATTGTCACATCTCAGCAGTTTGATGATAAGTTTGGATGGAGTTTCTCAGAAAACATGAACATTTTTGAGAAGACACAAATGCAAAATTTAAAGAAAATAAGTGATAAAGACGTATCCAAATTATTTAAAGCAACAGAAAAAGTATTAATGCAAAAAGAATCAGTCACATGTGAAGTGAGATTTTTGAAGCAGGACAAAACTCCTGTCTGGTGCGAAATATTCCAGTTCCCAATGTTAAATCAAAATGGTGAAGTTACAAATATCATAGGGCGGATCGTTGATATAGACAAAGCGATACAGGAACGCATCAAACTTCAGGAAGCATCCAGGAAAGATACTTTAACAGGGCTTTATACAAAAACAGCATTTAATGAAATAAGTGAGCGATATCTTACAAAAAACAAAACCAAAGACTCAGCTGTTATTTTTATGGATTTGGATTATTTTAAGAGTATTAATGATACCTTTGGTCATATGGCAGGTGATCAGGCAATTGTAGATGCCGCTAAAAAACTACAACTTATTTTCTCAAATATTGATCTTTTATCCCGTTTTGGAGGTGATGAGTTCTGTGTTTTAGTAAAAGATATTCCGATGGAGACATTAATTGATAAGTTAGAGTGGATGCTTGAAAAAATGGCAGAAGATTACTCGGATAATGAAGGAAATT
Organism: uncultured Lachnospiraceae bacterium; assembly: GCA_964487395.1. GTDB lineage: Bacteria > Bacillota > Clostridia > Lachnospirales > Lachnospiraceae > RGIG8767. The sequence continues at coordinate 5,888 of CAZAQH010000054.1, read as the reverse complement.
GTATACATGTTACCTGCAGTATTGGCGTTGCTTATACAAAAGAATGTGGTAATGATATTAAAATGCTGTTAGAGTGCGCAGACAAAGCATTATATCAAGCAAAGAATGAAGGACGCAATCGATATTTTTTTTATAGAATGAACCAAGAAGAAATGTAATAGGACCATTATATATTCATATGATAAAATAAAACATGACATACAGTTGTCATGTTTTATTTTTTATACTGACAAGATAAGGAGGAATCATTTTGAAAATCGATCGACTGATAGGAATTTTGTCTGTATTACTACAAAAGGAAACTATTACTGCTCCCCAATTGGCAGAAAAGTTCGAAGTATCAAAAAGAACCATCAACCGTGATATTGAGACACTGTGTCAGGCGGGCATTCCGATTGTGACAAGACAGGGAGTAAATGGTGGTATCTCGATTATGGATGGCTATGCGATAGACAAGACGTTACTGACCACCAAAGAATTGCAATCCATTATGGCAGGCTTAAAGGGACTTGACAGCGTCTCCGGTAATCACACATATAAACAATTAATCGATAAACTGTCTATATCCGATTATGATGTTTTACATTCCAATGAGCATATTATGATTGATTTATCTTCCTGGTATAAATCAATGCTGGCTCCTAAAATTGAATTGATACAGACAGCCATCAGAAACAGAGAAAAGATAAGTTTTTTATACTACTCACCAAAAGGAGAAACCAAAAGAAAAGTAGAACCCTATCAGCTTATTTTTAAATGGTCATCCTGGTATATATGGGGATATTGTGAAGATAAAAAAGAATTTCGATTATTTAAGTTAAACCGGATGGAAGATTTACAGAACACCTTTGAACCATACACAGAAAGAACCATGCCCTACCCGGATTTATCCACAGACACCTATTTTCCCGTTACACTAAATGTAAAAATCAGGTTTGATAAAAGTGTGGAATGGCGACTGATAGAAGAGTTTGGAAAAGCAAGTTATATTCATCAGGAGGATGGAACACTCCTGTTTTCCTTTGGTTTTGCGGATAAAGAAAATCTGTTTGAATGGTTAATGACCTTTGGAAGCAAGGCAGAATTATTAGAACCAAAAGAACTTAGAAAAGAATTACACGATTTGGAAAAAGAGATATATCAAAAATATGAACAGGAAGGAATCTTAAATGGATAAATTTGACTGGGCATTTGCAGATGCCACCCGGTAAAAGAACAATAAACGTTTTCATGTTGACTTCTATATCACCACAGTGATACATTTATATTGTGAAAACAATCATTTTTAGTGATGGGAGGATTCAATATGAGAACAAAAGTCAAAACAATTTGGCATGGATCAGAAAATATCATAGAAAAACCTTTATATGGAGCAGGGAAAATATACAATGACTACGGTGTTGGTTTTTACTGTACAGAAAACAAAGAGCTTGCTAAGGAATGGGCATGCAGCAGCAATACAGATGGATATGCCAATCAGTACGAAATTGATATGACAGATATGCAGATTCTTAATTTGACAGATTCAGAATACACCATATTAAATTGGCTTGCACTATTAATTAACAATCGTAAATTTGGAGTATCAACGCCAGTTTCCAGCCATGGAATACAATATCTTACGGAGAATTTTTTGATTCCAATAGAAAATATAGATATTATAATCGGATATCGCGCAGATGATTCCTATTTTACTTTTGCCAAAGCCTTTGTAAATAATGAAATATCGGTTGAGCAGTTAAAATATGCCATGAAGCTGTGCAAATTAGGGGAACAGGTGGTAATAAAAAGTAGAAAAGCATTTGACAAACTTTGCTTTGTTCAATATGAAGCAGTGGATAATGCGGAGTATTACAGCAAAAGAAAAAGCAGAGATGAGAATGCAAGAAAGCAGTATGCAGAATATGCCCAGAATAATGATGTTGATGGATTATTCATGGTCGATATTATTCGAAAGGGGGTTTTAAATGATGACCTGCGCTTACGATGAAATGTATTTACAGAATGCAATGGATAATTTAGGAACCATGATGGAATACATTTCAAAAAACACAAATATGAAAAAAGAAGAGTTTTTCCGGTTATTTATAGCAGCTGGTATTGCGGAAGAATTTGAAAAAGGAAATCCCAAATATGTTGCCGGTTTTTCAGGCATTGAACTTGCATATGAAGTATTTGATAAATCTGGTAAAAAGGAATTTACCATAGAATGCGAAAAACCCATTCATAGAAATGCAGATTATTGGTGTGGATGGATTTTGGCATATTACCAATGGAAAACAGGAAAATCATTTAAAGATATTTCTCGTACCCTGTCTTTTTCTGAAATAGAAAAAATGTATGAAACATTCCATGAAGCACCGGAAATGAAATTTGTAGAGAACGTTAATCGAATGGTTCAAGAAAAAAATATGCCAACAAAACTACAGGAACAAAGAAAGAAATATGGAATTTCACAAACAGAGCTTGCTCAAAAATCAGGAGTATCCCTTCGCTCCATACAAATGTATGAGCAGCGTCAGAAAAAAATAGACCATGCCCAGGCAATTACATTATCTAATCTTGCCAAAACACTAGGGTGTAAAATAACAGATTTATTCGAATACGAAAAGTAAAGGAAAACAATTATAGAGATTATTACAATTACAAAAGACAACCTGGAACAAGAACATATTTGTTGCGCTATATCCAGTAATAAAGACTGTCAGGTCGTTGCTAAAAAAAGCTGGCTTAAAGACCGCTTGGAAGATGGACTGGTATTCAAAAAAGGAGATGTCAGAGGTAAATGCTTTATTGAGTATATTCCGGCGGAAAAAGCATGGAACCCTGTTGAAGCACCGGGCTATATGTATATAGACTGCTTCTGGGTATCAGGTCAGTACAAGGGACAGGGCAATTCAAACCTTCATTTGGAAGAATGCATTAAGGATAGTAAGGAAAAGGGAAAAAAAGGACTTGTCGTACTATCTTCACCAAAAAAAATGCCATATCTTTCCGATCCGAAATACTTAGAATATAAAGGCTTTAGGGAAGCGGACAGTGCCAATCCTTTTTTTAGACTCCTGTATCTGCCTTTTGATGAAACAGCCCCCGTGCCTAAATTTAAAGAACAAGTGCATAATCCGCGCATATCGGAAAAAGGATTTGTTCTTTACTACACCTGGCAATGCCCATTTACCGCTAAATACGTTCCACTGATGGAAGAAAAGGCAAAAGAGCGCGGCATCCCATTTTAAAGTAATCCATATTGAGACTACAGAGCAGGCACAGAATGCACCGGCAGCAGTAACCTCTTTTTGCTTATTTAAAGATGGAGAGTTTGTAACAAACGAAATTCTATCACCCGCCAAATTTGAAAAAATGATACAAGAATAATATCCCGTTGACAAAGATGGTCTAATGGAATAGACTAAAGAAAATGGTTTAATGCATTAGACTGGAGGGATAATAATGGAAATACCTAAAATATTTGAAAGCGAATATCGATTCTGTGAAATTCTATGGGAGAATGAACCTGTTTCAAGCAGTGAATTGGTAAGGCTTTGTAATGAAAAACTGGATTGGAAAAAATCAACTACATATACCGTAATCAAAAGACTTTCAGAAAGAGGAATTTTACAATCAGAAAATGCCGTTGTAACATCTCTTGTTTCAAAAGAAGAGGTATGCGTGGCAGAAGGCGAAGAATTTTTAAATAAGAATTTCAGCGGTTCCCTTCCAGGGTTTATTGCGGCATTTACCAAAAAGAAACAATTAACAGAAAAAGAAATAGATGAGATACAAAAAATCATCGATTCATACAAGGGGGATTGATGATATGGAGAAACTATTTATTTCTGTATTAAATTTATCTATTTCAGCCGGAATCTTTATACTGGCAGTAGTTGTACTGCGTTTGCTATTTAGAAAAGTTCCCAAAAATATAATATGCTTTTTATGGCTGATTGTAGGGATTCGGCTGTTGATTCCATTTTCCATAGAATCCTCCTTTGGGTTAGCACCCAATACCAATACGATAAATGAGTCAATCATATACGATGAAAGTCCAACCATTGATACAGGATTTAGTCTAATGAATCAGCCGGTTAATCAATACATGCAACAGCATTTAATGCCCAATATGGTAAACAGCATTAATCCGTTGCAGCTTATTACGATGCTTATATCCAGAATATGGTTAGTTGGCATGATTTTGATGCTTGGCTATTTTGTATTCAGCTGGATACAGATGCTTCGAAAAGTTAAGAATGCAAAACCGGTTATGATAGAACAGGACAAAATATATCAAAGTGAGGAAATAGAGACACCATTTTTATTAGGTGTTTTCAGACCACGCATTTTTATTCCCATAGATACTGTCGATACGGAACTGCCCTATATTATCGCACATGAAAAAGCACATATAAAACGACGCGACTACTTAATCAAACCAATTGCATATTTGATTCTAATGGTATATTGGTTCAATCCACTCGTCTGGCTTGCGTATTTATTGCTTTGCAAAGATATTGAACTTGCCTGCGATGAACGAGTAATTAGGATACTTGGAAGTGACTATAAAAAAGAATACTCTCAGGCACTTTTGAACTGCTCCGTAAACAGAAAAACCATAGCAGCCTGTCCGGTAGCCTTTGGGGAAGTGGGAATTAAGCAAAGAGTAAAGAATATTCTAAATTATAAAAAGCCAAGCTTTTGGATTATAATAACAACTGTTATTATTTGCGTGATAATCTGTGTCTGCTTTCTGACAAACAGAAAAGAAAGCGAGTTAGCAGAAGAAATTTCGATTGTATCCGAAGAAGTAATACAGGAACAGGAAACGCAGGAAACTACTATTTTTAGTTTTACAATTCCACAGGAGATGAAAGAACTTGTTACCTGTCGAATAGATGATTATAAAACTATTGTATTCACAGACAGCACAAAAGGAAATGAACTTGGTACCCTGTGTGCGATTCCTTTTGCGGAAGCATTTAACATTTTAGAAAATAGAGAATATACAATAGTTGGTAATTATGGGAATAATCAGGTGTTGGATCAAAAACTTAATAGTAATACGATAACACATTCCTATACAGAGGATACAACCACCTATATAAATGAAGTGGACGGGACAGACAGCAGCGTTCCTCCGGAAATACCGAATGCAGAAGGAACCTATTATGCAATAGAACTGGAAGAAACCCCAGATTATCTGCCAAACGAAGAAATCACAACAGTAGAAATGCCATCTGAATACTGCTATGTTTTTATTCATGCAGATGAAAGTAAGTGGCAGGCAGCAGATGCAGCCAATTTAAAACAGTTGCAGGAAGCCTTAATCAATATGATGGATGAAGTACAGGTAGAAGAAATTTTTAAAGTATCAAAACCTTCCGCCGAAGAATTTGTAACAAACTGGGCAGAAGCCTACTGCAGCAGGAATGGCGAGGAAATAGTAAGACTGGCATCTCTTGAAACAGCGGATTCCATGGAAGAATTAGTACAGGGAGAGAATTTTATTTCCTTTGGCGTTTCCAGTCCATGGCCTGCGGATGACAGCAGCTATAAGATAACAAGCATAAATGACAACAGCGCACAGATTCTTTATTATGCATGGACATCGGATCCCCATCTTAGTGTATGGCGTGAAACAATAGAATTTGCAATGTCAGAGAATATATACACTATTACAAAAGAAGATATCGAATATTTGGATGCTATTTCAACAGAAGAAGAATTCTTACGTGCTTATCCAAACAGTATAATCGATGGCACATTAATGGATTACCGGACAAACGGACTCGGGGAAGCCTTAAACACAAATGCAAAACAACAAAAAGATAGTCCATGGTATGCTAACCTCTTTGAACCGGAGAGTGCAGCCCGCTATCTGTTAAATATAGTAG
>CAZAQH010000053.1:0-14131 GCA_964487395.1 uncultured Lachnospiraceae bacterium | reverse complement strand
CATACCATTTACTGCGTCCTGTTTTTGGGACTCTTCCAAATTAGCACTATTAATGATTTCAAGTAATGTTTCTTTATTTTTTGCACGATTCTGTTCCTTCAGTAATTTAACACCTGATAATGATGATACAGCCTGTGTACTTGTAAAAACTGCTTCTCCCGGCACTGCATCAGATTCCCCGTCTGTTGCGGATACTACATCGCTTTCCTCAAGTGCTGCTGATGCCGTATCTACATTCACATTTGTAATGGTATCAGACAATGTCAATGTTTCATCCAGATAATTATCCGTATTCACAGCTTCTGCATCCAGACTTTCAATATCGGATACTATATCTTCATCTGAAATATCCAAAAGAGCTGTTGCATCATCCTGCTGCATTGTTCCATCGGCCATCGAAAGTCCCTCTTCTCCAATTTTATTGCCCGCAAAGTTTAAATACCCTGCGATGGCAATCATAATTGCCAGTGCTGTAATCATAACCTGATTGCGTTTCAATTTCATATCACTCCTACTCTCTTCATATACCTATCTCATCTTTACTACTCTTATTTTATGTACCTCTATTTGGAATAATGCCTGAATTACTTCGGAAATATTTTTCTGTACAGTTGCATTACCACCGCCCTGTGCTGCTACTGTAATTCCTTCGATTTCTGGTTCTTTTGTTTTAATAACATATGGTATTTTATCTCCCGCTTCATTAATTGTATAAACCGTTGTCTCCTGGCTTTGCATGTCATTGGTACTTCTACTGCCTCCGGCTGCATCCGATTCTATGACGCTGTTTCTGGTTGTTGGAATATCCTTTTCCACTATAACCTCCTGCGAAGTTTTTAACGTAATCATTACCTTTACCTTTCCTACACCTTCCATATTGGACAGAAAATCTTCCATCCTTACCTCTAACGCACTTATATAATCACTATCAGAATCTATTTCTTCCTGTTTCTCAATATTTTTTGTTTGTATTGATTTCTCCTGTTGACTATCAGAGTTTGGTTTCGTCGGTATGGCAATCACTAACAGCAGTACACCTATCAATGCAACAACAACCATATTTTCTTTTTTTACTGTTAGTTTTTCAAGAATTTTCACCTTCTATCACCACCTCAATATATTTTTCTTCTATTCCTGTTGCTAATGATATTTCACCTCTGAGTTCCTTTTCTTTTTCTGTATTTTCATTCGAAATTTCTATTCTATCCAATACAATCGTTTGGTTGTCTTTTGTTAGTACTATCCTTACTTTACTATTCGTTTCTGTTCTAACGATTTCAGCCTTTTTTATTATATAGCCATTAATTATATTACCATTTAATTTTTCACATATTTGTTGTGTGACATCTAACACCTGATAATCTGTTTCGGATACATTGAATTGTTGAAGATCTTTTTCATATTTTATAATGGAAGTTTCCATTTGTTGTCTGATATCGCTTTGCTGAAAGTTAAAAATAGCAACTGTGATTTTACCCAACACCATAAATCCAATTATTGGTTTGATATACTTTTCATAGTTTTTGCCCGGTGCTAAATGTAATATGGTTTCGCATATCACTACAAATATGGCTATATCTTTTATTGTATCTAATATTGAATAAAACATCTTAAATACCCCGATTTGTAGTAAATGCAATAATTGATATCAGAATAACAAAAAAAGTAATGGAACATAGTGTTGTCTGAAATAACATCATTACCCCATCCCCGATTCTATTTGTACAATTTGTCATTCTTTTGTCAGCTGCAATTCCCATTATTGCAGCTGCTCCTTTTAATAATGCCATAATTCCAAACAGCTTAAGCAATGGAATCGCACATATTAAAATTAATAACACAAGGAGCAAAAGACCCGTTGCATTTTTAATTAGCACTGCCGAGCCAAGTAGTACCTGAGCTGCACTGCCCGCCAGATCTCCCAATCCTGGAATGATTGAAATAGATTTTTGTACTGCATTCATTTTTACCGAATCTATAACAGGTGTTATCATTGATTGAATAATTCCTGTACCAGATACAATTGTAATAAGTACCTTTAGCATTCCCGTAATCCCTCGCTTAATTAATTGCAACATTAATGACAGTTTTTCTTCTTCCCATATTCCATTTACAATTCCCAAGATTGAATAACATCCTGTAATTGGTAATATCATTCCCACCAGCAGCGCCTCAATGCCATATACTACAAACATGAAAACCTGATAAAAGCCAATAGCCGTAACACTTCCACCAGCCGCTGTCACAGTAAGAAAATAGGTTGGCAGAAAAATTTTTAGAAAAGAAACGATATTTTCCATTGTCTCTTTTGTAAGAAGAAATACTTCTCCAAATATTTTTATCAAAAATATAATCATGATTAAATAAGTTAAATAAAATCCACAGTCTGCTATCTGATGATTACCGAAAATATCTGTTAAATTAATAAACACTGCTGAAATAATACCCAAAAGAATAATCGTTATAAATATTGATTTAAGACTGCCAAGTTCATTTGCCAGAAGATCTAATAACTTATAACTGATTTCTTTTATACTTTGCAGTCCTTTTCCTTCTATAATAGAAGAAAACAATTGAAAAAAATGGAGATCCCAATCCGGAAAAAGTGCCGATATTTTACTCTCCATTTCCTCCATATTATATTCTGTATAAATTGTTGAGATATCCATAATTTTGATTTACTCTGCCTTTCTAAAATTTTTGAATTGTTTTTACCAAAGCAAATAAAATAGGTAATCCCGAAAGCACAATGGAAATTTTCCCAAACATTTCTACCTGACCTGCCATTCCCTGATAACCAGCGTCTTTACATATTCCAGAGCAAAACTCGCACAAATATGTAATTCCCATCATTTTAAACAATAAAGAAAAATACTTTTCACTTCCACTGATTATATCCGTCAAAATTCCAAGTTTTAGTCTTACATCTTCTACTATTCCCAATACATACAAAAAAAGGAAAAGAGAAACTACAATAATAATGTAAATGCTGTATTCCGGACGCTGAGCCTTTAACAATGATGCCAGTATAATTCCTAATATTGCCAAAACACCTATATGTAAAATCCCCATAATCGCTATATCCTTTTTCTGCATTACAATTGAAATAAACTCTGCACTGTTGTAAACAATTCATAAATTCCCGGTATAATCCACATAAGAACCAATATAAGTCCTGCAAGCGAAACTAAAAAAGCCTGTTCTTCCCTCCCACTATGTTTCAATACCTGGCTTAATATAGTTACCAGAATTCCAACTGCCGCTATTTTAAAAATCAGACTAACACTCATGCACCTCTCCTATAGTAGTAATATTGTAAGTATCATACCGCTGACTGTGCTTACACCCATTATCACCTTTTTCTGATCTGTTATCTTTTTTTCCATTTCCTCGGTCTGACTATTTAACTGTGATATATATTCCTCTATCACGGTTATCTGCATGTCTTCATCCGAATATCCAATATACTCTGGAAATTTTAAAATTAATTCTTTTTGTAATTTATTTAATACTGAAGTCTGAAAATACTCCTTTGTCGTTGTATCCCAAATTTCTGTAAAAAGGGCATGTCTGTTTTTATCCATTTCTTCTGCTATTCCATGCATCAGTATTTCCAGGGTTCCATTTAATTTATCTCCTGCATGTCTACAGGCATCCGGTAGCGTTTCCCTTCGATAAGACACTGCACTCTTTAGTAATTGAAACATATAAATAATACTTTTCATCTCTGCTATCCGCTTCTGCATGATATTACCAAGACTCCAGCCATATCCTGTACAACCAATAATGATAAGAAAAGCTCCTGCCAGCTTCAACATGGATTTAAATCCTCATTTAAAATATTTTTTACTATATATTTGTCTTGTTCTTTCGAAAGTAATACAATCCTTTTAAAAATCCGTTCTGTAAATATTGATTGCATATACCTTTTTCTCTTTACCTCTTCTATATTTTCACCGTGCATGGTGACTAATATCGAACAACCACTGTTTATCACATGAATTAGTGCCTCAACATCTTCCTTGCCACCAAGTTCATCAATTGCCATGACCTGAGGAGACATGGAACGCAACAGCATCATCATTCCAACCTGTTTGGGACAGGCATCCATCACATCTGTTCTTAAACCAATATCATTTTGAGGAATCCCCTGATAACAGCCTGCTATTTCAGAACGTTCATCCACTATACTAATCTGGCATGCCTCCCCGTACTTATTTCCATTTGAAACCTGTCTTATAATATCCCGCAGCATCGTCGTTTTTCCGCACCCAGGTGGCGATATTATTAATGTGTTTTGTAATCGGTTATTATAATATAAAAAAGGTAAAATGTTCTTTGCAGCATTCTTGATTTCATGTGCAATACGAATATTAAAACAGGTTATGTTTTTAATCGTTTTAATATTGCTGTATGAATCCAAAACAACTTGTCCTGCAATTCCTATTCTATGTCCACCCTGTATTGTTAAGAACCCTTTTTTGATTTCTTCTTCAAACGCATAGACAGAATCCCGACAGGAATATTGTAAAAACAATTCCATTTCATGTTCATTCATTCGATAAGCTTGTTCTATGTTATGTATCATATTTCCTTTTTGATCTATGAAGTATTCCCTTCCAAGACTGCGAATAATAATCGGTGCATGAACCCGCATTCTTATTTCATTAATCTCTCCGGCCAATTTTGCTGCTTGTCCCATAAATATATGAAATGATTTTGGGAATATTTTTAAGAATGCTTCTTCATTCATATACTAATCTCCATATCATATAATTTCTCTTTATGTCTTATCTCAATATATGACTAATGGGACAAAAAAAGAACCCAGAGACAAATGTCTCTGAGTCCTATAAATAACTATTTAATTATGCTTGTGCAACATCTTTCATAGAAAAGCTTGTTCTTCCCATCTTATCTTTACCAAGGCATACTACTGTTACTTTATCACCAAGAGTAAGAACATCTTCTACATGATTGATTCTGTCTTTGCTGATTTTAGAAATATGAACCATACCTTCTTTTCCAGGAGCAAATTCAATGAAAGCACCAAAATCTTTAATGCTGACAACTGTTCCTTTGAAAATCTGGCCTTCTACGTATTCTGCTGTAATAATTTTAACCATTTCAACAGCCTGATTCATCTTTTCTTCATCTGTTCCACATACAGATACTTTTCCTTCATCTGTAATATCAATCTTAACGCCTGTACGGGCAATAATTTCATTAATTGTTTTACCACGCTGTCCAACAACGTCACCGATTTTCTCTGGATCAATCTGAAGTGAAATAATCTTAGGTGCATACTTGCCAACTGTTTTACGAGGTTCTGCAATAGCAGGCTTCATACAAGTATCCATGATGAACATTCTTGCATCTTTTGTTCTTTGAATTGCTCCTTCTACCATTGGTCTTGTTAAACCATGAATCTTAATATCCATCTGGATTGCAGTAATACCTTCTGTTGTACCGGTTACTTTAAAGTCCATATCACCAAAGAAATCTTCTAATCCCTGAATATCTGTAAGAAGAATAAAGTCATCATCTGTATCACCTGTTACAAGACCACAGGAAATACCAGCAACCATCTTCTTAAGAGGTACACCAGCTGCCATAAGTGACATACATGATGAACATGTTGAAGCCATAGAGGTAGAACCATTGGATTCAAATGTCTCTGATACAGTACGGATTGCATATGGGAATTCTTCTTCTGAAGGAAGTACCGGTATCAAAGCTCTCTCTGCTAAAGCACCATGTCCGATTTCACGTCTTCCTGGTCCACGGCTTACTTTTGTCTCACCAACTGAATATGATGGAAAATTATAATGATGCATATAACGTTTGTTTGTTTCGTTAGAATCTAATCCATCAACTCTCTGCATCTCAGATAATGGTGCAAGTGTAGTTACATTACAAATCTGAGTTTGTCCTCTTGTAAACATAGCAGAACCATGAACACGAGGAATGATATCAACTTCTGCGGAAAGCTTTCTGATTTCATCAATTTTACGACCATCTGGACGTTTCTGATCTTTTAAAATCATCTTACGAACAGTCTTTTTCTGATACTGATAAACAGCTTCATCTAATACTGCAAGCCATTCTTCTTTATCTGCAAAACTTTCTGCAAATTTTTCCTTGATGTTTCTGATATTTTCTTCTCTAACCTGTTTCTCATCTGTGAAAACTGCTGTCTCCATTTCTTCCGGAGTAACAATTTTTTTCATTTCTTCAAATAATTCAGCAGGTACTGCGCAACTTGTGTAAGTATGCTTTGGCTTACCTACTTCTGCTACCATTGTATTAATGAATTTAATTACTTCCTGATTGATTTCATGAGCTTTGTAAATAGCTTCTATCATTTTTGCTTCTGGAATTTCATTGGCACCAGCTTCAATCATGATTACTTTTTCACTTGTAGAAGCAACTGTTAAAGTCAAATCACCATTTTTCCACTGTTCCTGATTTGGGTTAATGATTAATTCACCATCAATCATTCCTACCTGTGTTGTTGCACATGGTCCTGCAAAGGGAATATCTGAAATACTGGTTGCAATTGCTGATCCAAGCATAGCTACTAACTCAGGACGACATTCTGGATCTACAGCCATAACTAAGTTATTTAAAGTAACATCATTACGATAATCCTTTGGAAATAAAGGACGCATTGGTCTGTCAATAACACGACTTGTTAAAACAGAATTCTCGCTTGCTTTACCTTCTCTTTTATTAAATCCTCCAGGGATTTTTCCAACAGCATACATTTTTTCTTCATATTCAACACTAAGAGGGAAGAAATCAATTCCATCTCTTGGTTTTTCTGATGCAGTTGCTGTTGATAATACGGTTGTCTCACCATATTGCATAAATGCACAGCCGTTAGCCTGTGCTCCCACTCTGCCCACGTCTACTCGAAGTGTACGACCGGCAAGCTCCATTGTAAAAGTTTTGTACATAATTCTCTCCATTCTGCCTTTTGGCTAAAGGTATTTCTTCTTGATATATAGGCAGAAGAGGCCGAAACTACTGATAAAAATATCACTCCACAATATTCTTATCAGTGGTCTCGGAATAATTCTTCTACCTATCTAAAAAAAGGCGGAAAAAAGCTCCGCCTTCTTTTTTACATATTATTTTCTGATGCCAAGCTTCTCAATCAGAGATCTATAACTTTCAATATCTGTTTTCATTAAGTAATTAAGCAGACCACGTCTCTGACCAATCATTTTGTACATACCACGTCTTGAGTGATGATCCTTAGGATTAATCTTTAAATGCTCTGTTAATTCATTAATTCTTGCAGACAATACAGCGATCTGTACTTCTGGTGAACCTGTGTCGCCTGGTTTTCTAGCATACTCGTTGATAATTGCTGTTTTCTTTTCTTTAGATATCATTTCTATTCTCCTTAAATTTTATTATACGCTTTATACTAAGACCGGGTTGGAGTCTCCCACACCTGAGTATAAGCAAAATCATACTGTTGAATTATAACATACGAATCATTTTCTGTAAATAGCCGAATTTGATGCTCTTTTTATATATCTTGCCGGCTAATCGTTAATAATTCTTCTAATATTATGAATGGTTCTATATCCTACTGCTGAAATACGAATTCCTGTTTTAGGATTACTTGCGTGTACAACCTGACCATTTCCAATATAAATTGCTACATGGTTGACACGTCCGCCCTTTGCATAGAATACTAAATCGCCTGCTTTTGCTTCTGAAAGACTAACGTCCGTTCCCATCTGTGACTGTGAAGCTGCCGAATGTGGAAGGCTGAAACCATACTTTTTAAATATACTTAAGGTAAATCCAGAACAGTCAGCACCTTTTGTCAAACTGGTGCCTCCCCATACATATGGATTACCAATAAACTCTTGTGCATACTGACATAAATCGACCCTTACATCTGATACTCCTTCACCATATAATAATTCCGTCATGGTAATTGCTGTAGGAAGTTCTTGTTTTACTTCGGAAAATTCCGCTGAAATATAAGCTTCTTCATCATCAAGCAGAACTTTAATCCATCCGTCAAGTTCTTCTACTACTTCAAGTGATTCTCCTTCGCCCATTGTGGTGATAATTTCGCCATCTGTTCCGGGAGTCTCTCTGACACGTAACCCGCCGGAAGTAGAAACAGCAACCTTGGAAACCGTCTCTTCTGCTCTTTTTTTAGCCAAAATACCAGTTAATAAATAATCGGTATGACAATATCCTTCTACCTTACCTGATTGAATTTTGGCCCAATCACCCTCTGTGGAAATAACTTCACATGCGGCATTATTGGACATTTTTCCTACCAATTTGCCTGATTCATCCGGTGTCTCTCTAATATTTAAATGATTTTCTACATTGGCGATACCAATGCTGTCGTACCCAAATAATGATACTCCCTGTACTGCTTCTATATATTCATCTTCCGTTTTTACATCATCCAAAATTGTACCAATACCTGCATTACCAATTGTCTGACTAATTGTACCTGATGCATATACCGGCGTATTGCTACCAATAATTATGCTTGTAGTTATAATTCCTAATCCTGCGATTACTTTAATGTTCATTCTCTTTCCTCAATCATTAAAAAATTGTTGTAAATATTACAGAAATGTTACATTTACTATATCAGCATATAATAGAATCTGTCAAACTAATCTGCATCATCTTCCAGTTCTTCTTGATCTCTAATGGAAAATGCAATATTCGTTGAATGGTCAGAAACTCTTTCAAGTCCAGAAACAATATCTGAGAAAATCATTCCCGCCTCCGGTGTACATTCATTTCTTGTCAGACGTTCTACATGGGCTTTTTGAAGTTCTCTTTCTTTTTCATCTACTTTTGCTTCCAAATCAATAATATCCTGCAAATGATCTTCTTTTCCATGTGCAAACATATCTACTGAATAACGGTAAACTGTATTAACCATATCTAACATCTCACCCAATTCATGCTGTGCTTCCTTGCTAATAGCGATATTTTCTTCTTTTCGCATTCTGGCAGAATCTGCTACATTCTCAGCATGATCGCCAATACGTTCAATATCATTTACCACATGGAACAGTGCACCAATGCTTTTTAAATCCTCTATTGGAAGTGTCGCCTGGTTAATCTTTACAAGGTAATTCGTAATTGCATGATTTAGATAATTGATATTCTTTTCAACTTCATATACTTCTGTGATATCTTCTTCATCCAGCGTAATCAATGCATTCATTGCTCTGTTTAAATTTTCTCCTGCAAGATCAGCCATACGTTCCAATTCTTTAATAACCTCTACAACTGCTGTTGCCGGATTAAATACTACTTTATTGCCAATATATTTTAATGTGAAGCTGTCACGATAATTAACCTTTTTATCATCACCCGGTATCAGTAGATACGTTAATTTAACAATACCGCCCGCAAACGGGAATAATATAATAACCTGGAAAATCTTTATAAGTGTATGTGCATTTGCAATAAAACGTCCATTGCTTTCACCCGATATGCTGTGAAGTAAGTTAATAATTGGTCCTTGAACCACTTCCAGCATAATAAACAAAATAATGGTTCCGATTACATTAAATAGCAAATGGATCATCGCTGCACGTTTTGCATCCTTTTTACCGGATAATGATGCAATAACTGCCGATGAACAAGCTCCAATATTACAACCCAATATAATAAACAAGCAAATCGGAAGTTCTAATAATCCTTGATTAGCCATTAACAGAATAATACTTACTGTAACGGACGAACTTTGAATAACGCTTGTCACAATCGTTCCAAGCAAAAGAGCAAAAAATGGATTCTTAAGCGAACTTAAAAGTTCAACAACCTGCTGTGAATCCTTCATCCCTGACATTGCATTTGACATAAGCGAAAGTCCCATAAACAAAACCCCAAATCCCAATACAATATCTCCAATTTTTTTGACGGTTTCATTTTTGCAGAACATAACGGCAACGACACCAATCAAAACAAAGACCGGTGCAATTTTAGATAAATTAAAAGATACAAGCTGTGAAGTTACCGTAGTACCAATATTTGCACCAAAGATAACACCGGCTGCCTGATAAAGATTCATAAGTCCTGAGTTTACAAAGCTGACTACCATTACGGTACATGCAGAGGATGACTGTATAATGCCGGTAAAAAGAATACCAACAATCATTCCCATAAAACGATTTTTTGTAAATAATTCAAGAATTCCTCTTAGTTTGGCTCCTGCCGCCTTTTCAATTCCCTCGCTCATCAGTGTCATTCCAAATAAGAATAACCCCAGTCCACCGGCAAGTCCTAATAATATAGTAGAATTCATGTTTTCTTTTGTCCCTTCCAAATGCGACATCTTATGTACATTCTTTTTATTTACTACTTCACCAAACTATATTTTACGTGATTGTGAAACAAGATACAAGAGCAGAGTTAAGAAATCTTAACATTTCATAAATGACATATGCCTTTTAACAAAAAAAGAAAGCGATTTAACAAAACCGCTTTCTTTTATCTTTATATTAATAATTGTCTTTTCTTACTTCAAAATAACTTTGTGGATGATTACAAACCGGGCAAACCTGAGGTGCATTGGTTCCAACTACGATGTGTCCACAATTACGGCATTCCCAAACCTGTACACCACTCTTTTCAAATACCTGTTTTGTCTCTACATTTTTAAGTAATGCACGATATCTCTCTTCATGACTCTTCTCAATTGCCGCAACACCCCGAAAACGAATTGCTAAATCCGTAAATCCTTCTGCTTCAGCATCCTTTGCCATTCTTTCATACATATCCGTCCATTCTGCATTTTCACCTTCTGCAGCATGAAGCAGATTCTGTGCTGTATCGCCTAATTCACCTAATTCTTTAAACCATAATTTTGCATGTTCTTTTTCATTTTCTGCTGTCTTTAAAAATAAATCAGCAATCTGCTCGTAGCCTGCTTTTTTTGCAACAGATGCAAAATATGTATATTTATTTCTAGCCTGTGACTCTCCTGCAAATGCCTCCCATAAATTCTTTTCTGTTTTGGTTCCTGCGTATTTATTTCCCATTTTTTCTTCCATCCTTTCCTTTTATCCTTTGGCATAATTAATCTTCTATTTATTGCCTTCTTTACTAATTATTGTACTTCATTTTCATAAATAGTCAATGTTTTCTACGAATATTAGCAATAATTGTGTATTACTGTCAGAATATTTGAAATATATTATGGATATTTGTTTGCTTACAATTTTCTCTTGAAAACTTTAGATGGTCTATGAGCTTTATCTGATATTATTTCTCCGGTTTCTTCCACGTATTTTGCCATATCTCTATTGAAATTTGTTTTAATTATTTTCTTGCCTAATATTAATGAAAAGGCATCTTCTAACATTGCCATAGTAAATGTCCTTGGCATAATATTAAATATCATGGATTTATCATATTCAATTTCTTTTCTCAATCTTAATATGGCATTTAAAATAATTTCAGCATGATCAAATGCTAAGTCCGAGTTTAAAATTTTATAATCTGTATTCTCATGATTTAAACTTATTTCTATGCTTTCCTCTACTTCGCAGGAAAGCATATCTTCCTTGCCTTTTAGGTTTAATTCATAGATAGTTTTTGTCTCTTTAATAGAATCCGATTGATTTTGTTGCGTGTTTTTAACGCTAAATGAAACCGTAAACCATTGGGATTCCCATGCATCACTTCCAGCTTTTAAATGACATCTTGATGCATCAACCAAAGATAAAAAGGTGTTAGAAACAATCCATCCTCTCGGATCTCTGTTTTCTTTTCCGTATGCATTAATAATTGTTATATAGGTATCCTGCACATTTGTTTCTTCCCGTAATTCTCTTTTTGCCGCATCAATTACATTCTCATACTTTTTGCAAAAACCACCTGGTAATGCCCAATAATCCTTGTACGGATGAGTTCCCCTTTTTATAAGTAATATTTTGAGTTCATTTTTATCTAATTTACGAATATTTTCTGCCGGTCTGTCTTTTATAATAGAAAACAATGCAATATCTACCGTCAAAGAAGGTCTGTCAAAATCTTCTATATTATATTTCTCTAGATACTCTTTTTCTTCTTTTGAATTATTCATTCGTTTCCTCTGCATAAAAACTTGCCATCGGCTCTAATTTGAATTTATTTTTATTGTGTCTGTTATCTATTTTTTCTTTTACATCAGCATCTTCACATATACCTTCTCTAATATATTTATCAAGTGCATCATATGAAAATCCAAAGTTATCTTCATCTGTTTTATTTGTTAAACCATCAGATGGAGTCTTTTCAATTAAATCAACAGGCAAATTAAGTTCATATCCGATTGCTTTTACTTCTGATACGGTTAAATGTGCTAATGGTGAAAAATCACCTGCTTCATCTCCAAATTTAGTGGAATATCCAACATAGTTTTCCGAAAGATTACAATTATTACTTACTCTTCCGTTATGACTCTGTGATACAGCATATAAGGCCGCCATACGAAGCCTTGGTGCAAGATTCGTCAAGGTTTGCTCAGACGGCTCGAAATCAAACTGCTTAATAAGTCCATTATAGGCAGCTTCAATATTGACTGTTTTGTTTTTTATTTTCAGAAAATCTACTAACTCTTTTGATTTATCAATGTCTTTTTGAACTCCATTTGGCATTAATACTCCAATTACTCTGTCTTTTCCCAACGCCTCTACACATAAGGCAGCTACTACAGAAGAATCTTTTCCACCAGAAATACCAATAACGGCATTACAGTCTTTACCATTTTCATTAAACCAATTGCGAATCCAGTTTACAAGTTCATTTTTTGTCTTTTTGGCATTAAATGTATTCATGGCTTCTCCCCTTTTCTAATCAATGCTTTTTTTGCTGTTACCACTTCTCCAGTCAATACATCTTCTTAAGTATTCTACATAATCCTGATTTTTACACATGCCTTTTCCATTAATGTCTGATAACTTTGCCACATCCATTCCGTTACATAAAGTCGTTTTCATAACAATATTCAAAGCAGGAACATCTGTATCGTTGGCTATGTATGTACCAATACCAAAAGCCACCTTTACTTTTCCTTTAAAATAGTTATATAAATTGCCTGCTTTTTCAAAATTCAAGCTGTCACTGAATAAAAGTGTTTTTGTTTTAGGATCAATGCCTAATGATTCGTAATGCTTAATCATTTTCTCGCCCCATTCATACGGATCTCCACTGTCATGTCTTACCCCATTAAATAATGTCGCATAGGTTAACTGGAAATCTTCCAAAAAGCATTCCGTAGTAATGGTATCTGTTAGCGCAATACCATTTAACACTCCGTATTCTTTTACCCAGGCATCTAATGCATACCAATTTGAATATGCCGGATTATGTTTATGATTTCCTTGTCCTGCACACATAATCCATTCATGTGCCATAGTTCCAACCGGAGTAAGATTATATTTTTTTGCAAGATACACATTGGAGGTTCCAATAAAATGAGAGTCGTTAAATTTTGCATTACTTAACTCTTTTACAGCAAGTTCCTGTGCTTCTGCCGATAATCTTCTACGTAACCCAAATTCGCTAAAAGTACCAATGTTTAAATCACCACATACACAAGCAATCTTATGTTCTAATTTTTCTTTAAACGACATAAATAACGTATCATAATCATATGCCATTCTGAAAAATACTTCATTTACAATTGCTAATGTCGGTATCTCATACATGGATGTATTGAGCCACGTTCCTTTCGTTTCAATTGTAAGACCACATTCCGCTTTATCTGTAATCTCAAAATCTTCAAATCGTGGACGCCACAATCTCAAAAAATCTACATATGAACCTTTTATCCATTTAATGTTTTCAAGGTAATTTAATTCATCTTCTGTAAAACGAAGATTACAATAATTGTTTATCTGTTCTTTTATTTCTTTTACCATTTCATCCGTGAAATGAACATCTGTATTTCTGCATTTAAAGGTCCATGTTGTCTTATAATCGCTGAACTGATGATAAATTGCCTGCCCCATTGAGAACTTATATAAATCCGTTTCCAGTAAACTACTGATAATTGGTTTTAATTTCATAGTTTTCTCCCTTTTACTTTAATAGACTCTCGGAATCTCTAAGCCTCTGTTTATCTGGCTTCTGAGATTCC
>CAZAQH010000052.1:0-14895 GCA_964487395.1 uncultured Lachnospiraceae bacterium | reverse complement strand
GAAATGGAAAGTCCTGCTGCATCATCTGCTGCACGGTTAATCTTGTAACCTGATGATAATTTCTCAGTTGATTTTGCCTGTGTTCTTGTTGTTGCACCAAGCATACGATTGGAATTCATTGCTGTAAGATTGTGTTGTACTACCATAATTGTTTCCTCCTTGAATTTGAATGGAATCGGCATCCTTGCCAATTCTAATGGTTTGATATTACTTGTGAATAAGAAGTACTTTTGTTATATAATATATCGGATTTTCATCCGTTATATTTAGTGTTTTGACGAAAGTTTTTTATTTTTTTTCGTCCATGAACTGTGGGGGGACATTATTTACCTTGTTCATGCTTTGATAATAGTTGAGGCTTACTTTAGAAGATGCTTTTTGTCTTTTGATGGAGATTTTTTCTTCTTTAAAGTATTGCTCTACCATCTGTTTATTACGTGCTTCGAGAGCCTGTATTGAGGCGCTTAGTTCTGTTACTTTTAAAATAAGTTGCTGGATTTGTTTAATCTGTCCGGCGTACTCAGCTTTGTGAGTGAGCAGTTCTTCCTTTATTTTCTGGTACAGGGAATCAAAGCCTTCGTCTAATTTCCCAATCCTGGATATGAGTTCTGCTTTTTCATCCATTAAGGTATCAAGTGCCGGAAGTGTCACATCGCCTTTTGAGAAGGCTTCTGACTGCTGTTTGCTTTTTTCCTCAATATCCTGCAATAGTCCTATTTTTTTATGAAGGCTTTCTTCTAATACAGTAAGGTAGTTCTGAATCATTCTTTTCCTCTTTCCTTTGTCAGGCGCATTACTTCTTTCCAGGTATCGCGCATCGCGTGAATATGAGTGTTGACTTCTTCGACTATTTCTTTGTCTTTTTTTACATTGGCTTCAAAAAGTCGTTGGAGAAGGTACACGTAGATTCTGTCAAAGTCCTGGGATACCGGATATTTCATGTCAAGGGTTGCGCGGAATTCGTCAATGATACGCTGTACACGGATAATGTTGATGTGTGCTTTTTCCACGTCATTCTGTTCGATGCCTGCGATAGCCATGTTACAGAATTTGATGGCACCGTCGTATAGCATCAAGGTCAGTTCTGCCGGCGAAGCTGTCAGTATTTTGCTGTTGTTGTATTGTGCATATGGGTTTTGCAGTGCCATATCCACACCTCCCTTTTTCTTATTATGTAAGGTTAGCATCAACCCCCGAACAGGGATGTTAATGCGCTCTGCTGGGAATTCAATTTCGCCATTGCAGTCTCCATTGCAGTGAATTTTTTGTAGTAACGGTCTTCGTAATCGTTAATCTTTTCTTCCTGCTCTGCTATCTTAGTCGTATAATCGCTGTATTCCGATTTCATCTGTTTATCATTATAAACGGTGTAGGCACTGCTGTAATCGGTACTTGCCATTAAGTCGTTTAATTTGTTGTACAGGTTCTTGGATAAACTTGAGAAGAATTCTGTTACTCTATCCGGATCACTTGCGATCATGCTTTTTAATTTATCTGTCTGGCTTGCAGTATTGGTATCATCTGCATCACCATCAATGTGGTATGCATTTTTTTCGTTTTCAGCTGCGTTAAAGTAGCTTAATGTACCAATGCCAAACTCATTGAAGTATGCAGTAGAACCATCTGACATTGTTACGCCCTGAAGCATAATCTGTTTCATGGCACCGGATACGGTACTTAAGGTTGAATCTTTACGAAGCAGGGAGTCTTTTATCTTAGTCTCCCATTCTTTGATGTCGTCTTCTGACATTGCTTCTTTTTCTTCGTCTGAAAGCATTGTGTATTTGCTTGCAGAGTCAGCATTGTAAAGCTTATCCATCTCGTTGATTAAGGTATTGTATTCCTTCAGGAAGTTCTTAATCATGTTGTAGATGCCGTCTGTATCATCTGCTGTGGTGATAGTGATATCTTCATCGCCTGTTACCTGTTTGGCGGTGATGGTAAGTCCGTTAATCTCGTAGGTATTGGTATCGGATGTGAATTCCGCACCGTTTAGGGTGATTCTGGAGTCCTGTCCGATAATTCTGGTCGCATTGGATGCTGAAGTATCGCTAAGTGCTGTTGCTGCATAATCAATCGTAGCAACAAGGCTACCTGCAACTTTGTCTATCAAAGCATCTGTTGCAGATACAACACCTTTATCGTCTACTGTGTAGTAGGTCTCTTCTGTGGTTTTTTGTTCTGTCAGTTTGGTGATTTCTGCCTCAAGCGACTCTTTTTCTTTTTGCATTGCAGTCTTATCTTCATCGGTATATACAGAACCTTCTTCTTCGGACTCTGCAATTTTTTTGTTCAACTCGTCTAATTTTTTATTCTGGTCTGTAATCTCTTTTTCTAGAGATTCTACACTTGCCTTATATCCTTTTGCCTGGCTTAAGGAAGTGGTCTGAAGGATGTAGTTGGCTTTTTTATTAGCAGGGTCTTTAAGGTTCGCAACGGTTTCTTCTGCGGTTGCGCCTTTTATGCTGTTTAAGGTTGTATAAAGTTCACGTGTATTGGTATCAAGAGTGATTGAACTCTTAATTCCCAAAGCATTGAGTACTTCATTGCCTGCTGCTGAGGAAGCAAGAAGTGAGAAATCAGCTTCTTTTCCGGTTGATTTTGAACTGATGAAGAATCTCTGATTCTTCTCATCAAAGCTTGCATTGACTCCCGCTTTCTGCATATTGGCAGTAAACTGTTCAATAGTGGTATCGCTTGTGATGTCAATCTGTGTAGCAACGCCTTCTGCCATTACGGTAATGCTTTTTGTCTCACCTTCTGCAAAGGAAAGTCCCATATCGGAGAGTTTGGTCTCTTTTGTATAGGGAGTCGTTCCTTCTAATTTGGCACCTGTTAAGTAACCGGTCTGAGCAAGCTGTGAGATTTTGAGCTTCTGTACGCTGTTAACAGCGCCGTCTCCTGCAATAACGCTGACTGCATTCGAATTAGAGACATTTGCTGTTCTTTTGGTATAAGAACCTGACAGGCGCATGCTGTCCAATGTCTTTGAATATAAGTTATAGATTTTTGTATTTAAGGCTTTCCAGGAATCCTGTTTCCATGACAGTTTTTTCTGGTCTTTTTCCATTGTCTCTTTTTTGACTGATTTTGCTTTTACCAGTTCGGAGATAATGCTGTCAGTGTCCAGTCCCGAATTAAGTCCTGATAATCTGATTGGCATATGTCTTCCTCCTATCTTTTCTCGTCAACCATGATTCCTGCGATCTCCCAGACTTTTTCGATCATATCGAGGGTCTTTTCGGGTGGGAATTCTTTGATGACTTCTTTTGTCTGTCTATCAACAATTTTGATGGTTACGCGGTTCGTACCTTCATGTATACCGAAAACTGCTTCTGTGTTTTCCATTGTTTTGTTAAGATTATTGATTGTTCTTTTGACCGTCTCGTTAGATGGTGGCATGTTGCCCTGTCCATCCTGATTCTGGCCCTGATTATCGGTTCCTGTGCCAGTTACGATAGGAGTTGCATCGCTTAATACAGCGCCTGCATTGCTTGAAACGGTAACATCCGTGTTACTGGTTCTGCCTGAATTGTCAACCGGTTTGAATTTGGTTGTCGTCTGTACCTGTACAGCACTCATGCTGTTTAATGGCTCGATTGCCATATGAATCACCTCCGTGTTCTTCATGATAAAAATGGTTAATATATGTTTCTATGGTCTATATCGGATAAAAATGATATTTTATTTAGGGTAAATAACCGATTCCTTAATTATTTTAAGAAATCGGCTAAGCTGTTCATTCCATCTGCGCTCATTGCTTCTTTATTAGCTTCCTGAATCTGTAAATACACTTCTTTTCTATATATTGGAATTTCTTTTGGAGCGGAAATTCCGATTTTAACCTGGTCTCCTTTGATTTCGAGGATGGTAATTTCAATGTTGTTGTTGATAACCAGTGCTTCATTCTTTTTTCTGGATAAGGCTAGCATTTATTTTCCCTCCTTTTTCTTGGCATTAAGAATATCGTAAATAGGGAAACGAACCGGATATTTGTCTGTATCCACAACGATTTGGCATGCTTTTTTTGCATCTGCATTAATGACAAATGGTGCCTGCAGATTTACGGTCATGTTTTTAATGTCTTTTGGCACGGTAATGGTTACGAGTACCAGTATAGAATCCGGATCCTGCATTTCGATTGGTTTTAATAATTCATCTTCTACCACGGGATTATACTCCGGTGATACAAACAGTGGATCCATAACGGGCATTGCAAATTGAGGTTCCTGAATGGACTGAAGCCATTTAATAGGTGCTGTATAGTCCTGTTCTGCGTCGTGGATCAATGCAAAATCTGTTAAATCCGGGAATCCTACGATTCCTCCTATAAAATGGATAATTTTATTGTCATCAATATCAACAGTTCCAAATACTCTTGTATCAACTTTCATTTTGTCCTCTTTCTGTGTCACGTCCTTTGACACTGTTTCGTTATTTTGTGAAGATTATCTCTAAATGTAGTTCATTAATGAGCTTTGTAGTATTTTACCGGTTGCCATCAGGGCTGCTTCATAGGTAAGTTCTGCTCCGCTTAACTGAATGGCTACATCTGTTAAATCTGCATTTTCATTATCAGACTGTAAGGTCTCAAAGTTGGTCTTCTGGGACATTAGTCTGTTTTGAATCAGTTCTAATTTTTTTCTTCTGGTTCCGCAGTTTGTGGTCGCATAGTTGACATCATTTAAGTGGTCCTGCATCTGTGTGATGCCACCTTCAAAGAGCTTTTGTGATTTTTCTTTTAGTAATGTCAGTGCTTTATTGGCTGCGTCAAGCTGTGTGTTAACGGTTGTTAAATCAGCTCCTGTTGCAGTCTTTTTAATGTTTTCCAGTGTTGATACTGTTTTTTCCATATCGACTACTTCCTGCATGGAAGCTATCAGGTCGTCTACGTCACGTCCGATGGAATGCTTGAAGACTTCATCAGCAGTGGTATTGACACGAATCGCCTGGTTTAAACCAACGTCGTATTCGATTGATTGTTTTTCTACGATTCCATTTAAATAATCCTGATTGTAATTAATTGGTGTTGTGGCATCTGTGTTGTCAACGCATGCAAAGTAATGTTCCGGCTTTAGGTCGTTCTTTTTCCAGTCGCTTTTTTCATAGGTAACTCGGATTTCGCCTTCATCAACATTGGATGTGGAAGGGTCATCTTTTGTCTGCATCATCTGGTTATAGATGTTTTTCCCAAGTAACAATTCGCCTGTCTCTTCGATTAGTATGACGTCGTTATCTCCTACTTCTGTATAAGGGGATTTAGCCGGTGGCGTAAAATACTTGGATTTTGCAGTCGCTGTTATAGCCGTATCATATTTTTTGGTTGTATCATTATATAAATTGATGGTTGGTGCTGTCCCATCCACATTGTCATATGCAAGCTGCATACGATAAAGGGAAGTCGAGGAAATACTCTGTTCTGTTGTAGTATCCGTAGTATAGTTGGTAGTGTTAATATCATTTAACGAGCCTGTTTCGATATATGTAATCTCGTCAATTACGGATTTATTAAGCTGTTCGGTAATAGCGTATTTCGCAGTGGACTTGTCTGTAAACTTAAGTGTATCATCTGTACGGTAGCCTGTAAATACGCATCTTCCGGCGTAATCAGCATTACCGGTTGCATAGACTTCATCACGAAGCTGTGTTAATTCATCAAGAATCGTCTGGCGGTCTGTACTTGTCAGTTTTTCATTGGCTCCCTTGGTACACTGTTCTATCATGTCAGTGATTACGCTTGATACGGTAGTGATTGCATCTTCTGTAATCTTCATCCAACTGTCTGCATCCGGGATATTTTTTTCGTAATATTGTGTTACCTGGCTTACGTTGGTACGAAGTCTAAGGGCACGGATTGCGATAACCGGATCATCGGATGGGCGGTTAATTTTTTTCTCCGTGGACATCTGATTATTCAGTTTATCCTGAAGAATCTTATTGGTATTAATATTAGACAGTGAGTTATTTTGTATGATTTTAGATGTAATTCTCAAGTCTTATCACCTCTCTTACTCTTATGCTTTGGTTAAAAGGGTTATACTCCCGTTTCAAGAATCAATCGGTCATATACTTCCGTTAAGGTCTGAATCATCTTGGATGCCAGTGTGTAAGCATTCTGGTATTTTACAAGGCTTACCGCTTCGTCATCTTTATCAACGCCGGATATGGCTAATCTCTGGTTGTTGATGGATTTACCGACATTGCTGTAATTGGTATAGAAGGTATTGGCACTGTTAGCATTTAATGCTACATCTGACAGAACGCAGGTAAGGAATTCACCAGTCGCTGCCCCACGATAACTTGCCACTTCTTTATCAGTTGTCATATCAATCAGTTTGGCAATGTTACCGTATTCATCATTACCGGCTGATGCTTCTGACTTGGTCGCAAGCAGGTCTGCATCCCCAATCATTGCGGATAACACGCTAAAGTTTTTAGCGGTCAGGTAGTAATAGCTGTCGGCTTTTGTTGAGTCAAGTTCCCATTCTTTATATTTTCCATCCGCATCTTTTTTATATTTTGCATAATCTTCTGTTAATTGATTCTGTGTATCGCTGTCTGTCAGGCTGTTACCGGTAAATAAGATAATACCTGCATCACCGTCTTCCTGATAACCACCTTTTAAGATGGTGTTAAACGCATTGGAAAAGATTCTTACCCATTCATTCATCTGTTGCTGGTAATAGGGAACGCCCTGATAATTAATGGTGGTTCCTATGCTTGCATCTTTGCCTACTCGATTATTGGTAACATCAATCTGGCTCTGTGTCTCATCAATGGTAAATGTATATGTGCAGTTGCCTGCTTCATCACATTCATACTTCCAGCTTTCGTAATAATAAATCTGATTGCCAAGATTTATTTTACCGCCTGTATCGGATAATGTCGTCTTATCCAAATCTTTTAAGAATTCATCATCTACTTTTATTGTTACATCACAGTAGTTGTGTTTTAGTTCTGTTCCGTCTTCGTTGTATAAAGGCTTGCCTTCTGAATTGGTCTGTGGAACGCTCTGTCTGTTGCCAATACCAGTAACGGTTCCTCTGAAGTTCTCGCCATTATTACCGTCACGCATCTGTACAAGTCCTTCGAGTTCGCCGCCCAGACTTGCATTATAGAGGTTGAACTGTTCGCCAACTTCTCCGGTCAGTTGGTTAGCTATCCAATAGACATCATAAAGACCTGTTATATCTGACTGATTCACTTTTTCATCCTGTGTTCTTGCGATACAGGTAAGTGAATTGTAATCGTTTGTGTCTACCAGTGTCTGTCCGCCTGCAATCTTGACAATAAAGTTATTGCCACCTGTTTTTCTGGTTGGGTCATTGGAATCGGTAATTGGAATCTCCGCTACATCAATAGCAACGATTGCTGACAGGCTGTCAAGCAATACGGCACGCTGATCTCTAAGTTCATTGGCAGTGCTTCCCGATAATTCGATAACATTGATCTGTTTATTTAAGGTTGCAAGTTCAGATGCCAGAGAGTTAATTTCATCTACTTTTAATTTAATCTCCGAGTTGACGTCTTTTTGAACCTGTTCCATGCTGCTTGCCATATTATTGAAATATTCAGTCAGGTTATCTGCGAATCCTACGAACTGTGATTTGGTGGAATCGCTTCCTGTATTTTTCTTTACTTCTGCCAGTGCTTCCATCATCTGGTTAAAGGTGGTGCTAAACCCCTTAATAGTGGAGTCATCACGGAAATAATCTTCGACCTGTTTCATGTAGTACTGTTTCATGCTATATTCACCGGTATTGGTGTTGGTGGTCCAATATTTATTATCATAAAAATCGTCATGGTAACGTTCGATTGAGAGAACGTCTACACCTGCTCCGGCACAGCCGTATGTCGTAAAGGTACGAAGAGCTTCTGCCGCAGTCTGATTAACATACTGTCTGCTGTATCCTTCTGTCTCTACATTTGAAATATTATTGGCTGTTGTATTCAGTGAAGCATTGGATCCTAACAGTCCTGTATATGCTATATTTAATCCAAAAAATTGTGAAGGCATTGCTATTCTCCCTTCTTTTGTGATGGTGTATTGTGTCTTGTATTAATCTTATACCGCCAAAGTGTTAATGATATGTTCGAGCATTTCATTAATTACGTTAATGTATCGGCTGGCTGCATTGTAAGCATTCTGGTATTTAATCATGTTGGTCATTTCTTCATCCTGCGAGACACCTGCTACCTGTTCTCTTGCTGAAAATGTGGTATCTACTGTCTCCTGCTGATTAGCAAGGATGCTTTTATATACGGAACCGGAATTGGCTACCTGTGAAACAAGGTCACCATAGTAATCGATAAAGTTGGATTTCTTCTTGACATTCGGATTTAGTGTAGTGTCTTCCGTAGTAAATGCCGCTTTCATTTTTTCCATTGTAGCAAAGTCGATTGATTTATCAGCTTTTACAAAGCCAAGTAATGTGGGCTGTTGCAGGAGAAGCTGGTTAATCTGAATATTCGTCGTAGAATAAAGTGTCTCGACTATATCTTCGTCTTCTTTTATATAATTGCCATCTTTATCGTATCCATCGGATGCAATCTTTTGGAAAATCTGTATCGGGTTGCCATCTTTGTCACGAAGGTAATTAGAATCTGCCGAGTTAGCGTCTCTTGCTGCATCTGCAGCATCTGAAATTACCTTGTTCATTGCAGTGGCGATTCCATGTACGAGTTGGTCGAATTCTGCCTGAATATTCATAACTACTGACTGGGAAATGCTGGTATCGTAGTTCTCTTCGGTTAAATCTGTATAATCTGCTTTATGATCCCCTCTTGCAATCATTGCAGATTTTAAACTTCCTATATCTGTATTCAGATCAGAGGAAATAACTTTATTTAAATCAAAAACGTGTGCACCGGTTATATCATCATAAACACGCTTACCGTTCTCGTCTAAGTGTGATTTGGCATTTTGTGTCCAGAATGGTGTGTAAAAACCGGTCTTTGGGTCTTCCTGTAATCCAATTTCGTATACGACATCTCTTTTTACAAGGTCTTCGCCTTCAAACTGGATACAAACGGAACCATCTATATCTTCTGAGTAGGTAATGTTAGCAAAGGCTGACAATTCATCTACCAGTTGATTTCTTGCGTCACGTAAATCGTTGGCACTTTCAAAACCACCACATTCGATGTTACGAATTTCATCATTTAATTCTTTTATTTTATTGGCATAACTGTTAATCGTCTTAACGTCTTTTTTAACAGTCAGGTTTAAGTTGGATTGGTAATCACAAAGTCCACCATATACTGACTTTGCTCTTGAAATGAATTCTGAGCATCTTTCTACCAAAAGTCCCTGCGTCACTGCACTGCTTGGATCTTTTGCCAATTCCTGAACCGCGGTCCACAAATTAGAAATGGATTCCTGAAAGGATTCTCCATTCATCTCATCAAGCAGGTTCTCAACCTCACTTAATGCGTCTGAAGAAACTTCATAGAATGCACTTCTTCCGGATTCTCTTCTATATGTCTGATCCAGGAAAAAATCTCTGACCTGCCTTGTTTTGGTGTAAGTAACACCAAGGCCTATCTGTTGATTGGATACCGCATCTTTGTTCACATTGATTGTGTTATAGATGTTAGTGCCCAATAAGATTTGCTGACGCACATACCCTGTGGTATCAGCATTAGACATGTTATGTGCAGTTGTATTTAAAGCGTTCTGACTTGTCGTCAGACCGGAATTACCGATATACAAGCTTCCCATTAATGGCATACGCTATCACCTCTTGGATGTGGACATTTTAGTGTTATTGTTTGGCGTCAAATCCTTTTGTATTACTGCCTATGACGTCACCCGTGTTATATGCTCCTTTTGTGTAATTAGCTGTCTCAGGAGCTGCTTTGGCTGCTTGTAAAATGGTTAAATCAAATTGAACCATTTCAAGAGAACTTTTGATAAGTTCTGCATTCTGTTCATTCGTGCGTACCATCTGATTAATGGTGTTACGCAGTTTATCATGAACCTCTGCCAGTTTTTTCTGTTCATTCGGGCGTGCCTGCAACATATCTACCAGACTCGCGAGTTTTAAATCTTTCACATCCCTGTTGATAACGTTAGCAATATCTTTCATGTTCTCATCCCTTTTACGGTCTAAAACATGTATTCTGCCAACAATTTCCTGCTCATCATCCGTGATTTCCTGCAGTTTTGTAAGATCAGCGCTTATGATAACCGGTGTCTTCTTCATGGAGAGTGCGAGTAGTTTTTCATACTCTGTATTTTCTTCATCTAAGATAGTGATTAAATCTTCCATCAAGCTTGCCACCGGTTCATCCTCCTATTTAAAACGCGCTGTTGTACTTCTCAAAAAGTTTTTCCGCGAAGCTTCCACTGGGCACGCTGTATGTGCCTGCATCAATCTGTTCCTTAATCGGAGCCATAATATCTTCCCTGACATCGGGGCTGTTTAATACTGCCTGCTTTGCCGTCTGGATATCCTTTCCGACGTTTGAAATCTGCAGTTGATCAGAGAAGCTTTTTGTGTTGTCCTTTTTGAGCTTATTAGTACTGTTCTGACTATATACCTGTTGTACTTGTGAATAAGCTTCTATACGCATAATTTTGCTCCCCTTTCTTGGAAATCTTTTTTATGTTTCAATATGTTTATCGGAATAATCATAAAAAACATTAGAGGTTTTTTAATTTTTTTCAATTAAAAAACACTGCATAACCATTATCGGTCATACAGTGTTTTCTCTTAATACTTTGTTATGATTTATACTTCGAATCTGCTCATGTTTTCATCCAATGTCTGTGCTTTTTCATTCAATACATTGGCTTCATCTGCCAGTTTTTCAACCATACCAAGCTGTGTGGTGATGGACTCCGATACGTTAATGGTAAATGCTGCCGCTTCTTCTGAAATGGATGAAATATAAGTAATGGAATCCAAAATCTTGTCTTTATCCTGAATCATGCCATCCATATTACCGGATATTCCGCCAAGAGCGCTGACCATTTCTTCTACACACTTGCTGATGTCGTTGAACATTTCTGTCGTCTCACCAAGTACCTGTGTCTGTTCTTCTAAGAATACGTTGGTCTTCTGTGCAGAAGCTGCTGCATTCTGTGTGGTAGCGTGGATATTATTCAGTATACCGTAAATCTCATTGCCGGCTGTCTTAGACTGGTCTGCAAGTTTTCTGATTTCTTCTGCTACTACCGCAAATCCTCGTCCCTGTGCTCCTGCACGTGCTGCCTCTATGGAAGCATTTAAGGATAACAGGTTTGTCTGCTCTGCAATATTATTGATGGCTTCAATGATATCTCCAATATGATTGGACTGTGTAACAACGTTTTGTATTTCTTCTATCAGTTTTTCAACGATTTCTGTCGTGGCTTCGGATTTATCATTTAATTTTTCAATAGAAGCCTGTCCGTTTTTGGTAGTCTCTATTGTCTTGTCAACTGTATTGTTCATCTTCTGGGTGCTTCCGGAAACATCATCCATTTTCGTCGAGAAATCAGACATCTGCATTGCGCATTTTTCTGTCTCTTTTGCCTGTGAAGTAACACCCTTATTTACTTCTTCTACTGATCCTACTACATCCTGCATTGCACCGCATATTTGATTGGATGACTGTGCAACCTCTACTGCTGAGTGGTTAACATCATTACCAAAGCCTTTCATCTCTACCATTAAGGTTCGAATGTCTTTAACGGTACGTGTCAGGCTGTCAGTCAGATAGCGAAGTTCATCTTTTCTGCTTGTCTTAAATTCCTGTGTGAAATCTCCTTCTGATACTTTACCAAGAGATTTACATACTTTCTTTAATACTTTACTGATACCGGAAGAAATAATGGTACCGCATATCAGGGCGATAACTGCACCAAGTAACACAAGAAGTATTGTCTGTGTACGAATATCATTCATACCGCTTGTCAGGTTCTCAAGTGGAACAAGTGCACACAGCTGAAGTGTTGTTCCTTTAACCGGAACATTTACAAAGAAGTATTTTGCACCTTTAAAGGTAACCTGCGAGGAACTGAGTTCTGTCTTTGTAATGGCTTCCTGGAAAAACTTCTGATCTCCAAACAGAACAGTTCCATCCTGCATCGTATTGAAGGTTTCATGTTCGCCTTCCTGTGTCTGCTGGATGATGAATTCTTTTTCACCCGGAATAACAAGTGCTGTATAAGAGCCTTTGCCAAGGTTCATGGAATCAAGTGTATCTTTTACATTGTTAATGTCCATATCAAGAACAACAAGTCCGTTCTTATTAGGGAACTCCTGGAAATATGAAAATGCATATGATTCCGGATTGCCTAAAAATTCGGTATCAATAAATGGATGTGAACCAACCCAGCCATTTTTGCTTTCCTGTAAGATTGCTGCTTCCGGCTGTTCAAATATCTCATTAAACGCATCTGTTCTAATGTTTCTTCTGGCATTTTCATTCTTTAAATTGGATAAGAACGGTGCGCCTGTATTAGCTAATACATAATAGTCTGACAAGAATTCGGATGCTTTGAAGTAGTTCTCTAAAGCAAGCCATTCTGCATTATATACTTTTTTACATTCTGCGTTATTCTCTTCGTATAAGAAGTCATAATATCTGGAGATGTCTTCATCTGTAGCAAAGCTTGAACCTCTTCTTATCATATCAGAACACACCATCTCAAAATATCTCTCTGTTGCCTGCATGGTGCTTTCCACGCTGGTCTGATATTTGGCTACTACTACTGAAGATGCCGTATTATAAGAAGTAACACCCAAGATTACAATTAAAGCTACCGGAATACAGTAAGCAATCATCATAGAACTTCTGATGCTCTTATATTTTTTAACCGGCTTAGCTCCCTTATCCACTTTATCCTGCTGCTGTTCTATTTTTTTCTTGAACGCATTGATGCGGATTTTGGACTTCTTTTTTACAGATTCTGTCACAGTCTGCTCTGCCTTGTCTGATTTTGACTTTTTAGGTAACTTAAATTTAAGCTTACCCGGCTTTTTTTCTTTTTTAATGTTCTCTATATTCTCATTACTATTATCCTCTGTTTTCTTTGCAGAGAATTTATGTTTCAGTAATTTACCCATAATGAAGTTCCTCCTTAGTAGCTAGTACTAAAATACTTTAATGATAGTATACGTTAAAAAGAATTTAATGTAAACAAATGCTAAAAAAACTAGCAAAAATTACAAAAATTAGCAACTTTGTTTAATCATATTTACAAAGAAAAGTTTACATACTTGTATTTTAGTTTTATTTTATTTCTTTTTTCTTCTTTTACTGATATATTTTATATAGAATGTTAATAACGATTGGAGAAATTACGTGAATATAAAAAAAGAATCTACAAAATATACGATTAAATATTCTGCTATTCAAGGGTCTTACTGGCCTATATACTGTAGCAGCTGCAGTTTTGCATCTGTCTTTCTATTATCCAGGAATTTCAGTAATTCCCAGATAGGTATCGTATTGGCACTGGCTAATGTATTTGCTGTTTTTTTACAGCCGGCTATTGCATCATTTGCTGATACCACAAAAAAAATTACTCTTAAGAACTTAATTGCACTATTGTCCTTAATTGCCTGTGTTATAACGGCCATTGTATGTCTGATTCCTGATATGATTCTGATTCTTGCTATTTTGCTTGTACTGGAACTGACTATTCTTTTCACGTTGCAGCCGTTAACGAGTGCACTTGGAATGAATATGATTAATAAGGGAATTCCGCTTAATTTTGGTCTTGCAAGAGGAATTGGTTCCTTTTCTTTTGCTATTTTTTCATATATTGTCGGTGTCTTTGTTGAACACTTTGGACCAGGCAGTACACAGGTAGCTTCCGTTGTAATGTTCCTCATATTTACAATGTTTACGTTTTCTTTTACACATAATAAAAAGGAATCTTTGGCAGAAGCATCCAGTACGGATAACTCCTTAGAAGAAGTCTCACCAAGCCCCGAACCGGCTCCTAAGGCTTTAAATGTTATTCAATTTGCAAAAAAATACAAACGCTTTGTACTGCTCATTTTAGCCGTAGCGATTACTTTTTGTTCACATACCATGATTAATAATTATTTTATTCAGGTCATTGAATCTATCGGTGGTAATACAAAGGATATGGGAACTGCCATTGCACTTGCTGCATTTGTGGAACTTCCAGCCATGACATTATTTATGCCTCTTTCCAAAAAGATGCGCTGTTCTACGATATTAAAATCAACGTTCTTTTTCTTCTTAGTAAAGGCAGTGATAACGCTCGTGTCTACCAATGTATGGATGATATACATAGCACAGTTATTCCAGTTTACCGCATATGCCATGTTTATTCCGGCTTCTATTTATTATGTCAACCAGACGATTGGTTCTTCTGATTTAGTAAAAGGGCAGGCTTTTATGGCTGGTGCCATTACCTTAAGTGGTGTAATTGCAAGTCTTATTGGTGGTGTGATTTTAGACGGTCCTGGTGTAAATGTCATGCTGATTATTGGTGTCTTATCTGCTGTCGTTGGTTTACTGCTCAGCATTCCTTCCATACAAAAAACAGAGTAAGCAATTTGACTACTCTGTTTATCTACTTAACTAAAATGAATATATGGTACCAATATCATTAATTGATACATATTTTTCTCCATAAACAGAAAACTTTACGATAGTTCCATCTGTGGAAACTGCCATATAATGAGTAACATCACCACTTGGCGTATCGCTTACTGCCTTAGCGTTTTGCAGGTTGGTAAGCAGTGCTGACATATCTTCATCCGGCAAAAGATTCTCTTCTGCAAAATCTTTGGTTGCATAAACGTATATTTTTTCAACCGTATTATCACTATCCTGTCTCATCAAGTCGCAAAAAACATCAAATTTTTCTTCATCGGTCTTAGCATCCTGATAGCCTAAAAATCCTGACTCTATATCGCAGTCATCAAA
>CAZAQH010000051.1:0-14921 GCA_964487395.1 uncultured Lachnospiraceae bacterium | reverse complement strand
ATATTTTGATATCACTCAGGTTATAGGTCTTACAAACGATGATGCGGTTTCCACTCAATTCCGCCCTTTTAAACAGATCGTTGAACGTCTCAATCGTACTTTCAAATAATACCTTATATCCAACTGTTTTTAGACTGTCAATGGCATTTTGTACGGCAATGGTTGTAATATGGCTGCTACCGCCTCCCTGAAATCTCATATTAAGGGCCAAATCACCAATTACCAAAATTTCCTGGTTGGTAGAAAGAGGGAGCATGCCATCATTTTTTAATAGAACTGCGGATTTTGCGGCAAGTTCAATAGCCAGTTCGTGAGGACCTTGACTATAATAGTCAAGACGTTTTCCTTTTGAAATAGCATTCTGTGTCATTTTATATTCTATTAGTTTTGTTACATGAAAGGCAGCCCGGTCTAAATCTTCCGGTGAAACCTGTTTTTCTTCTTTTAGAGCAGATATCAAAAAATGTTCGTGAATGCCGTGATTATCCGGCATTTCCAAATCCATTCCGGCATGAATGCAGTAAGGAAGATGAATGGAGGCACCCCAATCAGAAATGACAGTTCCGTCATACCCCCATTCGTCACGGAGAATATCAGTGAGTAATCTTTTATTTGCACAGGCATAGGCTCCATTTAAACGATTATGGGAAGCCATGATAGTAAGCGGAGATGATTTTTTTACTGCCATTTCAAAGGCGGCAAGATAGATTTCACGAAGAGCCCGTTCATCAATCTGACTGTTTTGTGTCTGTCTATGAGTTTCCTGATTGTTTCCGGCAAAATGTTTTAAGGATACACCAACACCATGGCTCTGCATGGTATTGATAAATGTCGTTGCAAACATCCCACTAAGGTATGGATCTTCTGAATAGTATTCAAAATTACGACCACACAGTGGAGAGCGTTTTATATTTACACCGAGACCAAGTACAATATCGACATCAGTATGTATGGCTTCTTTTGCATAAGCATCTGCCATCAGTGTCACTGCATCCAAATCCCAGCTTAAAGCCAGTGCACTGGCGGTTGGATAGCAGGTAGACACAAGGCTTGAGTTGTTTTGGTTAACACCATCGGCAAGTGGAATGCGAAGTCCATGAGGACCGTCAGCCATCAGAACGGATGGAAATTGACCATTACAGTCATCTGTATGCCAGGCACCTTTACCGGTAACAAGTTTTATTTTATCTTCCTTACTTAGATTAAGCATCTTCTTCTCCTTTCATACCATATACACATCAAGATAATTGCGAAACATCTAATCCATCTAAATTGTCTCTCCAGATGATACAACCATGTTCGGCACGTTTGCACTGCTGTTCCCTCTTCTAATTTTAGGATACCAAAGGAATTTTCACCTGAATATCATATTTATTATATAAATTTAAAAAATATTGTATTATAATAAAAATTATGAAAGAAAATAATATGAAGATTAATATTTTGCCAGAGTCGGATAATATGATATATGAGCAGCGTGAGACGGGAATTACGCATACACCATTTCAATGGGAGATGGCAGTTTATCATGCCATAAAAGAGGGAAATCAGTCCGCACTTATAACAGCCATTGAGCAGTATATGGAAAATGGTTTTGTAATAGGAAAGTTATCCGGCAATAGTTTAAGGCAGATGAAATATTGGGCGGTGGCAACTATTTCAGTGGCGATTCATTATGCCATACTGGGAGGTCTGGATGAAACGGATGCGTTCAATTTAAGTGATGTGTATATTTGCCGTGTTGACGAAATGAACAATATGGAAACATGTGTAGCATATTTAAAGGATAAGGCAGAAGAACTTGTGGAAAAAGTTGTAAAATCAAAAGAGCATGCAATCACGTCACCTATTATCCGCAAATGCATGCATTACATCCATATACATTTGCATGAACGCCTTACCATTGCACAACTGGCAGAAAGACTGGGTGTCTCTAGAGATTATCTTTCCATCCTATTTAAAAAAGAAACAGGCAGCACACTTCACTCTTATATTATGCGTGAAAAACTGGAGGCTTCTAAAGCCATGCTTTTACAGGGAATACCATATCATTTGATTAGCTATAACCTGGCTTTTTGTTCCGAGACACATTATATTAACTGCTTTAAAAGAGAATATGGCATCACGCCGGGGAATTATAAGGAAAGGGATTGGAGTATTGAATTTTTAACATAATTGTATTAAAATATTTTCAATTGTTATGAAAGGTTGCTGTGGCAGCAGAAAGAAGGAATGGTTATGGAAAAAAGGAATATCGATTGGGCTAATCTTGGCTTTGGTTATGTAAAGACAGATAAAAGATATGTATCTGACTTTACAAATGGTAAATGGGACGAGGGTCGTATTACAGAAGACGACATGATTACCATGAGTGAATGTGCCGGTGTTTTACAGTATGCACAGACTGTATTTGAAGGTATGAAAGCTTATACAACAGAAGATGGCCATATTGTAGTATTTCGTCCGGACTTAAATGCAGAGAGAATGGAACAGTCAGCAGCCAGACTTGAGATGCCGATTTTCCCTAAAGACAGATTCTTGGATGCAATTGAAAAAGTAGTTGCAGCAAATGAAGATTTTGTTCCACCATACGGCTCAGGAGCAACCTTATATCTTCGTCCATATATGTTTGGTATTAATCCGGTTATTGGAGTTAAACCGGCTGATGATTATCAGTTCAGGGTATTTGCTACTCCGGTTGGACCATATTTTAAAGGTGGAGTAAAGCCATTAACGATTAAAATAAGTAATTTTGACCGTGCAGCACCATGTGGTACCGGTAATATCAAGGCAGGACTTAACTATGCAATGAGTTTACATGCAATTGTAACAGCACATAAAGAAGGTTTTGATGAGAATATGTACTTAGACCCTAAGACAAGAACAAAGGTTGAGGAAACAGGTGGTGCTAACTTCTTATTCGTTACAAAAGACAATAAAGTAGTTACTCCTAAGTCAGACAGTATTCTTCCATCCATTACCAGACGTTCTCTTATTCATGTCGCAAAGGAATATTTAGGACTTGAGGCAGAAGAGAGAGAAGTATATGTTGATGAATTAAAGGATATGGCAGAATGTGGACTGTGTGGTACAGCAGCAGTTATTTCACCGGTTGGAAAAATTGTAGACCACGGTAAAGAAATCTGCTTACCAAGTGGAATGACACAGATGGGACCTACCATTCAGAAACTATATGATACCTTAACCGGTATTCAGATGGGCAAGATTAAAGCACCTGAAGGCTGGATAAAAGTAATCAAATAAAGATGATAGAAAAGGGGCGTTTTACAGCCCCTTTTTTGATGCAGTATGGTATAATCAATTTATATAAACTTGGACAAGGAAAATATACAAATGAAAAATAATAAACCTTTTGATTTTAAGAAACTTCCCAAGCGTCCCACCTTTTTGATGACAATGGCTAAAAGAGTATTATCCTGGCCGGATTTGAAAAAAAGAGGATTTACATATGAAAAAATAAATATGGAAAATCTAAAACCCCCATATCTTTTATTATCAACCCATGGTTCCATGGTAGATTTCAATATTATGTTGAAACTGACAGACCCTTATCAGGTGAATAATGTTATGACACTGGAGGGCTTTCATGATTATACGGAATTTATCATGCGTAATCTTGGTGTACTGGGAAAAAGAAAATTCATTAAAGATTTATATCTGCTTCGAAATATTCGTTATTGTTTGGAAGAATTGCATACCATTTTTGTTCTGTATCCGGAAGCACGCTATTCCTTAGATGGAACAACCTCTTTTTTACCGGATTCTCTTGCCAAAATGTGTAAAATGATG
The DNA here is from genome assembly GCA_964487395.1 of uncultured Lachnospiraceae bacterium. Taxonomy (GTDB): domain Bacteria; phylum Bacillota; class Clostridia; order Lachnospirales; family Lachnospiraceae; genus RGIG8767. Next base: position 11,111 of record CAZAQH010000051.1, on the reverse strand, counting down.
AAGGTACCGATTGTTGTTATTAACCAGAAGGGCAACTTCGTATCATGTCCTCAGTGGAATAAGATTAATAAGCATAATCCTGTTTTCGTAACCATGACTCAGATAGTCGATAAAGAAGAAATAAAAACATTATCCGTGTCAGAAATTAATAAGCGAATTCGTAAAGCCTTTGTTTATGATGATTTTAAATATCAAAAAGAAAACAACCTTGTCATTGATGACCCAAAAAGAGCAGAAGGACTGCACAGTATTTTATATCAGTGTCCACATTGCAAAACGGAATTTCAGATGTATTCAAGCGGTATAAAACTTTGGTGCGAACATTGTAAGAAAGAATGGGAAATGACAACACTGGGTGAATTAAAGTCTTTACAGGGTGAGACAGAATTTAGCCATATTCCGGACTGGTTTAAATGGGAGAGAGAAAATGTACGAAGTGAAATAGAAAATGGCACGTATTCTTTTGAAGATAAGGTTCGGATTGATACACTGCCAAATGCAAAAGGCTTTATTCACCAGCCGGACGGGATTCTCACTCAAAATATGAATGGAACAAACATAAAGGGAATATCATATGGCAAAGCAATTACCATACACAAAAATCCAATCGAACTGGAAAGTATGCATGTTGAGTACGATTATAAGAAAAAAGGAGACTGTGTTGACATTTCAACGAATGAAGACAGTTACTGGTGTTATCCGATACATAAGCGGGATGTAATTACAAAATTATCAATAGCAACAGAAGAACTTTATATGAACGCAAGACGACAGGCAAAAAAAGAGAAAATGAAGGAGGCATAACATGACACTTGCAAAATTGGCAATCGGTAAAGATGCCGTGATTCAGGCAGTTGATTGTAATGACAAAGCATTAAGAAAACATATACTGGATATGGGATTAACCCCTGGAACTGAGGTGACGGTTGTAAAAATGGCACCAATGGGAGATCCAATTGAGATTAGAGTACGCGGATATGAACTGACACTTCGTCAGGCAGATGCGGGCTTTATTACAGTAGATGACGTTCATGATATGCATGAATGTACGCGGACTAGAAACAGATTAAAGTCGGTAGCCCATCCAGGTGTCGGAGAACTTGGTAAATTTCATGTAAAACAACAGGGACAGGAACTTAGGGATGATGAGATTCTAACCTTTGCTCTTGCAGGTAATCAGAATTGTGGTAAGACAACATTGTTTAACCAGTTGACCGGTTCCAATCAGCACGTAGGCAATTTCCCGGGAGTCACAGTAGATCGTAAAGATGGAGTCATTCGTAATCATTCCAATACAAATGTTACGGATTTACCAGGCATATATTCACTTTCACCATATACAAGCGAAGAAATTGTAACACGAGAATTTCTGTTAAATAACCGGCCCAAAGGGGTTATCAATATTATTGATGCGACGAATATTGAACGTAATCTATACTTAACTCTTCAGTTAATTGAATTAGATATCCCAATGGTACTGGCTCTTAATATGATGGATGAAGTTCGTGAAAATGGTGGAACCATCATGATTAACCGATTAGAAGAATTATTAGGAATTCCGGTTATTCCAATATCGGCATCTAAAAATGAAGGTATTGATGAATTAATAGAACATGCCATGCATGTCACAAAATATAGAGAAAGACCGGGACGCAAGGATTTTTGTGATGAAAATGGAGAAGATAATGGTGCAGTACACAGATGTATTCATGCCATTATTCATTTAATAGAAGACCATGCAAAAAGAGCAGGGATTCCGCTTCGTTTTGCCGCAACCAAGCTGGTGGAAGGCGATGCTCCCATTTTAAAACAGTTAAAGTTACAGGAAAATGAAGAAGAAATGCTTGAGCATATCATTTCCCAGATGGAACAGGAAAGCGGAAAAGACAGAGAAGCTGCACTTGCTGATATGCGTTTCCGATTTATTGAAAGCGTCTGTCAGGAAACGGTTGTAAAACCGCAGGAGAGTAAAGAACATAAACGAAGTGTTGCCATTGATAAAATACTGACTGGTAAATATACGGCAATTCCCTCGTTTATCGGGATTATGGCAGTGATTTTTTGGTTGACTTTCTCAGTCATTGGCTCGTTTTTGTCAAATCTTATGGATATTGGAATTGGCTGGCTTACGGATGTGTGTGATAAAGGACTTACTTTATATGGAATGAATGCAGTGGTACATTCTCTTTTAATAGATGGAATCTTTGCAGGTGTTGGAAGTGTGTTAAGCTTCTTGCCAATTATTGTTGTATTATTTTTCTTCCTATCTATATTAGAGGATAGTGGATATATGGCACGAATTGCATTTGTAATGGATAAGTTACTTCGTAAAATCGGTTTATCGGGACGCAGTTTTGTTCCTATGTTGATTGGATTTGGTTGTTCGGTTCCAGCCATTATGGCAACGAGAACACTGCCTTCAGACAGAGATCGTAAAATGACGATATTTCTAACACCATTTATGAGCTGTTCTGCTAAATTACCTATTTATGCATTGTTTACGGCAGCATTTTTCCCGCATCATGGTGGACTTGTCATGATTAGTTTATATTTAATTGGAATTGTGGTAGCCATTTTATATGCCCTGATTTTAAAATCAACCAAGTTTAAGGGAGAACCGGTTCCGTTTGTTATGGAACTTCCCAATTACAGAATGCCAAGTCCCAAAAGCGTTACGCAGTTAATCGGGGAGAAAGCCAAGGATTTTATTACAAAGGCATTTACGGTTATCTTTTTAGCTTCTATTATAATATGGTTTTTACAGACTTTTGACACCAGATTAAACGTAGTAAGTGATTCGGCAGACAGTCTGCTTGCCATGATTGGCACACTGGTTTCTCCAATATTTGCACCACTTGGTTTTGGAGACTGGAAAATATCGACTGCACTGATTACAGGATTTACTGCTAAAGAGAGTGTAGTAAGTACTTTAACCGTATTAATGAATGGTCAGGTTGGAGCCTTGTCCACTATGTTTACTCCGTTAACAGCATTTGTATTTCTTATTTTTTCATTATTATATACACCGTGTGTAGCAGCAATTGCTGCTGTAAAAAGAGAATTGGGTGGAAAATGGGCTGTTTGTGTCGTTGTGATGCAGTGTGTCATTGCATGGCTTGTTGCACTATTAGTTCATATTTGTGGAAATCTTATGGGGTTGATGTAGCCTTTTTAGAAATGAAGGGAATGATATGGATTTATTAAGTATTCTTGTATTAATTGGAATTGCAGTCTGGATATTTTTTTCCATTCGCTATATGATACGTATGCATAAACGTGGAGGATGTCCTTCGTGTGGGGGAAACATGGAGACAAAAGGCGGATGCCAGTCCTGCATGGAAAAAGGAAATTGTGAGATTTGCAAAAAAAACAAATAAACAATAAAAACAAATCCGGTTTGGTCATACAGACAAACCGGATTTATATTTTTATAAAAATAATTCCACAATAAATACCATAATACATGCCAGGACAGAAACCGTAAACAAACTGGCACCAAACCAAGCTAATAAAATTGCCACAATGAAGGCAATTGCAGCAGATAGGGGACTTCCTGTTGCGGAAAGAATAGCAGGAAATGTCATAACTGCAAGCGTTACATATGGTACATAAAATAAAAAGGAACGGATAAAAGTGCTTTTTATTTCTTTTCGAATGAGAGTCAAAGGCAGTACACGGATTATGTAACTAACACCTGCCATAATTAACATGTAAATATATATATTATGCTTCATTTGTTGCACCTTCTTCCTTGACCGGGAATATAAGAGCAGCAGCAGCCGACAATAAAACAGTCAGAATAATGATTCTGGTTCCGGATGGAATAGTATAAATAACAGGAAGCTTTGAAAATACAAAGCTTAGAGCCATAGAGATGGCTACAAGTCCTGCTATGATTTTATTTTTTCTGGCGGGTGGAATGATAATAGCGATAAACATTCCAAATAAACCAACACTTAGAGCATTTACGATATTAAGTGGAAGAATATTACCCATTAACACACCTAAGAAGGTTCCGATTGACCAGCCGGGAATAGCAACCGACATGGCACCATAGGCATAAAAGGGATTCAGTTTACCTGGTGAATTAATACAGATTCCAAAGATTTCATCTGTGACATCATACCCAATCAGTAAACGATGAATTAATGGGGTATCCGGTGATAATTTCTGCGAAAGTGCACACGACATTAATAAGTATCTGGCATTTGCAACAAAAATCATGGCAGCAAGTTCGATATAGCCGGCTCCGGCACTAATCAAAGTAAAGCCTGCAAACTCTCCGGCAGAGGCATTATTTGTAAAACTGACAATCATTGCCTGTAATGGAGTAAAACCGGCATTTTTTGCAGCAATTCCAAGTGTAAAGGAAACAGCGAAATAACCAAGTGCTATCGGAATACCATCACGAATACCATTCGTAAAGGCAATTTTTCTATTTGTATTCATCGTCTGTAATATACCTCCCTAAAAAAAGCAAGACACAACGGTAATATTATATTGTTTCATAAAATAGATTTCAACTGTTTTTAATATCTTCTTTTCTTTATACATAAAAAATTAAGACAGGTCTTTGTATGAATTTAAGAAGTGTGCAATATAATGGATACAGTAAAACCGGAAGGAAACATTTAACATGAAAAAAACTACATGGGCAAGAATAGTATTAATTGCAGAAATACTGATTCTGGGTAGTATTATTCTTGTAAAAAAGAGCTATAATTCCAAAGAAGTCTATTATGCCAAGGATTTTGGAATGTCAGATATCATAAGTACAAATGATGGTGATGCGGACGGAATAGATGATTATACAGATATCATGTTAAGTGCAAGAGCCTACATAGCGACAAATCCTCCTTATGAAAGTAAATATTACGAAGGTGGATATCCAACAGATGAATATGGAGCATGTACAGATGTAATATGGAGAGCATTTGATGGCAGTGGCTATAATATGAAAAATATGGTAGATAAGGATATTGCTGGAAATTTAGAGGCATATACTACGATTGAAGAACCGGATCCGAATATTGATTTTAGAAGAGTGGTAAATCTAAAGATTTTTTTTGATAGAAAAGCGGTAAGCCTGCCAACAGATTTTGATAATCCACAGGAATGGCAGCCTGGTGATATTGTTGTATTTGAATCACACATAGCTATATGCTCAGATAAAAGAAATAAAGATGGTATTCCTTTTATTATTCATGCTGGCGTAAAAAGCGCACGTGAGAAGAATGAAATAAGGAATTATAAAATAGTAGGGCATTACAGATGGGGATAAACCCTTGTATTTCAATCTTTTTTTACATATAATAGGAATAGTACAAAGAAAGGGATGCTTCAGACCCACAAGTCTGTTTCTATGGTGAATTGATGCAGCAATTAGCACAGGATATCAAAAACCAGACATTTAAACAGGTATATCTGCTTTATGGAGAAGAACATTATCTGCGCAAACAGTATCGTGACAAATTAAAAGAAGTACTTATACCCGCAGATGATACCATGAACTACCATTATTTTGAGGGAAAAGATATTAATGTTGGCGAGATTATTGATTTAGCAGAAACACTACCTTTTTTTGCGGATAAGCGTATTATTTTTATTGAAGATTCCGGATTATGCAAATCGGGTGGCGAAAGACTTGCAGAATATTTATTGGCACCTTCTGAGTCTGTTATTATTGTAATGGTAGAAGCACAGGTAGATAAGCGTTCAAAATTATTCAAAGTAATAAAAGACAAAGGCAGGGCATGTGAATTTGCCCCACAGGATGACAATACTTTAAAAAGATGGATTGTCGGAATCGTTAAAAAAGAGAATAAGACAATCAATGATAATGCACTTAATCTTTTACTTGAAAAAACAGGAACTGATATGGCAAATATCAGAAGTGAACTGGAAAAATTATTCTGCTATACATTGAAAAAAAATGAAATATCAGTGGAAGACATTCAGGAAATATGCACACAGAGAATCAGCAACCGTATTTTTGAAATGGTAGCGGCAATAGCAGAAAAAAGACAAAAAACAGCATTGGATATGTATCATGATTTGTTGCTGCTTAAAGAATCACCGCTCGGCATTCTTGCATTGATTTCGAGACAGTTCAATCTGATGATGCAGGTTAAGGAATTACAGCAAAAGAGTTTATCTCCCAAAACAATTGGAGAAAAAACAAATCTTTCACCATATATTGTTCAGAAGTATGAAAAACAGGCAGCAAAATTTAAAATGGCTGATTTACGAAAAGCATTAGAAGCCTGTGCAAACGCAGATGAAGCTGTAAAAAAAGGGAAATTAAATGACGTATTAAGCGTTGAACTACTTATTATTGAATATAGTAAGTAGAAGGGAAAGAGGCAAAAGAGAATGGGTTCTATATCAATATTATTAGCAATTGTGTATATTGTATTTATTTTTGTAAGAGCAAGTAAGAAGTCTCAGGGACAGCAGAATCAAAATAACAGACCATCGGCAACAGTTAATAGACCGACACAGCCTAATGCAACTCAGTATACACAGCAACAGATTTCGAAGACAACATTAAGGCCGACAATGGACCTTACTCCGGCAGCACCTATGCAGGAATCAGTATCAAATGTGCCAAGGGTGGCAGCACCACAGAAAACAGGAAGCATAGGAAGCAGACAGATTATTAAGGATCATCAGAATAAATCCCTTGTTTTAGCTACGCGTTTAATGGAAGGTGACAGAGTACCAAATGGATACCGCTTGCAGGTATGTGATTATTGTGGAGCAGAAAACATTGTACCCATGTATTATAAAGAAAGTTATGGTTGCTATTTTTGCCATGAAAAAATATAAATAAGATAACGGAGGAGTAAAATGAGTAAAATTGACGAGATTCGGGCTCAAATGATACAGGCTATGAAGGATAAGGATAAAGACAGAAAAGATACTTTGTCTATGCTTTTAGCTTCCCTTAAAAACAAGGCAATCGATAAACGTGCGGATTTGACAGAAGAGGAAGAAAATGAAGTTATTAAAAAAGAAATCCGTCAGACAAAAGAAACAAGAGAACTGGCACCGGCTGACAGAACAGATATTATTGAACAGTGTGATAACAGACTTCGTGTATTGAGTGAATTTGCACCGGAAGAGATGAGCGAAGAAGCGATTCATGCAGCAATTGCAGAAGTGCTTAATAAACTTGGAATTGAAGAACCATCCGTTAAAGATAAAGGCAAGGTTATGAAAGAACTTATGCCACTTGTAAAAGGTAAAGCTGATGGTAGTGTCGTTAATAAAATAGTGGGAGAAATACTGAAGTAATTACAGTTAAGAAGATGTTAAGAAAAGAATATAAAAATTCCTTTTAATAAAGGGATATTATAGAATAATAACAGTTAAAAGGGAGTAGTTATATTGTACAATCAACATACCCCGATGCGAAATCGTGGTTGTACATCTTTCTATGAAAGAACGAGACTTTTAACATTTTACATTTCGTAAAATGTTGGGAGTCTCATTTTTTATGCTACTCACTACAAAAAAAGTAAAACAGATAGGAGAAATGAAAATGGAGTATTTTATTCAGGGTATTTTACAGATTACATGGCAGCAGATTTTAATGTATGCCATAGGAGGAGCATTGATTTTCCTAGCAATCAAAAAACAGTATGAGCCAGCATTATTACTTCCGATGGGTTTTGGAGCCATAATGGTTAACCTGCCATTAAGTGGTGTTCTCACACAGGAGATAGCAGGTGTTGGAAAAGTAACAGGAATCATCGAGTGGATGTATGATGTAGGAATTGAAGCTTCAGAAGCAATGCCGATTCTTTTATTTATTGGAATTGGAGCGATGATTGATTTCAAACCACTTTTAACTAACCCCATTATGGCAATATTTGGAGTGTTTGCACAATCGGGTATCGTATGTGCAATTTTCCTTGCAATGCTTCTTGGATTTGATTTAAGAGATGCAGCTTCTATAGGAATGATCGGAGCAGCAGATGGCCCGACTTCCATACTTGTTTCCCAATTCTTCCATTCAAAATATGTAGGAGCAATTGCGGTGGCGGCGTATTCCTATATGTCACTCGTTCCAATTATTCAGCCATTTGCAATTAAACTTGTTACAACTAAAAAAGAACGTTGTATTTCAATGGCGTATTCTACCAAAGATGTTTCTAGACGCACATTAATTTTGTTCCCGATTATTACAACATTAATAGTTGGCCTGATCGCACCTACATCTGTTGCATTAGTTGGATTTTTAATGTTTGGTAATTTACTTAGAGAAAGTGGAGTGGTAGGAGATTTATCCGATACCGCACAGAACATATTAACAAAGCTTATTACTCTTTTACTTGGAATTACAATTTCTTTCAGTATGAGAGCTGAAGGATTTGTAACAGTTGAAACATTGATTATTATGGCAATCGGCCTATTCGCATTCTTTATGGACACGATTGGTGGAGTATTAATTGCAAAATTCATCAATTTATTCCGCAAAGAGAAAATTAATCCGATGATAGGCGCAGCGGGTATTTCTGCATTTCCTATGTCGGCAAGAGTTGTTCAGAAAATGGCACAGGAAGAAAAACCCGGCAATACAATCATTATGCAGGCTGTCGGAGCAAATGTATCCGGTCAGATTGCATCGGTTGTTGCCGGGGGTCTGGTTATGGGAATCGTATCGAATTTATTGAAATAATATTAATTCATCATAGAGATTCCGTAACGAACTTTACGAAAGACTTTGTAAATAAGAACAACGGGAATGCTTAATGTCAGATAAAGTGTTGAAAGCAGACCAGCTGCACCGCCAATAAACATTAAGATAATAAGTCCAATATTCATAAGTATGTATTCCTCCTAAATATAAAATTTGCATGCAGAGTTTTTATTTATCTGCATGCAAATCTTAGCATTATAGGAATCGAAGAAAAAGGAATTCAAATGTTTCTTAACATACTTTTAACACCCTGCTTTAGCCATCAGACATACGGTATCCAACTCCGATTTCCGTAAAAATGTATTGAGGCTGGGCGGGGTTTTTTTCTATTTTACGTCTGATATTAGCCATATTAACACGGAGTATTTTAGTGTCTTCATCAATATAGGGACCCCATACATTACGCATAATGGAACTATGTGTTACTACCTTGCCGGATTGTTTGGCTATGTAAGCAATAATTTTATATTCTATAGGGGTAAGATGGATGGGTTCTCCATCTAAAGTTATAAGATGACTGGAAAAGTCAATCTTTAAACCACCGGATTCATAAGGACGAATAGTCAGTTCACCATCACTTGCAAGACGATTGCTGTGACGGATGGAAGTGCGTACTCGTGCAAGCAGTTCTCCTGTACCAAAAGGTTTGGTGATGTAATCATCTGCACCAATATCCAGGGCCTGTACTTTGTCGTTTTCCTGATTTCTTGCAGATACGACAATAATCGGACTGCTAGACCATTCACGGACTTTTTTTATAATATTGATTCCATCCATATCAGGAAGACCTAAATCCAGTAAAATTACATCTGGACATACAGAGGAAATAAGGGAAAGACCTTCACTGCCGGTATATGCACATACACTGCGATAACCATTTACAGTCAATGCCTTTGCAATAAAACGGCTGATATTCCGTTCATCTTCAATTACGAGAATTGTATTAGTAGTTGCCATAATTATTCCTTTCTGGGTAATGAAAAAATAAATTCTGCACCATTTTTATGATTCTGTGCTGATATATTTCCGTGATGGGCTAAAATAATTGTCTTACAAATGGAGAGACCAATTCCCATGCCTTTTTTACTGTCGGCAGTAAGAGCCTGCGTAGAGGGAATACCATCAAATAAAGATTCAATTTTATCCTTATCGATTCCAACACCGTAATCTCTTACATGAAAAGATACCTCTTTATCATTTTGAGTGACAGTCAATTCAATCGGTTTGCAGGAAGCAGAATGCATATATGCGTTTTCTAAGAAGTTCATAATAACCTGTTCAATCAGCATGGCATCCATTGGAAGTTCAATCAGTTCATCCGGTATGTGAACACAGATATCTATATCTGGAATTCTTTTTTGCAAACGGGAAACAGACTCAGAAATAACTTCTTCCACGGCTTCCAGTGATTTTTTGAGATTAGTAGAATCATTCTGGATTCTGGTTACGGATAAAAGATTTTCAACCATAGTGAGAAGCCAGTTAGCATCATCATAAATATTATGTATCAACATTTCCTTTTCGTCATCTGTATAACCGGATGCATCATCCATGTAAGAGGAAAGAGCTCCTGTAATACTGGTAAGAGGAGTGCGTAAATCATGTGAAACAGCTCGAAGCAGATTAGCACGCATTTTTTCTTTATCAGCTTCCATTAACTGTTTTTCACGTTCAGCTAATATCTGCGACTGCTTAATCATGTGAGAGGTCGTTGTACTGGTTATCGTGGAAATGGATAACATGGCAAGAAATGTAATTGGATATCCCGTCAGAGTGAAATTTATTTCGAAATAAGGATAAGTAAAACAGTAATTTACAAAAACGACACAAAATATGGAAGCAATGATTCCATAAATGTAACCGGTAGTGTACCGGGAAATAACAATCAGACATAATATATAAATTAACGAAATGTTTACAAGACTGTCAGGGACAAGTTTGGAAAAAATTGCCGCAATAACCGTGGAAATGACCATGGTGATGATTGTAAATAAAATATCCTTGATGACTCTTTTTTTTCTTATCAAGTGTATGCCCTCCTAAACCATAAAATCCCTACATATATTATGATACCTAACTTAAAAAACAGCAATCATTTTGAGGGTTAAGAAAATGTTAAGAACTAATATAAACAATTGCACGGGAAAATACCTTTGCTGCATATTGTACATAGAGTCATAATTTGTAAAAAAAATAGGGAGGTATTGAATATGCAGTTAGATTTATGGGGCATCATTGCTATTGTCATTGTTGTAGTGGGAGTAATTGGCGGAATATGGTATGAGAATGCAAAGTAGATTGAATTTACATAATTAAATATTATAAAGGGCTTTCCTAATTGGGAAAGCTCTTTTTTTGTTACTATTCACAGTCAAATAAATAAATAAAAAGAGCTTACTCTGAACAT
>CAZAQH010000050.1:0-16886 GCA_964487395.1 uncultured Lachnospiraceae bacterium | reverse complement strand
TCAACCGACTGTTGAATCTTAGTCGGCAGGCTCAAGATTCCGAGAGCCTATTTTATTCGTACGTTAAGTAGTTTACAGGCTATAAATTGGGATGTCAATTATTTGACATTAATTTAACAACCTACTATAATTATAATATATTTTTGGGAAGGAAAAAAGCAATGGAAGACAAGGAAATTTCTCAGGCTGTAATTACAAGATTGCCACGGTATTTTCGATATCTTGGGGAATTAAAAGATGAAGGGGTAGAACGTATATCTTCACAGGAATTAAGCAAGCTGATGAAAGTAACAGCTTCCCAGATACGACAGGATTTCAATAATTTTGGTGGTTTCGGACAACAGGGATATGGATATAATGTAGAATATCTTTATGTTGAAATCGGTAAAATACTTGGATTAAATAAAGTGCATCATCTTATTATTATTGGTGCCGGTAATTTAGGGCAGGCACTGGCTAATTATATGAATTTTGAAAAAAGAGGTTTTTTATTTAAAGGTATTTTCGATGTTAATCCTGATGTAATAGGCAAGACAATTCGCAATATTTCAGTACAGTCAATGGACAACATGCCTTTATTTATCAAAGAAAATAATATTGATATTGCAGTTCTAACCATTCCCAAAACAGGGGCAGTAAAGGTTGCAGAACAGCTGGTTAACTGTGGAATCAAAGCAATATGGAATTTTGCTCATATCGACCTTGAAGTGCCGGATGAAGTGCTGGTAGAAAATGTTCATTTGTCAGATAGCTTGATGAGATTGTCATATAACATTAATAGAGAGATAGAAAATCAATAAAGAAAGTGAGGGATAGTAATGTCAAGAATAGATGAGAAATACAGACCGGCTATAAGTGGCAAGAAAATCCCCATTGTTACATTAGACCATAAATGGCATACTATCTTTTTGAAAATTGAGAAAACAGACAGTATTATTGAGAAAGAGGAAAAACTCAATGAATTGTTAAGACGCCAGGGAAAATGCAATACCGAATCAAAAGATATAAAAAAGTTAAAGAAAAAAATGATGGATGAAATCATGACACTTATGGAGGAAGAAGATAAAACCTCCGAAAAGACAATAGAAGAAAATAAGCGTCTGATTAATGAATGCAATGATAAATTAGAGCAGTATCAGGAAGAATTATTAGAACTGCCAAGACAGATTAATGCACTTAATAGTGAATTAATGCTCGAGACAATGGAAATATGCTACGATGTGTTACATCAGAACGAGCAGGCATTAAATGAGATAACGGAATGGATTCAGAATATTCGTATAGAGTTAAAGAAAAATGTAGTAAGAAAACAGGAAATGGAATTAGAAAATCATGATCTTTATGCCTATATGCATGATATATTTGGAGCAGAAGTGATTGATTTATTCGATATGAAATATAATCCATTAGAAAAAGATTTACCGCAGCCTTGAAGACCTTTGGATTCAGGGCTGTTCGTTTGACAAAAGGGGTGAGCAGATGGAAATGGAATATCTTGTTTCTACAGAGGAAATGCAAAAATACGATAATAATACCATTGAAAAAACTGGTATTTCCCAACCGGTTTTAATAGAAAGGGCAGCCAATGCTGTTGCAGGGGAAGTTGTTAGATATTATGAAAAAAAGGATATTCAAAAGCATAAGTCTGCAATACTTATTGTTGCCGGAGGTGGCAACAATGGTGCAGATGCAATTGCAACCGGAAGAATATTAAAGGAAATTGGCTTTAATGTTGATATTTTTGTGTGTATGGATAAAACCAACGAAAGTTTGGAAAAACAGAAAAATATTGCAATTTTATATGAGATTCCTTTTTTTTATCAGATGCCCAAAAAGGAATACGAGGTTATTATCGATGGAATTTTTGGAGTTGGGTTAAACAGAGTTATTGATGGTGAATTAAAGGAATTGATTCAAGAGATTAATAATAAAAAAAGCCATATAATCAGTGTTGATATTCCATCCGGAATAGATGCTTCTACCGGACATATATTAGGCTGTGCTATTATGGCAGATATAACGGTTACCTTTGGGTTTATAAAAAGGGGATTGTATTTAGGAGAAACAAATAAATATGTAGGTATTATAAAAAAAGAAAAGATTGGAATTAATGAATACTCTTTTTATGGAACGTATCCGGAAATGTTCACGTATGATATTACTACGACGGGAAATACTTTAATTGATTTAAAAAGAGATCCATATGGTAATAAAGGCACATTTGGGAAAGTGCTTATAATTGCAGGCAGAAATGACATGAGCGGTGCAAGTCTTTTGTGTGCAGAATCATCTTTAAGAAGTGGCTGTGGAATGGTTTGTGTGGTCACAGAGGATGAAAATGCAGAGATTATAAGGAAAATGATTCCAGAAGCAATTGTTTATGCATATACCACAAAAGAAGATGCAATACCCAAATTAAAAAAAGCAATTGACTGGTGCGATATAATTGCGGCAGGTCCTGGTATGGGAACAGATGAAGTGGCATGTGAAATATTAAAAGAAGTGTTAAAAACAGAAAAGAAATCCATTGTACTGGATGCAGATGCAATTACAATTTTAGCTAAGCAACAGGACATTTTTGATTTATTATGTGCAAGACAACAGGATAATGAAAAAAGAGGGGACGTGATTTTTACACCCCATATAAAAGAATTTTCCAGATTAATGCATAAAGATATAAAAGAAGTCATTTTAAATAGATTAGATTTGTGCAGAGAGTTTTCTGGTAAAGTGCAAGGTATTGTAGTTTTGAAGGACTGTAGAACAATTATTTGCAAAGAAAAAGAGCCGATTTATTTAAATCTAACCGGAAATGATGCCATGGCAACGGCTGGAAGTGGCGATGTTTTGACAGGACTTATTGCATCTATTGCTGCACAGATTCAAAATAAAAAAAGTGAAAAAGAAAGTATTTTTGATGCGGTCTGCATATCAGTGTATCTTCATGGTAAGGCAGGAGAACTGGCAGCTAAAAAGACCGGTAATTCCTTTTGCATTGCAAGTGATATTATTGAACAATACTATAATGTAATGAAATAAACAAAAGAGGTAGCAAAATGAAACATTATGAGAGAGTATGTGCCAAAATTGATTTAGATGCAATTTGTGATAATTTAGAAGCGATGAAGAGCAATCTGAAACCGGAAACTAAAATAATGGGCGTAATTAAAACAGATGGTTACGGTCATGGAGCAGTTCCGATTGCATGGGAAATGGAAAAACTGGATTATGTATATGGATATGCGGTTGCAACAGTGGAAGAAGCAATGCAGCTTCGGAATGAATCAATTAAAAAACCGATACTTATTTTGGGGTATGCCTTTCCATCTTCTTATGATGAAATTGTTAAAAACGATATAAGACCTGCAGTTTTCAGGGAAGATATGTTAAACGAGATAAATGAAGCGGCAAAAAGAGCCGGAGAAATATGTTATGTTCATATTAAAGTGGATACCGGTATGTCAAGAATTGGAATCAGACCGGATGATGAAGGCAAGGCATTTGTAAAAAAAGCACTTTCGTTATCCAATATTTCTGTGGAAGGTATTTTTACTCATTTTGCCAGAGCAGATGAAAGCGATAAAACCAGTGCACATATTCAAATGGATAAATTTCATGGTTTTGTAAAAGAATGTGAACAAGAATTTTCATATCAATTTCCGCTTGTGCATTGCTCAAACAGTGCTGGGATAGTTGAATTGCAGGAAGCTAATGACGATCTTGTAAGAGCTGGAATTACATTGTATGGTTTGTGGCCATCTGATGAGGTGAAAAAGGATATTGTTCCCCTTCGTCCTGTTCTTACCCTGGAAAGTCATATTACTTATATAAAAGAAGTAGAGGCAGGAGTACCGGTCAGTTATGGTGGAACCTTTATTACATCAGACACGACAAAAATAGCGACTATTCCGGTTGGATATGGGGATGGTTATCCGAGAATGTTATCCGGAAAAGGATATGTATTAATTCGAGGAAAAAAGGCACCTATTCTTGGTAGAGTTTGTATGGATCAGTTCATGGTGGACGTTACAAATATAGAGGATGCTAAAGAAGGAGACCTTGTTACTTTAATTGGTGGAAATGGTGAATTATCTATTACAATGGAAGAAATAGGAGAACTTTCAACCCGTTTTAATTATGAACTTGCCTGTGACCTTGGAAAAAGAATACCAAGAGTCTTTATTAAAAATAAAAAAGAAATATATTCAAAAGATTATTTTAAAGATGTTTCCATAGAAAAAATCTTATAAAAGAATACCCTTCGATAATTTGGTTAATACTGTGAGTACAACAAATGGCTGACTGCCAAATTGTAAGAAGGATGTGAAAAATGTGAAACGAGGAGATATTTACTATGCCGATTTACGCCCGGTTATTGGTTCGGAACAGGGCGGAATAAGACCGGTTGTAATTATACAAAATGATATAGGTAATAAACATTCACCGACAATAATATGTGCGGCGGTTACAAGCAAACTAAATAAGGCAAAGCTGCCCACACACATTGAACTTAACAGTGAACAATACGAAATAGTAAAAGATTCGGTAATATTATTAGAACAGCTAAGGACAATTGATAAAAAAAGATTGAAAGATAAGGTATGTCATCTTGATGAAACTATTATGAAAAGAGTAAATGAAGCTTTAAAAATCAGTCTTGAACTCAAATAACGATATATTTGTAAAACAGTGGATTTCTTGACGTTTATTTTACAAAATGGTATATTCTATAAGATAACATTTTGTAAGGAGCATAAGAAATGGATGATGGCGGGCCTATGGCCATATTGAATATTTGTATTATTTTAATAGTGGTAGATCTTCTTTTATACATAACGGAGCGTGTTCTGACATTCTTTAGAGAAAGAAGGCTTGCAAAAAAAGCAGCTGAAGCCGAAATTCTTTCTATGGTGAATGAAGGACATGAGCAGGGATATATAGAAGCAAGTGAAGCGGAAATGATTACAAATATTTTTGAATTCGGTGATAAAAAAGCACAGGATATCATGACTGACCGCAGTAATATTGTGGCAATTGATGCATCTATGAAGTTAGAAGATGCGATATCTTTTATGCTGAGCGAAAATAATTCCAGATTTCCGGTTTATGAAGAGAACCTGGATCATATCATTGGAATCCTGCATCTAAAAGATGCTCTTCGTATTCGGAATCAAAAAAGCAGTACAAAAAAAATGGTTGGTGAGATTGATGGTCTTTTAAGGGAAGCTAAATTCATCCCGGAGACAAGAAAATTAGACGCACTTTTTTCGACAATGCAGTCCACAAACCTTCAGATGGTTATTGTTATAGACGAATATGGACAAACGTCCGGTCTTATTGCCATGGAAGATATTCTGGAAGAAATTGTCGGGAATATTATGGATGAATATGATGAGGAAGAAGGTCATATAGAAGAAAAAGGAAAAAACAAATATATTATAGAAGGTATGACACCGCTTGAGGAGTTAGAAAAAAGATTTCAAATTTCATTTAATGAAGATGATTTTGAGACAATTAATGGTTTTCTGATTTCTAAGATGGAAAAAATACCGGATAAAAAAGATCGCTTTGATATTACGATTGATGGATATAATTTCAAAGTAATATCCGTAGAGAATAAAATGATTCAAAGAGTTTTAGTAACAAAACTTTCAAAAGACAATGTGCCTTTTGAAGGAAAAGAAAAAGAACAAAAAGAAGATTAAAGGAGAAACAGGTATTATGTCAGGACATTCAAAATTTGCTAACATCAAGCATAAAAAGGAGAGAAATGATGCTGCAAAAGGTAAAATTTTTACGATTCTCGGAAGAGAAATTGCAGTAGCAGTTAAAGAAGGCGGACCGGATATCAATAATAATTTTAAGCTTTCACAGGTAGTTGCAAAAGCAAAAGCAAACAATATGCCAAACGATACAATTGAAAGAGGAATCAAAAAAGCTGCAGGAGATGCCGGCAATGTTAATTATGAATATATTACATATGAAGGCTATGGTCCAAACGGAATTGCAGTTATTGTAAATACTCTTACAGATAATAAAAACCGTACAGCAGCAAATATAAGAAGCGCATTTACAAAAGGACAGGGAAGCATTGGAACACCGGGATGCGTATCTTTTATGTTTGATGAAAAGGGACAGATTATCATTGATAAAGAAGAATGTGATATGGATGCAGATGATTTAATGATGATTGCATTAGATGCAGGCGCAGATGATTTTGCAGAAGAAGAAGATAGTTTTGAAATTTTGACAGCTCCAGATGCACTTGATGGTGTAGTGGAAGCCTTAAAAGAAAATAAAATTGAGATGGCATCAAGTGAAGTAACTATGATTCCACAGACATATGTAGAATTAACAGATGAAAGTGCAATTAAAAACATTCAAAGAATCCTTGATTTATTAGATGAAGATGATGATGTACAGGCAGTATATTCTAACTGGGATGAATAAAAGACAGCAAAGGGGATAATAAAATGAGTGAGAATTATGAAAAAGAAACAATATGCATTCAATCAGGCTGGAAACCTAAAAATGGTGAGCCAAGAATATTACCAATATACCAGAGCACAACTTTCAAATACGATTCCTCAGAACAGATGGGTAAATTATTTGATTTAGAGGCAGAAGGTTATTTCTATACAAGATTACAGAATCCAACCAATGATTTTGTCGCTAAAAAGATTTGTGAGTTGGAAGGTGGAGTTGCAGCAATGCTTACTTCATCAGGACAAGCTGCTAATTATTTTGCTGTTTTCAATATTTGTGAAGCCGGCGATCATGTTATTATGTCATCTTCTGTATATGGTGGCACATATAATTTATTAACCGTTACAATGAAAAAAATGGGAATTGAATGTACGGTTGTTGATCCGGATGATGACATTGATACATTATCTAAAGCATTTAAACCCAATACAAAATGCGTGTTTGCCGAGACAATATCTAATCCAACTATGATAGTACTCGATATTGAAAAGTTTGCAAAAGCAGCACATGATCATCAGGTACCATTAATTGTTGATAATACATTTGCTACTCCGATTAACTGTAATCCATTTAAATGGGGTGCCGATATTGTTACGCATTCAACGACTAAATATATGGATGGACATGGTATGACAGTAGGTGGTGCTATTGTGGATTCCGGTAATTTTGACTGGATGAAATACCCTGATAAATTCAAAGGATTATGCACTCCGGATGAATCTTATCATGGAATTGTATATGCTGAAAAATTTGGTAAAATGGCATATATTCAAAAAGCAACAGCACAGATAATGAGAGATTTGGGTTCTATTCAGTCTCCACAGAATGCCTTTTTATTAAATATCGGATTGGAAACACTACCACTTCGTATGGAAAGACATTGCTTTAATGCACAGAAGATTGCTGAATTTTTAGAGAAAAATGATAAAGTGGCCTGGGTAAGTTATCCGGGATTAAAGAGTAATAAATATTATGAGTTAGGCCAAAAATATTTGCCAAATGGCAGCTGCGGTGTTATTGCATTTGGATTAAAAGGCGGAAGAAGTGCAGCAGGAGCTATGATGGATCACTTAAAGCTGGCAGCAATTGTTACTCATGTTGCAGATGCAAGAACTTGTGTTTTGCATCCGGCAAGCCATACACATCGCCAG
This sequence comes from uncultured Lachnospiraceae bacterium, assembly GCA_964487395.1. Lineage (GTDB taxonomy): Bacteria > Bacillota > Clostridia > Lachnospirales > Lachnospiraceae > RGIG8767. Next base: position 9,249 of record CAZAQH010000050.1, on the reverse strand, counting down.
ATGTCAAACGAACAGCTCATGGAAGCAGGTGTTGCACCTGATTTAATTCGTTTGTCAGTCGGAATTGAAAATGTAGATGATATTATTAGAGATTTACAACAGGCAATGGAATATTAAGATTAATTAAGATTGGAGAGGAATATGAGGGTAAGGAAGACATGGTTTAGCTATTTGTTATGGTTCCTTTTTTCGTGTTCTTTTGCGGTGATTTTTTATTTTTCGATGTCTTCATTTTTAAAATTTCTTGGTTTTGTAAATGTAAGACAGAGCGAATGGATAATTGCAATCAGTGCATTTGTTCTTGTGATTTTCTTTTGCCTAATAGAATGGGGTGTTAACTGCAAGAGTAATCGGGGAAGAGAAAAAAGAGAAAAAATTTATACGGTAATTGGGATTGTTGTTTTGTGTATTTTATTCTTTTTATTCCGTATTTTGCTGATTCCTGAAATAGATGAAAATCATTTTAGGACATTGCAGTTATTTCATGATGCAATGATTGAACAGGGGAATCATTTTGAATTTTCAGCATGGACACTCCCACAATTATATGCTTCTCTTTTATCAAGTTGTTTCTTATTCCTTGGGAATAAGGGGATAGCAGTATGGTTTTTACAAACCTTTTTACAATTTTTAAGTTTTGTTTTTGCATATGCTGCTATAAAAAGACTTGCGGGCAGAGTTCCGGCATTAATGGCAGTTTTGGGACTTGCGGTATTGCCAATGTTTTTTAGGGATGTATTGGAATCACAGATATCAACACTTTTACTTTTGATTTTCATGATATCAATTTGGATATTATCCCTTTATCAAGGAATTCTAAAAAACAGAAAAGGGAAGGTTATTTTTTCCTTTATAATATCATTATTATTTGGCGTTTTAGCCGGATATGATAATGCATTTAGTGTATTACTTTTTTTACCAATAATAGTATGCAGTGAAATGAAATTGAAAAATGGACTACAAAAGGCTTTCAATATTGGATTAAATATAGCAGGAAGTTTGATCGGATTTTTCCTGGTAGCCTTTTTGCCAACCGTTTTAAATGGAACGATTTCCTTGTATGGGATAGAAGATTATTTCCTTAACAGATATGCAGTTCATTTTAGACTCGATTATATGCAGAACTTTTTGGAAATAGATTTTCTTCTTGCTTTTTTAGTATTATGTATCAGTTATATTATTATGTACTTAAAAACAGAACATGATGAAGTGCATCTTTTTGTGTTTATTGCTTTTATTACAGTCGCTTTCTTAATTTTCTTTAATCCGGCGGTTCCTTTTGGGTATTACTTTATTTTGGCTGTCTGCTTTATGACGATAGCAGGGGAAGGCGTAAGAAATCTTGTATTATCCGATGTCACTGACAATATAAGAGAAGAACAGAAAAAAGAGGAAAGTGTTGAACTGCCTGTAGAAAGTAATGAAGATAAAGTGGAAATTGCAGTTGAAACAAGAGAAATAGAAGAAACAGAAGAAAAGATAATTCCGCAGATTAATTATATTGAAAATCCGCTTCCATTACCTAAGAAACATGAGAAAAAAGAAATGGATTATGGATTTAAGACGGAAGAAGATAAAATGCATTTTGATTTGGAGATTACAGACGATAATGCGTTTTACGATGTTTAATACATAAATTTGATTAAAATGTAAAGACTATAAAGGATTCATGTGATTATCAGTTAATCATATGGATTCTTTTTTATATTTTAAGGTGGAGGGAATGCATGGAAAAGAATGAAGAAAAAATCAAACAGTATGAACATAAAGAGGAAAAAATCAGAGAAGACGGACAGGCGTTTTTAAATGAAAATAAAGAAAACAAAAAAATTTATCTTATGACAATTATTGGAGAAATAGAAGGACATGATGTACTTGGTAATAATTCGAAAACAACAAAGTATGAGCATATTATTCCTCAACTTGCAACAATTGAAGATAATAAAAAAATTGAAGGTGTGCTAATTTTAATGAATACAATGGGAGGAGATGTGGAAGCCGGTCTTGCAATTGCAGAGATGATTGCTTCACTAAGTAAACCAACCGTAACATTAATACTTGGTGGAAGTCATTCTATTGGGGTTCCAATTGCCGTAAGCAGTGATTATTCTTTTATTGTACCAACCGGAACAATGGTCATCCATCCTGTTAGAATGAATGGAATGGTAATTGGTGTACCTCAGACTTTTGATTATTTCAAACAAATTCAAAATAGAATTGTTAATTTTGTATGTAATCACTGCAAAGTAAAAGAAGACAGATTTGAAGAATTAATGCTTGAAACAGGTTTTCTGACTAAGGATGTTGGCTCTATTCTTGTAGGAAGTGAGGCAGTAGAAGAAGGAATTATTGATGAAGTTGGCGGAATAAAGGATGCTATGAAAAAAATCTATGATATGACCGGAAAAACGGATGACCGAAATGGTGAATTGTGATATAATTATAACAATTATGTATGAATGTTAATGGAGGCATTTATGTCAACCGGTTCAGGCAAAAGAAGAACAAATACGACAAAAAAGAAGAGTACGGGGAAAAAACCTCAGACCAGACAAAGAACAGACGAGGAACGCTTTATAAGCAATGAAGTATTACTTATTATTGTGTTTGCTTTAGGCGTTCTTTTATTTCTGTGTAATTTTGGAATTATCGGACCGGTAGGTGATACTGTCAGTACTGTTATGTTTGGAATTTTTGGACTGATGGCATACGTGGCTCCGATTCTAATATTTATTGCTATGGCATTTGGAATCTCAAATCAAGGGAATAATATTGCTATTTTAAAAATGGTTGCAGCTATTGTTGCTTTTTTTATGATAGGTGTAATATTAGAACTTGCCTGTGGAATTTTAAATGGAATGGAGACATATTCTGCTATTGAACTTTATAAGCATAGTGCAGAAAATAGAACGGGTGGCGGCATTTTAGCCGGCTCACTTGCATATTTAATGTATCATTTTCTGGATATGGCAGGAACAATACTTGTTTTAATTGTTGTATTTTTAATTTGCATAGTTATTATTACCGGTAAATCGTTAATTGCCGGAGTAAAAGAAAATAGTAAAAAGGTATATTCGACAGCTAAGGAAGATGCTCAATATAGAAAAGAACTTGCAGCTAAGAGAAGAGAAGAAAATAATCGAATCAAGTCAGAACAGACTATGCAGGAGGATGCTGAGAAGATACTTCGTATGAATAAAAAAGTATCAGGTGTTATGCTTGATACAACTTTAAAGGATGAAGCAAAAAGAAATTCAGCAAGAGATGATATTCATGAAATTATATTGGAAGATATGCCTGACGAAATAGAAAAAGAGAAAATGGTTGCTAAAAATATGGAGCCATTTGACTCACTTGCTAATGTACGAATTCATTCTGCTGATTCATCACAGGATATGGAAGAAATGCATTTTGAGGATAATGAACCAGAACCATATAAGGACGAGGTGATATCCCCGATTCCTGCAAGAGAAAGACCTAGTGCAAAGGCAGCACTGCCTGTTTCGGAAAAAGACAAGCTGCTTGTGAATGAAAACATCAAGAAAAATATTTCAAGACAACAGAAAAAATATAGCTTTCCGCCATTATCATGTTTAAAGAAAATTGAAAAATCAGGAAGTGGCAATTCACCCAAACAGTTAAAAGAGACGGCACTGAGACTGCAACAGACATTAAATACATTTGGAGTTAAAGTTACGGTTACAGATATTAGCCAGGGACCTTCGGTTACGCGTTATGAATTACAGCCGGAGACAGGCGTTAAAGTAAGCAAAATCGTTGGATTGTCAGATGATATTAAGTTAAATCTTGCGGCTACGGATATTCGTATAGAAGCACCAATACCAGGAAAAGCGGCAGTTGGAATTGAAGTTCCGAATAAAGAAAACAGTGCTGTTGGTTTGCGGGAATTGATTGAAAGTAATGAATTCAAAGATTTCAATTCAGATATAGCGTTTGCGGTAGGAAAAGATATCAGTGGAAAAGTAGTAGTTGCAGATATTGCCAAAATGCCTCATATGTTAATTGCCGGTGCGACCGGCTCCGGTAAATCAGTATGTATTAATACTATTATTATGAGTATATTATATAAGGCTCATCCGGATGATGTAAAACTGATTATGGTTGATCCAAAAGTAGTGGAACTCAGTGTTTACAATGGTATACCACACCTGCTTATTCCGGTAGTTACGGAACCTAAAAAAGCAGCGGCAGCTCTGCATTGGGGAGTTGCAGAGATGACAGACCGATATAAAAAGTTTGCAGATTTAAATGTACGTGATTTAAAAGGATATAATAAACAGGTTCAGGCAATGAAGGACAGAAATGATCCGGATGCACCTGAAAAGATGTCGCAGATTGTTATCATTGTTGACGAGTTGGCAGATTTGATGATGGTTGCGGCCCAGGAAGTTGAAGAATCTATATGTCGTCTGGCACAGTTAGCAAGAGCGGCAGGAATTCATTTGATTATTGCAACACAAAGACCTTCGGTTGATGTTATTACGGGACTTATTAAGGCAAATATGCCAAGCCGTGTTGCTTTTGCAGTTTCAAGTGGTGTTGATTCGCGTACAATCCTTGATATGAATGGTGCAGAAAAATTGCTTGGCAAGGGCGATATGCTTTTTTATCCGCAGGGCTATGCAAAACCGGCAAGAATACAAGGAGCATTTGTTTCGGATAATGAGGTTTCAAATGTTGTAGATTTCCTTAAAAATCAAGCAATAGGTAATACATACAATGAAGATATTGAAGAAAAAATTAAAAGTCTTGGTTCGGAAAGTTCAGCCGGATCAGGTGGTGGTTATTCAGAAGGTGGCAATGAAAAGGACCAGTATTTTATAGAAGCAGGGAAATTTATCATAGATAAAGAAAAGGCTTCTATTGGTATGTTACAGAGAGTATTTAAAATTGGTTTTAATCGTGCGGCGCGTATAATGGATCAGTTATCAGAAGCAGGTGTTGTAGGTGAAGAAGAAGGTACTAAGCCGAGAAAAGTATTAATGAGTATGGAACAGTTTGAGCAATATATTGAAGAATATTTATAAATGACTGAGGAGAAAAGTTATGAAAACAGACATTGAAATTGCACAGGAAGCAGAACTTTGGCCAATTGAAAAAGTTGCCAGCAAAATTGGTCTTGATAAGGACGAATTAGAACTTTATGGCAAATATAAAGCTAAAATTTCTGACGAGTATTTAAAGAGAATCAAGAATAATAAAAATGGCAAATTAATACTTGTAACCGCAATTAATCCTACTCCTGCAGGCGAAGGCAAAACCACTACCACAGTTGGTTTAGGTCAGGCATTTGGTAAAATGAACAAAAAAGCAATTATTGCATTAAGAGAGCCATCCCTTGGTCCTTGCTTTGGAATTAAAGGTGGAGCGGCAGGTGGCGGTAATGCGCAGGTTGTTCCAATGGAAGATTTGAATCTTCATTTTACAGGGGATTTTCATGCAATTACATCTGCAAACAATTTACTTGCAGCTATTTTGGATAATCATATTCAACAGGGAAATGAGTTACAGATTGATACAAGACAAGTTGTGTGGAAAAGATGTCTTGATATGAATGACAGAGTACTTAGAAATATTGTTGTTGGTCTTGGCAATAAGACGGATGGCACGGTAAGAGAGGATCATTTTGTTATTACGGTTGCATCTGAAATTATGGCTGTATTATGTCTGGCAGATGATATGGATGATTTAAAGAAACGTTTAGGCAGAATGGTTGTTGCATATAATTTTGCAGGTGAACCGGTAACTGCTTCTCAGTTAAAAGCAGTTGGAGCTATGGCAGCGCTGCTTAAAGATGCGATGAAGCCCAATTTAATTCAGACTTTGGAACATACTCCTGCACTTGTACATGGTGGACCATTTGCGAATATTGCACATGGATGTAACTCGGTCAGAGCTACTAAGACGGCATTAAAAATGGCAGATTATGTTATTACGGAAGCTGGTTTTGGCGCTGATTTGGGTGCTGAAAAATTCTTGGATATTAAATGCAGAATGGCAGGTCTAAAACCGGATGCAATTGTTTTGGTTGCTACAATCAGAGCATTAAAGTACAATGGTGAAATAAAAAAAGAAAATTTAAATACTCCTAATTTAGATGCACTTAAAAAGGGTATTGTAAATCTTGAAAAACATATAGAAAATCTTCAAAAATATGATGTTCCGGTTATTGTTACTTTGAATTCTTTTATAACAGATACAAAAGAAGAAATATCATTTGTACAACAATTCTGTGAAGACAGAAATTGTGATTTTGCTTTATCTGAAGTTTGGGAAAAGGGTGGCGAAGGCGGAATTGAATTAGCCAACATGGTACTTAATACTTTAGAAAACAAAAAAAGCAACTTTCATGTTATATATGAAGATGAATTATCCATAAAACAGAAAATAGAGACAATCGCAAGAGAAATATATGGTGCAGATGGAGTTAATTATTTTTCTGCAGCGGAAAATCAAATTAAGAAGCTTACAGAGCTTTCCTATAATAATTTACCAATATGTATGGCAAAGACACAGTATTCTTTGTCAGATGATCCTACAAAACTCGGAAGACCGGAAGGCTTTACTATCACAGTAAGAGAAGTATACGTATCTGCAGGAGCCGGATTTATTGTCGTATTAACAGGTAGTGTTATGACAATGCCTGGATTACCCAAACAGCCGGCAGCATATAGTATAGATGTTAATGATGAAGGACGAATTACAGGATTGTTTTAGGAAGGATATCGCTGTTTATGAAATGTCCAAAGTGTGGAACGGAATTAAAAAAAGGGAATATGTATTGTGAAGTGTGTGGAGAAGAAATACATATTGTGCCCGATTTTGAACCGGAAATTGAAAACAGCATAGAAGAAACCCTTTCGACGGTGGCGATGGAAGTGCTGCCGTCTACTTCTGGTGCAGAAGAAGATATTCTGTTTACAGTACATAGTGTTAAAAAACACAATAAGAAATCACGAATTATTATTTGGGGAAGTATTATTTGTTTTGTTCTCCTTCTTATCGGTGCAATTATTATTGGTTCATTTATTTATAAGGATAATTCAGCAGCATTTCAGGAAACTAAAGCAACAGAAGAATATAATAACAAACATTATGCAGAAGCAGCTAAATTATATGAGAATGCTGTTCTTCTCGAAGAAGACAATTTGAATTATAGAATCGAACTTGCAGATTGTTATATGCAGATGGGAGAAAACGATAAAGCAGAAAAAGTATACCTGTATATTATTTCTTTAGAACAGCAGGAATCCAACTTTACTTATATACAACTAGCTTATGCACAGCTTGTGTATATATATGAAAGTGAAGAAAAATATGATGTTATTAATAATTTACTTATGAATTCCAATAATGAAATAATTCAAAATGATTTTTCGGGTTATATGGCTAAAAATCCGGAATTCAGTCATGAAGCAGGGGAATATGACGAGGTAATTCCTTTAAAACTGATTGGTCCTTCCTTTGGAAAAATTTATTATACATTGGATGGCTCAGCACCCGGAAAAGGAAGTCTTATATACACGGCACCTATTTTTTTGAAAAAAGGAAATTATACGGTAAGGGCTGTTTATATTAATGATTATGGAATCAGTAGTAATATTGTCTCTAGTACATATGAAATAAAAGCTGAGATTCCACCAGCACCTTCGGTTGCTCCAGATAATGGAAGTTATTATAAGCCACAGCTTATTACGGTGGATGTACCGGAAAACTGTAATGTTTATTACACAACAGATGGCTCGGCACCAACAGAAAACAGTTCTATATATGGTGAACCGATTCCTATGCCTTTAGGAGACAGCAATTATAAGTTTGCTTCAATTAGTAAAGAAGGTGTATCGGGAGATGTTGTACAAAAAACATATCATCTGGCAATTAAATCGAAATATGGTCCAACAGATGCAATTAATAATGTAAGATATCGACTTGTTGAAATAAATCGTCTGTTAGATGCAGAAGGCAATCTTGAAAACATGAGTGGAAAAAATATTTATGTCTATAATTGTCTGCGGTATATTGATGATAAGACATTATACTTTATATATGAATACTATCAGGAAGGTAATTTTTCCAGAAATATGACAGGAAATGTTTTTGCCGTTGATGTTATGGAAGGCAGAGTATATAAGGCAACTAAAAACGAAGATGGAAATTATTCCATTGAACCAATTTAAAGATAACTATTGATTTTTATATGGATTTTTTATAATATATAAAAAGTGACTTTAACACACTAAAGTTAAAGATATCGTGGGAGGATGTTATGTATAAAATTTTAAAGGCAGAGGAATTAACCACAAATATTTTTCTGATGGAAGTAGAAGCTGCAAGAGTGGCAAAAAAATGTATGCCCGGTCAGTTTTTAATCGTAAGAACAGATGAAGACAGCGAGAGAATTCCGCTTACTATTTGTGATTATGACAGAAAAAAGGGTACTGTTACATTAGTTTTCCAGATTGTTGGAGAAAGCACCAGAATAATGTCAGGATTAAAAACCGGTGATTCATTCCATGATGTAGTAGGTCCACTGGGACGTGCATCAGAATTGGTTGGTGAACCATTAGATGAATTAAAAAAGAAAAACATATTATTTGTAGCAGGTGGAGTGGGTACAGCACCTGTTTATCCACAGGTTAAATGGCTTCATGAAAATGGAGTAAACGCAGATGTTATTGTTGGTTCTAAGACAAAAGATCTGCTTATTCTTGAAAAAGAGATGGAAGCGGTTGCCGGTAATCTTTATGTAACTACTGATGATGGTTCCTATGGAAGAAGCGGTATGGTTACAAAGACTATTGAAGATTTAGTAAATGATGGAAATAAATATGATATTTGTATTGCTATTGGTCCAATGATTATGATGAAATTTGTATGCAAGCTGACCAAGGAACTTAATATACCAACAATTGTCAGCATGAATCCGATTATGGTTGATGGAACCGGTATGTGTGGAGCATGTCGTGTTACAGTAGGAGATGCAATCAAATTTGCATGTGTAGACGGACCGGAATTTGATGGTCATTTAGTTAATTTTGATGAAGCAATGAAACGTCAGCAATTATATAAGACAGAAGAAGGAAGAGCATTCTTAAAGGAAAAAGAAGGAGATACCCATCACGGCGGATGTGGTAACTGTAATAACTAATACAGGGAGAGGATAAAATAATGGACGTAATGAAGAAAATTCCTGTACGTGAACAGGATGCAAAAGAAAGAGCAACCAAT
>CAZAQH010000049.1:0-17443 GCA_964487395.1 uncultured Lachnospiraceae bacterium | reverse complement strand
ATTGTATCATGGGAGAGTATTATAGTCCAGTTATTTAAAAGATTCTATACTAGTGCTATAATACTCTTTGAATTAGTCCTATTTTCCCAAGTTTTCAACTGTTTACATTTTAGCACTTATTAACTAGTACTTTCAATACATATTATCGACAATATTCCTCTTTTTTTCACCTTTCTTTGTGTAAAATTTTTATAAATTGAATTTCTATGATAGAATAATGTCTAAAGTGAAATACTATGAAAAACATGAAAGGTTATATAGATGAAAAACAAAAAGTTATTTTTATTTGATATTGATGGTACTTTAGCAATTGGAGACACTCTTTACCGTGGTTCACGCGACTTACTTAATTATATAAAAAGCATTAATGGAAAAGCATATTTTATCACAAATAATTCCACAAAAAGCGGACTTGACTATGTCGAGAAATTCAAATCAAGTTTCTCTTTAGACACAGAAAGCGAAGATTTTGTGACCTCCGGTATGATTACTCTTTTATTATTAAAAGAACATTTTGCGGATAAACTTATTTATGTACTGGGAACTTCTTCTTTTATTGCTGAATTAAGAAAAAACGGACTGCATATTACAGAACAAGTTGATTCTAAAATCGCTTGTATCGTAGTTGCATATGATAATGAATTAAATTATAAAAAACTGACTATAGCCAGTGAAGTCTTAGAGACCATAGATGCACCATATTATGCAACCAATCCCGATTTACGCTGTCCGATTGATTTTGGCTTTGTTCCGGATTGCGGCTCAATATGTGATATGTTGAAAAGTACTACCGACCGCGCCCCTATCTATCTTGGGAAGCCTAATAAGGAAGTAGTTGAATATTGTATTCGTAAGTCAGGATTTTCAAAAGAAGAAACCATCGTTATAGGGGATCGTCTCTATACCGATATTGCCTGCGGAATTAACGCCGATGTTGAGACCGCTCTTGTGTTAACAGGGGAAGCCAGTATAGAAGTTCTTGTTGATACCTGTTATCCACCTACTTTTACCTATGAAACCATTTTTGATTTTTATAACGAAGTAAAAAGCATGAATAAAGACTGATATTTGGTACCTTTGATACAAGAAATATGATATAATTACTATATCTTTTTACGGAGGTGCTCTTATGGAAAATGATATCGACAGAGTAGCGAAACTGAGAGAAAAAATAAATGAGCGCTGGCGTTATAATCTTTTTAAAATATGCGTCATTCTGGCAATCATTGGCAGTATTACCGAGGTTGTAATTTATCTGATAGATTCACAAACGCGGACTTTATTTTTACCTAATGTCTTATACCAGTTTCGTTTTATTTATATTCCATCCGCTCTTAATTTAATTGTAATTATAGTTACCTACTACAATATTCATTCGTCCAAATTATCAGATCGGGCAAAAAATATTTGTTCATGTATTCTGATTTACTTTTTATGTGCAAATACGCAATTTATTCATTATGTGTATGGTCCTCTTCTGATGCTGCCTGTAATCTCTATTTTTGTATCTGTTATATTTGCTAACCGCAAACTAACTGGTGGCATTACCATTGCATCACTTGTATCTCTTGGTCTTGCATCCATTGTGAGTGCAAATGAATTGAGAAAAGGCGATCCTCAACTGCTTTCCGATACCGGACTTGCTGCACTTGTCATTTTAGTTTCACAAATTGGTGCATCCTTTATGATTTCCTATGTAAATGAGCAATTTGAAAGTATTGCCAGCAGTAATAAACGCGAAAAAATGTTAATCGAAGAAATGCACATTGACCCACTGATGGGAATCTACAACCGAATGGCTCTTGGTGAAAAAATAAAAGAATGCATTGATAAGCAGTTTACCGATAATAACTGTCAGTTACTGCTCTTAGATCTTGATAATTTCAAATCCATTAACGATACATATGGTCATCTCTGTGGTGATGACGTATTGATGCAATTATCCGATTACATTCGTCATTTTACTAATCATGATGTAAATGCATACCGTTATGGTGGTGAAGAAATCATACTTATTATGCAAAATTGCACGCTTGATGCTGCTTATTCCCTTGCTGAAGAATTACGCCTTGCCTTTTCTGCTATAGAATTCGATTTTGGTGAAAAGAAAAAAGTAACCTTCAGTGGTGGAATCGCAACACTGCAAACCGGACAATCTGCAGATAACTGGATTCAAACTGCCGACAAAGCTCTGTATCAGGCCAAACAACTTGGTAAAAACCGAATTATCAAAAGCATATTATAAAATACTTTAATCTGATAATATCAAAAAAGGATGACCATTAACTGGCCATCCTCTTTTATGTTATAGAATATTCTGTAATTATTTATACTTCAAAATTAACGCCTGTTGGATCCGGATTTTCATCATTATAAACATAATCTTTTCCAGGTAATACTGCGTTTAAGATAATACCAACTAAAGAACCAACTGCAAGTCCTGATAAACTGATGGTAACACTTCCAATGGTAAAGCTGATTGCTCCAAGTGTAGAGTAGTTGATACCAATTGATAATACCAAAATCAATGCTGCAATAATAATATTACGACTTTTGGAAAAGTCTACTTTATTTTCTACCACGTTACGAACACCAACTGCTGAAATCATACCGTATAATACAAGTGATACACCACCCATAGTTGCTGCTGGCATACAACTGATTAATGCGGAAATCTTTGGACAGAAGGAGAAAATAATAGCAAAAACTGCTGCTAAACGAATTACCTTTGGATCATAAACCTTTGTCAAAGATAAAACTCCTGTATTTTCACCGTATGTAGTATTAGCCGGTGCACCAAATAAAGAAGCTAAGATAGTTGCAAGTCCATCACCAAGTAAAGTTCTGTGAAGTCCCGGGTCTTTGATGTAGTTTTTACCAACTGTTGAAGAAATAGCAGAGATATCTCCAATATGTTCTACCATGGTTGCAAGAGCAATTGGCATAATGGTAATTGCTGCTGTAATTAAAAGAGAGGTATCCGGCTCTTTAAAAATAGCAAATACTGTCATATCCCAGTTAATTGGAAGTCCAACCCATGCTGCTTCCTTTACTGCTGTAAAATCAACATTTCCTGTAAGTGCTGCAACAATGTATGACACTAATACGCCTAAGATAATTGGAATAATCTTTATCATTCCCTTGCCCCAGATATTACATACAATAACAACAATGATAGCAAGTACTGCAATCCACCAATGTGTAGCACAATTTTCAATTGCCGATTTGGAAAGATTTAAACCGATTGCGATAATGATAGGACCTGTTACGATAGGTGGGAAATACTTCATAACTTTTTTAGCACCGAATGCTTTAATAAAAGCGGCTAAGACTAAATAAAGAATACCTGCACATGCAACACCAAAACATGCATAAGCTAATAATTTTGGATCCTTGTCTGGTGCTATTGCCCAATAACCTGCCAGAAATGCAAATGAAGAACCAAGGAATGCCGGTACTTTTCCTTTTGCCAGAAAATGGAATAACAAGGTACCAATTCCTGCAAATAATAATGTTGCTGATACACTAAGACCAGTTAATGCCGGTACCAAAACGGTAGCACCAAACATTGCAAACATATGCTGAATACCAAGAATCAGCATTTTAGGTACGCCAAGCGTTTTAGCATCATAAATAGCCTGACTGTCAACTGCTTTTGTTTCTTTACTCATTTTTCTCCTCCATAAGAAATTTATAGTGGGTATCTACCCAAAAAAATACACGCCGGACGAATGGTATAGCGTGTAAAAATCCTATAAATAATAGTAATTGTTTCAAACCTATCCGTCAAGAATGTTTTATCAATTTCTCACTTTATCTTTTGATTGAATTAAACCCGTACAAAAAGCTATGTATTTATGATATAATTAATTTTATTCTACTCAGAATTGGAGTCAAAACGTGAAAGAAAAATTATATACCATTCCTTTAAATGATGCAGTAAATGCCAATGAAGAATGTCCTTTCTGTTATATTGAACGAAAAATCGAACAGGATATGATGGATTTTGTGTTAGGTGGCGGTTCCTCTTATATGGAAAGTGATGTAAGAGAAAAAACAGATAATGCCGGTTTTTGCCGTGCTCATTTCAAAAAAATGTATGACTATGGCAACACACTGGGCAATGCCTGGATATTAAAAACACATATGAAAAAAATGAACGATGATTTTAAAGGAGCCGTGAACCATTATTCTCCATCCGGTTCTACTTCTCTTTTTATGAAGAAAAAAACTGATGCTCCTTCCTCGAATGCTGTCGTTTCCTGGATTAACAAACGCAATTCCACCTGCTATATTTGTGACCAGTTTGATGAACATTATAGACGATATCTTGACACTTTTTTTGAGTTGTATTTGAAAGATGAGGATTTCAAAAAAAAGGTGGACGAAAGCAAAGGATTTTGTCTTCCTCACTTTAAAGATTTATGCGAATTTGCTGACAGTCATTTAAATGACAAGCAAAAAGCTGCTTTTTATCCTCCTATGTTTAGCTTAATGGAAGATAATATGAATCGACTTTATGAAGATGTCTCCTGGCTTATTGAGAAATTTGATTATCGTAACAAAGATGCTGATTGGAAGAATTCAAAAGATGCTCTGCAAAACTGTATGCAGAAATTAAAAGGCGGATTCCCCGCAGACCCGATATATAAAATGAAAAAGTAAAAAAATCTCTGTGAAATTTTTTCACAGAGATTTTTATTCTATTGCCATTTTCTTAAGTGTATCCATATAGTCTTTTATTTGCTGATATAGCATTTCCGGCTGGTAAGAGCCCATATTCATCTGTTCTCTTGTAAGTCCCTGCACCACATACGTAATCATTTTATTTAATCTGTCTTCTGTCAGACCATGTTTGAGTTTGGGAGTTTTAACCTGACTTGCGTACTGCTGTATCTGCTCTAAATATGCATTCTTGGATTCTTCTGTCTCTTCGATTACATCTAATTGATTTTCAACAAGTCCTTTTTCAATAAACTCATTCATATAAGGATAATTTCGAAGAACATTAAGCTTTGCCGATTCCATTTTTTCACGCAACGTAAAGTAGTCCTTTTCTTTATCCCCAACTACTCTGGAATATTCAAAAAGCATGTACTTTACACTATAGTCAAACAGGAATGAATACAGTCCCATTTTACTTGTGAAATAATGAAATAAAAGGCCCTTACTAATAGCTGCCTCACGTACCATTTCGTCTGTACTTGCATGACGATATCCATTTTCCGCAAAAACTTTTAAAGATGCGTTAATAATGCGGTCCTGTTTTTCTCTTTTTAAATCAAAAAATTTATCGTTCAATTTCATTTCCTCTTTTTTCATTGACTTTTATAGTCATTTTTAATCATATCATGCTTCCTGGTGAACAGCAATACCAATTTTTTCCAATTTGCTTGTTATTTACTTTTTTATTCCTCTGTATTACAATAGTAGTAGATATTTGAATTTCGTTGGAAAGGAGATTTTTATGTGTAAGTTTTTGAAACGATTTTTCCTCTTCCTCGCAGTTGTTTCTGCTATTGCTGCAGGTATATATTATGTTATCCACTTTTATAAACAATACACCTCTAAGGCTTCAGATTTACCACAGGATATGAAATGCAAATCTTATCAGCCTGATCTACCGAAGCGTCATTATACAAAGCTTAGCCGATAATTTATAGGAATAAATGACGTCAGGCTCTAAAACGTCTTATTTAAAATAATTGAAGTTGGGAATATATCCCAACTTCTTTTTTATTTCTATTATTATGTTTATTGTATCCAAGCTGTTTTTAATTTATCAATACCAGACTTGATTTCTGTTTCTGTTAATCCTGCATACCCTAATATAACCGTTGCCTTTCTTTGCTTTTCTTCTGGCAATATCTCATATTCCGACATTCCATACACCTTAACTCCCACATCCATAGCCATTAAAACCAATTCCGATTCTTTAATCTGTGTTTTTGCTCTAAGAAGAATATGCAGACCTGCATTTTCCCCTGAAATTTCAAACATTTCCTGAAAGGGGCGTAAGGCATTCATAATCAAATCGTGTTTCACTCTGTATATTTTTCTCATGCGATTCAGATATCGTTCAAAATACCCTTCCTTCATAAAAGAGAATAACACCTGTTGATCCATTCTTGGTACTGTCGAAGATAAAAAGCCTCCTTCTTTTTTATATTGCTCTAATAATTCTTTTGGTAATACCATATAACTGATACGAATTGCCGGTGCAATAGCTTTTGAAAATGTTCCAAGATAAATCACTTTTCCCATTGTATCCGATGACTGCAACGATGGAACCGGCTTGCCTTTATAGCGAAATTCACTATCGTAATCATCTTCAATAATGTATCTGTCTGGCTTTGCTGCCCATTTTAGGAGTTCAATTCTTCGTCCTATAGGCATAACAATCCCTGTCGGATACTGATGGGATGGCATGACATAGGCAATAGTTGCCCCACTTTCTTTGAGTGCATCCACTCTCATTCCATTTTGATCCATTTCAACTGTTTTAACAGAATATCCCATAGTGGAAAAATTGCGATATGCTTTTATATAGGTTGGATCCTCAAATGCCACCATATGTTGTTTTGAAAAAAGCAGCTGCAATAACATTAAAAGGTAGTCATTTCCGGCGCCAATTACAATCTGATCTATATCGCAATTTACACCTCTTGATGCATGAAGATATTCACGAATTGCATCTCGCAAATTTTCTTCTCCACGAAAATCTCCATGTAAAAACAATCCATTTTCCGATGTATTTAAAACGTCCTTTGTAATTTTTCTCCACACCGCATACGGAAACTCCCGTAAATCCACTGCCGTCGGCGAAAAATCATATCGGTAACTTATATGTTTTTTTTCATCCCTATCATTGGAACTTATCTGCTTTTTAAAACTTACTCGATATAATTCATCAATTTTACTGACAAAATACCCGCTTCCTTGCCTTGCTTCTATATAGCCTTCCGCCAAAAGCTGCTCATATGCCAGTGTAATAGTACTTCTTGACACCTGAAGATACAAAGAAAGGGCCCTTGTGGAGGGCAGTTTTTCATTCTGCAACATTCTGCCCTCTACAATTTCCCTTTTTATATATTCGTATATCTGTTCATACAAATGTTTTCCATTATCATTTGAAAGTTCAATTGTCAATTCATTCATGGAAACTCCTATTTGTTCTGTGAATCCTTCATCTGTTTTACTAATTCATCTTTCAAATCTCTAAATCTGTCTTTCATTCTATTATTGCAGGAAGGTGATACCATCATACTGGAAATCATCTTGGAAGCAACATCATAATGTCCAAAACGCATAGCCAGATTAGCCAGTACATAATCTACCGTCGGTTCATCCATTCCACACATTGGAAATCCTTCTGATTGACGTGCATTCACAAAGCCTTCATACGCTTTCTTTAGAAATTCATTCTGTAATTCTTCTGCATGCTTTACCTTTTGCATGTCAATCTGCTCTTCTCCCAGCAACTCCTCTATATAACTTCTTACCAGCCAGCCGGCACGCAGACAAATGTATGCCTTCTCACTTGCATGACCCATTTTAACAACAGCATTAGCAAGTGCAAGTTTATAACGATTAATGGCTTCTTCATATGTAAAAGTCTCTCCACTTTCCATCTGGGGTCTGAAATTTGCCGTGATTTTTTCCAAAATCATTTTTCTCTGTACTGCAGGCATTGGAACAAAATATCTGGTTAATGCAGTAAATCCACATTTTGGGCATAACACAACATCATATTTTAATGGTTCTATTCCTTCAAATTTAGGTCTTAAATCCATATCTGTACTTAATAAACGAGCTTTACCTGTTCTTAATGTTCTTGCTTTAAATTTGTGATTGCAAACAGGGCAGTCATACGTTTTATCAAATAACATATCTTCTTCGTGAATTTGCAGAGTTTCTGCCTCTTTTAATTTTTCCTGCTCCGATTCCGGGTGTTTCGTATTGTCTTTAAAAATATCTACATTTTGAAGATTCCCCAATCCCATATCTTCTAATCCTGAAAAAATGCCACCATCCATTCTTTAATCCTCTTCCTTCTTTGGTAATACAAATGAACTCTTAAGTGATACAATGCGGTTAAATACAAGTGCATCTGCCTTTGAATCCTTATAATCAACACAGAAATATCCCTGACGAACAAATTGAAAAGAATCAAATGCCTTAGCATCTTTAATAGCCGGTTCAATATAACAATTCTTAATTACATTGATAGAATTAGGATTCAGATTAAGTGTTCCATCCTCATTATAAACTCCTTTTTCTTCATCAATGATATTTTCATATAGACGAACTTCTGCCTGAACTGCTTCTTTGACCGGAACCCAGTGAATGGTTCCTTTTACTTTTCTGCCTGTAAATCCACTTCCACTCTTTGTCTCTTTATCATACGTACAATGTACTTCGATTACCTTGCCGTTTTCATCCTTAACACATCCGGTACAGGTAACAAAATAAGCATACATCAGTCTTACTTCATTGCCAGGATACAGACGGAAATATTTTTTAACCGGCTCTTCCATAAAATCATCACGGTCAATGTATAACTCTCTTGAAAATGGTACTTGTCTTGTTCCTAATTCTTCATTTTCCAGATTGTTTGGTACTGTGAGCATTTCAGTCTCACCCTCCGGATAATTATCAATGATTAATTTAACAGGATCAAGTGTTGCCATAATTCTTGTCTTTTTACATTTTAAATCTTCTCTTATACAATATTCGAGCATTGCATAATCAACGGAAGAATTACTTTTGCTTACGCCACATAAATCAACAAACATTTTAATAGATTCCGGAGTAAATCCTCTTCTTCTAAGTGCAGCTATCGATACAAGACGGGGATCGTCCCATCCATCTACTATTCCATCTTCTACTAACTTTTTAATATAACGTTTACCGGTTACAACATTTGTCAGATACAACTTGGCAAATTCAATCTGTCTGGGTTTATGTGGATATTCAAGTTCTCTTACTACCCAATCATACAATGGTCTGTGATCTTCAAATTCAAGTGTGCAAATTGAATGTGTAATACCTTCTATAGCATCTTCTATCGGATGAGCGAAATCATACATTGGATAGATAACCCATTTATCGCCTGTATTATGATGTGTCATATGTGCTACACGGTAAATAACAGGATCTCTCATATTCATATTAGGGGAAGACATATCTATTCTTGCACGCAGAACCTTTTTACCATCTTCCACTTTATCATTTTTCATATCTTCAAATAAAGCAAGATTTTCCTCAATACTTCTATCTGCTCCGGGATCTTTTTTACCGGGTTCAGTCAAGGTTCCTCTATATTCTCTAATTTCATCTGCAGATAAATCTGAAACGTATGCTTTCCCTTTTTTGATCAGCTTAACTGCACCTTCATACATCTGCTCAAAATAGTTGGATGCAAAAAAAAGGCGGTCTTCCCAATCAGCTCCAAGCCAACTGATATCCTTTTTTATGGATTCTACGAACTCGATTTTTTCCTTTGTAGGATTCGTATCATCAAAACGCATATTAAACTTACCGCTATATTCCTTGGCAAGTCCATAATTCAATAAAATACTTTTTGCATGTCCAATATGCAAATATCCGTTGGGTTCGGGTGGAAAACGGGTATGTACCGTATCATACACACCTTCTGCCAAATCCTTATCAATCATCTGTTCAATAAAATTCTTGTTTTCGCTACTCATGTAAAGCCTCCATTTATGATTTTATCAGGGCATTCAAAAGCATGTGTGCATTGTCCGATAAATAATTATCAGAAATACCTTCTGCATTTTCTTCTGTCCGTAAAATATATTTTTCTATAAAATGGGGATGAGATTTGAGAACAACAGATAACGCAAACGCATCTCTTTTCTCCACCCATTTCAACATTTCACCACCAATAACCTGTAATTCCTCCGTCTCGTCCATATTTTGACTTATTAAATTATTCAGATATTGGTAAAATTCTTCCCACACACTCTCAATATTATCAAAGAGAAAATCTCCTGTCCCCTCTTTATACAAAATGCCACTATCACCTAAAATAAATCCATTAATATTCGGTATTTCGCTTTCTACATACCTGTCACTATCATTTTTCCCCATTTTTTCTTCCCAATTACTTTATATTTGATTTTGTCCCTTTATTACTAAAATTAACATATTTCTTTTCAAATTCTGACTTTGGCATTGGACGGTCAAAATAAAATCCCTGCACAAGTCGTACGTTCATTCCCTCTAATACTTTGTATTGTTCCCTTGATTCAATTCCTTCTACACAGATGCTTACGCCAATTGCCCCAGCCAATTCCGCTACCATCTTAATAAAAGATTTTGAATAATCATCTTCTACCAGTTCTCTGACAAAAGACTGGTCTACCTTAATTACGTCTAATGGTATTTCACGAATATGATTCAAAGATGAATAACCTGTACCAAAATCATCCAGCGCAATTCTAACTCCCAGCTTTCTGATATTAGACATAATCTCTTTCATTCGTTCCATATCATTAATAGCAAGACTTTCTGTTACCTCTAACGTCAAATTGCGAGGATTAATGCCTGATTTTTCTACTGCTCCCTCGACTAACTCCACGATATTACTCTGTAACAGCTGAACAACTGACAAATTGACATTGACTTTAAATTCAGGATGTCCATTTTCATTCCATTCTTTGCATGTCTGGCAAGCCTGCTGTAAAACATAATCACCAATCGGATTAATAAGTCCTAAATATTCTGCCAATGGAATAAAATCGCCGGGATTAATAAATCCAAGTTCTGAACTATTCCAGCGAATCAATGCTTCTGCTCCGGTACATGGTGTTCCATCCTTTAATATATCAATAATCGGCTGATAATAAACCTCAAATTCCCGGTAACCATTTACAGTAGCATCTCTCATATTTTTTTCCATATCAAGACGCTTATTGGAATTGGATAAATTCTCACTATTATACTTAGCTACACGGTTCTTACCGGTTTTTTTAGCCTCATACATAGCAATATCCGCTTTTTTAATCAAGTCTTCAACACTTTCCCCTTCATCCGGGAAAGTAACAATACCCATACTCATTGTACAATAATAATCTGCATCCTTTAAAAACCATGGCTTTTCAAATACACTTTTTATGTCATCAATTATTTTTTCAAAGAAATGATAACTTCGAGGCGGAACTACAATAACAAATTCATCTCCACCCATACGATAACAAGTATCTTCTATACCTTCAATTCTTCTCACTGCACCACTGATTGATTTTAGCAGAACATCTCCATATTGATGCCCCAATCCATCATTAATATGCTTGAAGTCATCTAAATCCAAATATAACAGTGCGCCTTTTTCATTGATTTTCTTGGCCTCATCTATAATTCTTGCCAAATCTCTTTCACAGCACATACGGTTATACAAGCCTGTGAGGAAGTCCGTATATGCCTGCTGTTCAATTCTTTTTTGATATCTTTTCTTATCGGTCATGTCATAAATGGCAAATAAACCAACCGGTCTGCCATCTACCCAGCTGATATTATTATGATGTATCTCATACCATTTCTCACTACTACTGTCAAAAAACTCTAATTCTTTTTTTTCATCAGATGATTCAGATAAAATAGTCTCAAGTTCCGGATTCATGGAATCTGTTTTGAATACATTTTTCATAATCTGATTTTCAAACAAAATATTTCTGTCTGTCGGATTAATTACAACAATTGCACAGCCAACATGCTCCAATATTTCTTCTAAAGATGCATAAGAACTTGCAAGAGAATTCTTCTGGATTCTTCTTTCCAGTATATTTTGAAGAACGCGTGTTGCATCACTTAAAAACTGCATCTCTTCAAACTGCCATGTACGTTCGTTTTTGGTCTCAATATAGCAGGCATATAAATTCGTATGATTACCAATCGTTACCGGCATTGCAACAATAGCATTCGCAGAAAAATCCGGATGCTCATCCTGTAATCTTGTAATAAAAGCAGAATCTGATGATAAAATAATCGGTTTTCCACCCTCTAAGAAAGCCCACTTTTTCTGATTCAAAGTCTTATCAAAAGCAGATGCCACACCACTGTCATGCCACTGGGCCATTACATCCATAGATTCCTTCATTTCTTCAGGATTATCTGCATCAAATGGTATTTCGTTAATCTTAAATATATTGGCTAATTGTGTCCCCAGATAAATAGAGGTAATCTGAAGGAAATCACACATAATAGCTTCTATTGTCTTGTTGCTGTCTAAGTATTTGAGTATCTCAGTTAATGCTTCTACTCTGCGAAGTGACTCAGCCATTTCCTTTGCAGAATACATCGTCTGGCGTTGTTCTTCTTCTTTTTGTACAAGCGAATACTGTGTTTTTAAATAATCTGTTCCAACATCATGTAATATATCAATTGCTTTCATGAATTTAGAAAGCGTTGTTGCTCTGGTTAAGGGAATTGTCTCTGATTGTTCATTCTTATCGTTAATTACGCCACAAAAAAACCAGACTATCTTGCATTTTCCATCCAGCTTTAATGCACTTGCCGCAACTTTGATATTGGCAATGCCTGTATCTTCAATAACCTGGTCTTCCAGACCATTGCCCAGTACTCTGCTCAATATCTCTTTTATAAGCAACTCTGAAACAATTTCATCAAGAAAATCCTTTTCCTCTTCACTACAACTAAAATCCGTCAACATTGTTCCATAATGGTCGTAGCTACTGATATAAATATTAGTGGATTCACTATATTTTTTCAGAAAACGTTTCGTTTTATCTTTATTAAAATGGTAAAATTCTGCCTCTTTCTGCATCTGTAGCCTCCAGGTTACGTAATTAAGATAATTCGGAATTCCCCATATTCCAACAATTAGGATAATCATACCATATTTCGGGATTTCTGTAAAAGTTTTTCGACAAAATGCAGGAGTGCATTTTGACAATATTTCTGTTATACTGTCCATTAGAATATAATTAAATAAAATATGAGGTTACTTATGAAAAAAATAAAAATTTCCGGTGAAATGATCCGTATGATATTGTTTCTGGTTATTACATTTGCCTGTATGATAACATTTGTTCTGGTACAGCCTTTTGGTGATGGCCCGGATGAAATAAATCGATATAAAATCGTCAATTTTATTTTTCTGCATGGCGGACTTCCTGCCGGCACGAATCCCGAGGTTATAATAGCCGGTTATGGCGGTTCTTATGCTTTTCAACCCATGCTTACCTACATTATTGAAGGATACTTGCTACGTGCCCTTTCTTTTCTGTCTCTTTCCTTTGAAACACAGCTTATTATCGCACGTATGGTAAATGTATGCTTTGGTCTGATTATGGCCTTTTATGTTCGCAAAATTGCACGTCTTTTATTTAAGAGTGAAAAAATATCCTGGGCTTTTACACTTGCCGTTGTCTTTCTACCACAGAATATTTTTATACATACCTATGTAAATACCGATTCCATGGGGCTTTTATCTGTAGCAATTATTATTTATGCCTTATTAAAGGGTATGAAGGATGATTATTCCCTGTCCTCCTGCGTACAATTATCAATCGGTATTATTTTGTGTGCGTTATCTTATTACAATTGTTACGGCATTATCCTGTGTGCCATTTTCATGTTTATTGTACAATTTTTTACAAAATCATCCACACAGAAAACCTCATATAATTACACTTCTTTTTTCAAAAAAGGAGCTCTTATTACAGTTTTAGTACTGCTTGGAATTTCCTGGTGGTTTATCCGTAATGCTCTTCTTTATGATGGTGATTTTCTTGCATTAAATGCCAGACAGATTTGTGCAGCACAAACCTGTCGCGAAGAATACAATCCCTATACGCGTGATACCTATCAGCGTCTTGGCATTCCTGTTCTTACTATGATATTTGGCACTGATTATTATACTCTTGTATGGAAAAGCTTTATTGCCATGTTTGGTCCTATGCTGATTCCAACACATCATTATATTTATATGAGCTTTAAATATTGGTTCATTGCAGGTCTTTTGGGACTTATTCTTCCTATAAAAGCACTTTTCATGCCTGACTATTCAAAAAAACAGCGTTTAACTTTCGTTATAACAATGATAGCTGCTATGATAATTCCTGCAGCTCTTGCTATCTATTATTCCTATACCTGGGAATTTCAGCCACAAGGAAGATATTTCCTGCCACTTGTAATTCCTTTTATGTTCTTTTTAGCAATCGGCATCCAAAAGTTATTTGGATTGTTTGAAATGCTTGTCGGAAAAATAAATGAAAAAGCAGAAAAGATTGTATCCTTCCTGCTTTATCATTTCTTATATGCATTTTTAACATTAAGTCTTTTGTATTCTGTCTTTGTAGCAATGCTTCGCTACTATAAACAGTAACAATTATTTTGCGAGTTCTTTTTTGATTCTCATATAAATGGATTCACCATCCAATTCATATTTCTTAATCAGTTCACCGGCAGGACCTGATTCTCCAAATACGTCATTCACACCGATACGAACTGCTTTAACCGGATATTCTTCACTTAACACTTCTGTAACAGCACTTCCAAGTCCACCAATAATAGAATGTTCTTCTACGGTAAATACTTTACCGGTTGATTTTGCAGTCTTAATTACTAATTCTTTATCAAGTGGTTTGATTGTGTGGATATTGATTACAGTAGCTTCAATTCCGTCTGCTTTTAACATATCTGCTGCAACAAGTGCCTCGGATACTTCAATACCGGTTGCAAGAATGGAAATGTCTTTTCCTTCACGAAGTGTAATACCTTTTCCAATTTCAAATTTATAATCTGCATTGTCATTGATTACAGGTACTGCTGCTCTTCCGAAACGAAGATAAACAGGTCCAACATAATCATAAGCTGCTCTTACAGCTGCTTTTGCTTCAATATCATCACTTGGATTCAAAACTACCATTCCAGGGATTTCACGCATTAATGCAAGATCTTCGTTACACTGATGTGTTGCACCGTCTTCACCTACAGAAATACCGGCATGTGTTGCTGCTATTTTAACATTTAAATGTGGATAACCGATTGAGTTACGAACCTGCTCATATGCACGTCCTGATGCAAACATTGCAAAGGTAGAAGCAAATGGAACGTATCCACATGTGGAAAGTCCTGCTGCAATACCGGTCATATTTGCTTCCGCAATACCACAGTCAATATGTCTTTCCGGAAATGCCTTCTGAAATACGCCTGTTTTGGTAGCACCAGCTAAATCGGCATCTAAAACTAAGAGGTTTTCTTTTTCAGCACCAAGTTCTTTTAATGCATTACCATAACTTTCTCTTGTTGCAATTTTCTTTACTTCTGACATATTGCTTCACCTGCCTTTTCTAATTCTTGCATTGCGATTGCATACTCCTCATCACTTGGAGCTTTACCATGCCATCCAGCCTGGTCTTCCATATAAGAAACGCCTTTTCCTTTTGTGGTCTTTGCAATAATTGCACATGGCATTCCCTTTACGGTTTTTGCTTCGTCAAATGCTTTTTTCAACTCATCAAAATCATTTCCATTTGTATTAATTACATGGAAGTTAAATGCTTTGAATTTTTCATCGATTGGGTATGGTGAACATACGTCTGAGATTTTACCATCAATCTGAAGGTTGTTGTTATCTACGATTACAACAAGGTTATCTAATTTTCTGTGTCCTGCGAACATGGAAGCTTCCCAAATCTGGCCTTCCTGAATCTCTCCATCGCCACACAGACAATATACACGATAGTCTTCTTTTTTCATTTTTCCTGCAAGAGCCATTCCAACTGCTGCTGAAAGTCCCTGTCCCAAAGAACCGCTGGACATATCAACACCAGGGATATGTTTCATATCCGGATGTCCCTGTAAATAAGAACCAACATGTCTAAGTGTTTTTAAATCTTCTACCGGGAAATATCCACGGTTAGCAAGTGTTGAATATAATCCTGGTGCAACATGGCCTTTTGAAAGTACAAAACGGTCACGTCCTTCCATTTTGGGATTCTTAGGATCGATATTCATTTCTTCAAAATAAAGATACGTAAAAATATCAGCTGCAGACAGAGATCCACCCGGATGACCGGATTTAGCAGAATGTACGGCCGTTACGATTCCCTTACGGATTTCTACTGCTTTTTGCATTAATTCTACTTTGTTCATGTTTTGTTTGATTCCTCCTCTTGTTTTATACATAAACTGCTTGGCTTTTATTCATCCACGCTATAGTTAGGTGCTTCTTTTGTAATATGAATATCATGAGGATGACTTTCTTTTAAGGAAGCTGCGGTAATCTTAACAAATTTACCGTTTTCTTTTAAATCCTCGATATTTTCAACACCACAATATCCCATACCGGAACGCAGACCACCAAGTAACTGGAATACAGTATCTTCTACTGTTCCTTTATATGCAACACGACCTTCTACTCCTTCCGGAACCAATTTCTTGGCATCCGTCTGGAAATAACGATCCTTGCTTCCATTTTCCATACCGGCGATAGAGCCCATACCACGGTATACTTTGTATTTTCTACCCTGGAATAATTCAAATGTTCCAGGACTTTCATCACATCCGGCAAACATGCTGCCCATCATACATACATTGCCACCTGCAGCAATTGCTTTTGTAACATCACCTGAATATTTGATACCACCATCTGCAATGATTGGAATACCATATTCTTTGGCAACTGCATAACTATCCATAATAGCTGATATCTGCGGAACACCAATACCTGCTACTACACGTGTGGTACAGATAGAACCAGGACCAATACCAACCTTAACTGCATCGGCTCCAGCTTCAATTAATGCCTTTGTTCCTTCACCTGTTGCTACATTACCTGCAATAACCTGTAACTGTGGGAATTTTTCTTTAATCATTTGAATGCAGTGAATAACATTCTCTGAATGACCATGTGCAGAATCTAATACAACAACATCAACCTTTGCATCTACTAAAGCAGAAACACGTTCTAATACGTTAGCAGTAATACCTACTGCAGCACCACAAAGCAAACGTCCCTGTTCATCCTTAGCTGCAAGCGGATATTTGATTGTTTTTTCAATATCTTTAATAGTAATAAGTCCTTTTAAATTAAAATCAGCATCAACAATAGGAAGCTTTTCTTTTCTGGCTTTTGCTAAAATCTGTTTTGCTTCTTCTAATGTAATACCTTCTCTAGCTGTAATAAGACCATCTGAAGTCATGGACTCACTAATTTTTTTGGAAAAATCAGTTTCAAATTTCAAATCACGGTTAGTGATAATACCTACTAATTTTTTACCTTCTGTAATAGGCACGCCGGAAATACGGAACTTAGCCATAAGATCATCCGCATCCTTTAATGTATGTTCCGGAGTTAATGAAAATGGATCGGTAATAACACCATTTTCTGAACGTTTGACTTTATCTACTTCCTCTGCTTGTGCTTCAATTGACATATTCTTATGAATAATAC
>CAZAQH010000048.1:0-17815 GCA_964487395.1 uncultured Lachnospiraceae bacterium | reverse complement strand
AGTATGTAAATGAGTAAAGGAGAATCCAATGCCAAAAAGAGAAGATATTAACAAAGTACTAATCATTGGTTCTGGTCCAATTATTATAGGCCAGGCATGTGAATTTGACTATTCCGGAACACAGGCTTGTAAGGCACTTCGCAAATTAGGATACGAAATCGTATTGGTGAACTCAAATCCAGCCACGATTATGACTGATCCCGAAACTGCAGATGTGACATATATCGAGCCACTGAACGTAAAACGTCTGGAACAGATCATTGCAAAAGAAAAACCGGATGCATTATTGCCCAACCTTGGTGGTCAGTCCGGATTAAACCTCTGTTCTGAGCTTGCCAAAGCCGGAATACTCGATAAATACCATGTAAAGGTAATCGGTGTACAGGTAGATGCCATTGAACGTGGTGAAGATCGTATCGAATTTAAAAAATCAATGAATGCAATTAACATTGAAATGGCACGCAGTGAAGTTGCCTACAGTGTAGACGAAGCATTATCTATTGCGGATGAACTCGGATATCCCGTTGTTCTTCGTCCTGCATACACCATGGGTGGAGCCGGTGGTGGGCTCGTATATAATAAAGAAGAATTAAAAACAGTCTGTGCAAGAGGCCTTCAGGCAAGTCTTGTTGGACAGGTTCTGGTCGAAGAATCCATTCTTGGATGGGAAGAACTCGAACTTGAAATCGTTCGTGACGCAGAAGGCAATATGATTACCGTCTGCTTTATTGAAAATATTGACCCTCTTGGTGTTCATACCGGCGATTCCTTCTGTTCTGCCCCTATGCTCACTATCTCTGAGGAAGTTCAGCAAAGATTGCAGGAACAGGCATATCGTATCGTTGATTCTGTTCAGGTTATTGGTGGCACAAACGTCCAGTTTGCACATGACCCGGTGAGCGACCGTATTGTTGTTATTGAAATCAATCCACGTACCTCCCGTTCTTCTGCTCTGGCATCCAAAGCAACCGGCTTCCCAATTGCCCTTGTTTCTGCCATGTTAGCAGCCGGTCTTACTTTAAAGGACATTGAATGCGGTAAATATGGAACCTTAGATAAATATGTTCCGGACGGTGATTATGTTGTAATCAAATTCGCTCGCTGGGCTTTCGAAAAATTTAAAGGTGTTGAAGATACTCTTGGTACACAGATGCGTGCTGTCGGCGAAGTCATGAGTATTGGTAAGACATACAAAGAAGCTTTCCAAAAAGCAATCCGCAGTTTGGAAACAGGACGTTATGGTCTGGGCAATGCCAAAGATTATAACAAAAAGACAAAAGAAGAATTAATGCTTATGTTAGCTCATCCATCAAGTGACCGTCATTTCATTATGTACGAAGCACTTCGAAAAGGAGCCAGCGTAGATGAAATCTTCAAGATTACCAAGGTAAAACATTATTTTGTAAAACAGATGCAGGAATTAGTGGAAGAAGAAGAATCCCTAAAACAATATAAAGGCTCTCTTCCATCCGATGACGCACTTTTGTCCGCTAAGAAAAATGGTTTTTCTGATAAATATTTAAGCATCCTTCTTGGAATTCCGGAAGCTGACATTCGTAACAAACGAATTGAACTTGGAATTACCGAAGCCTGGGAAGGCGTACACGTTAGTGGCACCAAAGACAGTGCATACTACTACTCTTCCTACAACACAGAAGACAAGAATCCTATCAGTACCCAAAAGCCAAAAATTATGATTCTTGGTGGTGGTCCAAATCGTATCGGACAAGGTATTGAATTTGATTACTGCTGTGTACATGCTTCTCTTGCTTTGAAAAAATTAGGCTTTGAAACCATCATTGTCAATTGTAATCCAGAAACCGTATCAACTGACTATGATACCTCTGACAAGCTTTATTTTGAACCACTCACCTTAGAAGATGTATTAAGCATATACCACAAAGAACAACCACTTGGTGTCATTGCACAATTTGGTGGACAGACTCCTTTAAATCTTGCATCCGAGCTTGAGAAAAACGGCGTCAAAATTCTTGGTACCTCTCCTGCTGTTATTGATTTAGCAGAAGACCGTGATTTATTCCGTGCCATGATGGACAAACTTGAAATTCCGATGCCGGAAGCTGGCATGGCAACTACCGTAGAGGAAGCTCTTGCCATTGCTAAACAGATTGGATATCCTGTTATGGTTCGTCCTTCCTATGTTCTCGGTGGTCGTGGAATGGAAGTCGTATATGACGATGAGAGTATGGTAAACTATATGAATGCTGCTGTTGGTGTCACTCCTGACAGACCTATTCTTATTGATAGATTTTTAAATCATGCTTTGGAATGTGAAGCTGATGCTATCAGTGATGGCTTACATGCTTTTGTTCCAGCTGTTATGGAGCATATTGAACTGGCAGGTATCCACTCCGGTGATTCCGCATGTATCATCCCATCTGTTCATATTACAGAAGAAAACGTTAAAACAATTAAAGAATATACAAAAAAAATTGCAGAAGAAATGCATGTAAAAGGTCTTATGAATATGCAGTATGCAATTGAAAACGGAAAAGTCTTCGTATTAGAAGCCAATCCTCGTGCTTCCCGTACTGTTCCGCTTGTATCAAAAGTATGTAATATCCGTATGGTGCCTCTTGCAACCGACATTATTACATCAGAGATTACCGGACGGAAATCTCCTGTTGCCGACCTAAAAGAACAGCATATTCCATATTATGGAGTAAAAGAAGCGGTCTTCCCATTTAACATGTTCCCTGAAGTAGATCCAGTCTTAGGACCGGAAATGCGTTCAACAGGTGAGGTACTCGGATTATCTACCTATTATGGAGAAGCCTTCTATAAAGCTCAGGAAGCAACACAGACCAAACTGCCACTTAGTGGCACGGTACTCATTTCCGTAAATCGAAAAGACAAACCGGAAGTTGTTGAAATTGCAAAGCTCTTTGATGAAGCTGGATTTAAAATATTAGCTACCGGAAATACACATAAGATTATTACGGAAGCCGGTATCAAAGCAGAATTTGTTAACAAGCTGCACGAAGGTCGTCCAAATATAAATGATTTAATAACAAATGGTGATATTGATATGATTGTCAATTCCCCCAGTGGCAAGGAAAGTGCAAATGATGACAGTTATCTTCGTAAATCAGCAATTCGTGCCAAGATTCCATACGTAACCACCATTGCTGCTGCAAAGGCCACTATAGAAGGAATTCTCTATGTTCTTAAAAACGGAGATTCCAACATCAAATCCTTACAGCAACTGCATAGTGAAATAACAGAAAAATAAAAAAATTTGCAGCATGGATTTCCATGCTGCATTTTTTTATTTTCGATACTGTAATCTGATTTTATCTGCTATTAATGCAATAAATTCCGAATTGGTCGGTTTACCTTTTCCGGTATTGATCGTGTATCCAAAAAGTGCATCAAGTGTTTCCATTCTCCCTCTGCTCCAGGCAACCTCAATCGCATGGCGTATTGCTCTTTCTACTCGGCTTGGTGTTGTTGCAAATTTTTTGGCTATCGTAGGATATAAAATCTTTGTAATGGAATTTAACATATCTATATCTTCCACCGCCATCATAATCGCCTCTCTTAAATATTGGTATCCCTTGATATGTGCCGGTACACCAATTTCATGAATGGTATCAGTTACATCTTTTTCCAAATCATGCTCTTTTGCTCTTACAGGTTCTTGCATGAAAACCTTACTTTCTTCTTTTTCCCATATATTTTTAGGCTTTATTATCTCTTCTGTCTGATGACTGGAAGACGGTACTGTAATC
Source organism: uncultured Lachnospiraceae bacterium (assembly GCA_964487395.1). Taxonomy (GTDB): domain Bacteria; phylum Bacillota; class Clostridia; order Lachnospirales; family Lachnospiraceae; genus RGIG8767. The sequence continues at coordinate 14,063 of CAZAQH010000048.1, read as the reverse complement.
ATAATTTGAAATTCCTTGTCGGTATTCATTAAATCTGTTAGTATTTTAAACATTCTTTCGTTATCTCTGGATGTTGTGACATTCATCTGTTCCATAATCTCCTCCGCTTTTTTGTTTTTCAGCATTTTGCAATGTCAATCGCAGACTAATTATATAAGAATATGGATTTTTCTTTCAACTGCTACTTATCGCAAAAAACAAGATATTGCATATATTATCGTGTTTTTGTATAAAATTTATGTCTCATTCCATCATCTCTTCGATAAAAATGCCATATCCTTTTGTCGAATCGTTGACTAATACGTGGGTAACCGCCCCTATTATTTTTCCATTTTGTAAGATTGGACTTCCACTCATACCCTGTATTATCCCTCCCGTTTTTGACAAAAGGTCTTCATCCGTAATTTCTAATTCAATTCCACGGTTAATATTATCATGATTCAAATGAATTTCTTTAATTTCCACATCATAATATCTTGTCTCATCATCTACACAACACATTACCTTAGCAGGACCTAACATTACCTCTTGTTTTAGCGCAATATCTATATAGTCAGCTTCCACTTCATCTTGAAATTGTTCTGTTACAATCCCAAAAATTCCCTGTTTTGAATTACTTAATATATCTCCAATTTTATTTTTTTCAGAATAAGCAATTAAACCCGTCATCTCTCCCTGGTTTCCTCTGACTCCTTTTTTTACTGCAATAATTTCTGTCCGATAAAGACTGCCTCCCTTTAATTTCATTAAAGTAGCCGTATCAACATCATTAATTTCATGACCCAATGCCCCAAATCTGTTTGCCTCATCAATAAAGGTCATCGTGCCAACCCCTTGTGCATTATCGCGTATCCAAATACCTAATTTATAATTACCCTGTTCATTTTTCTGTGGATATAGTTTTAAATCAAAAATTTCTTCCGCTCTTTGTATTGTCAAAATAATGGGGTCTCCATTAGATAATGAAATTTCTTCCATTAACGTGGCTTTCAATTCAATTTCTTCTCCATTATATTTTAAAATATAATCTCCCGGACGAAGCAAGTCCTTTGCCGGGGCTTTCGTCTGTCCATCATTTCCCTTGAATTCACCCGTCTCTAAGACAAGGATTCCATCTGTTTTCACATATATTCCGATAGGCTTTCCTACCGGAATTACTTTTATATCATTAATAACAGATACTTCCGCTGTTTTAAACGGAATGATACCAAATAATTTTACATTCAGTGTATACTGATCCACACTGGTTCCATAAAATGTCACAGTTTCAGCCATATTGATAGAAACCGAATCATTCATAGTCGTAACCGTTTCTTTTACCGTATCATCATATACAGCTGTTGACATAGCGGAAACATTTCGCTTGATTTCACCTGTTGCCGGAATTTCAAAATTTACTTCCTGTTTCGTTCCTGATTTAATATGAATGTTGGATGGGATTTTAAGCCAGATTGAAAAAAGCCAGACGGCCACAAGACTAAACGCTGATAAATAGAGCGTCAGTAATAGGAATTTTCGATATCGAATATATCTTTCATTCAACAGTTTTTGTTTCATATACAAATCACCATGCCTTTCTCTAAACCTGCAAACGGTCCTTCATAGTATATGAAACAATTCTGTTTTTATTTAGTAACGTTTTGTATGATTTGCCATTTCTTTCAATTCTTTTGCATTGGCTAAAACAGCTGGTGTAATTTGTGAGGTGCCTAAAAGACGGGCGATTTCGCCAAGACTTTCCTCCTCATTAAGTTCTCTTATTTGTGTTACAGTACTGTTATCCTGTAATTCTTTTTCAATTACAAAATGTGAATCCGCCATAGCAGCAATCTGTGGAAGATGCGTAATGCAAATTAACTGATGTTCTTTTCCAAGTAATGCCATTTTTTCTGAAACATTCCATGCTGTCTTTCCACTGATTCCGGCATCTATTTCATCAAAAATCAAAGTCTGTGTCTGCTCTTTGTCTGCCATAATGGATTTCAGTGCAAGCATAAAACGTGATAATTCACCACCGCTTGCAACCTGACTTAATGATTTTATAGGTTCTCCCGGATTAAACGACACTAAAAAGTCAACCGAATCTATACCTTCTCTAGTCAAATTTTCCTTGTCACTTTCTACATCAACGTTAAATTCTACATTAAGAAAATTCAAATCCTTTAGATTTTCCGATAATTTGGAAGACAAAATACGAGCATACTCATTTCTAATTTCTGATAACTTCGCAGCTATATCCATTACCTGTTCTTCAGCCACTATCATTTTTTGATTTAAAGATTCCATATATGCCTGCAAATCTGATAACTGTACTATTTTTTCATTTTGCTTTTCCATATATGCAAGTACTTCTTCAACCGTATTACCATATTTACTCTTTATATGGTTACAAACATCCAGACGATTCTCTACCATTCTGAATTCTTCGGGTTCAAATTCAAGTTCGGACAGATAGTCTGTGATATGACGATTAAAATCATTTAATAAATTGTCAATTTGTGTCAGTTCATCTTCTAAATCCGTAAGTTCAGGATCATATGATGATACATTTTTTAATTCTCTTAACGCATAAGAAACCTGTTCACCTGCATTTCCATCAGTTTCACCACCTACTGCCTGATTTGCTTTAGCAATAGCCTCTGCAATTTTTTTGCTGTTATTCATTTTACGATATTGCTCTTCTAAATGAATATCTTCAGATGGCTGCAAATTGGCCTGCTTTATTTCCTGCACTTCAAATTCGGCTAGGGCAAGTTCCTTATCTCTGCTTGATTCCTGTTCTTTTGCTTCTTTTATTTTTTTCTTTAAATCCATATAAGAATCATATTTTTCAGCCATTTCCCGCTTTAATTCATCAATGGCTTCTCCTGCAAAATCATCAAGAATCTCAGAGTAACGTTTGACATTTAAAAGTGTCTGCGTATCATTCTGTCCATGAATATCAATCAGTAAAGACGCAATCTCTTTTAGTTGTCTGCTTCCTATTGTTTCTCCATTTACTTTACAGATGCTTCTTCCCGGTAATATTTTTCTCTGGATTAAAATCGTGCCATCGGACTCCATTGGGAGTTCAAGTTCCTGCATTTTTTCCAGTACTTCTTTTTTTTCAGAGGAAAAAATGAGTTCCACCAGAGCATATTCGGCACCGGTACGAATACATTCTTTTCCTGCTTTAGCGCCCAGGGCAAGATGAATAGAGCCGATAATAATAGATTTACCCGCTCCGGTTTCTCCTGTTAATATATTAAGTCCTTCTAAAAAATAAACTTCACTCTCTTCAATGAGTGCAAGATTCTTCACATGTAAACTTATAAGCATCCCATACTCCTATTGTTCTTTAAAAGTGTTCTCCTGTTGTAATAGTTTATAAAATCTCTCTGATTTTTTCCATGACTTCTTTTGTTTCCTGCGTCGTACGTACCGCTATCATAATGGTGTCATCTCCTGCAATGCTTCCTACAATTTCTCTCATCTTCATCGCATCCAGTGCAGCTGCCACTGCCATTGCCATACCTGAAACTGTACGAACCACTAAAATATTCTGTGCATTATCCATGGATATAAAACCATCCTTTAAAACACGTATATATTTGTCCGCCAGATGCGCATCATCATGATTGATTATAATGTATTTTTGTTTACCATTCCCTATTGGTACCTTACTAAGCTTTAATTCCCTAATATCTCTTGAAACAGTAGCCTGTGTAACACAATATCCATCTTCTCTCAGACGGTCTGCCAGTTCATCCTGTGTTTCAATATCGTATGCCTGAATTAATTCTATAATTCTTCCATGTCTATTCTTTTTCACAGCGTTACCCCCATTTGCAATTGTTTATTCATCGCTCATTTTTCTATGTAATGTTTCTAAAAAGCTGACACGGCTTAGCTTTACAATATTTGTAGTGTTTTCTGATTTTTTAATTGTAATCTTATCACCTGTTACCATCGTAACTTTCTCACTGCCATCTGCATTTGCTTCCACCGTAAGATTGGTTCCATCACGTCCTTTATCAATCTGAATTACGATTTCATCATCTGCACGTAATATAATACTTCTGGAATTTAGTGTATGAGCACATATTGGAGTCAAAACAATCAATCCTGCACCCGGCTCCACAATAGGTCCTCCGGCAGACATATTATAGCCTGTCGACCCTGTTGGTGTTGCCACAATCATTCCATCTGCGCTGAATTTACATAGAAATTGCTGGTTTACATAAATGCTGAATCGAATAATCTGTAAAGAACCACAACGTGTAATCGTAATGTCATTTAATGCCGGAGATATTCTTTGCTCGATTCCATCATGTACAACGCTTCCACATAACATCATTCGCTGCTCTGTCTGAAACTCTCCATTTAATATTCGATCAATGGCATTCTCCACATGATTCTTTTCTACTTCTGCTAAAAATCCCAATGTTCCAAGATTTATTCCTAAAATCGGAATATTCATTCCAGCTGTATCTCTTGCTGCCTGTAGCAACGTACCATCTCCGCCTAATACAAGAATACATTCAGTATTCTCCGGTATTTCATTTTTGTCATTTTCCGCCTTTGTCTCTCCAATACGGCGAACAATAACACTGGCTGTGGCGCCTTTGCTTTCTATATATGAAATGATTTGCTTTGTCATTTCTAAATCGGGATCTTTGGAAATATTGGTTATGATTAAAAACATCTTCATAAAATGTATCCTTTACTCTTCTTTATCAAGACTTCCATGTGCAAGGTTTACCAGTTCCTCAATCTTATTTGTCATTTCTTGATCTGTTATATCATTTTGCCCATCTAATTTATTCTTTAACTCAAGTTCTGCATCGTGTTCTGATAACTGACTGACTTTATTATTATACGCCGAATTTTTCTTAAGATGAATCAGATATTCAATATTTCCTTCAGGTCCTTTAATGGGAGAATACGTCATCTGCAAGATATCGAACCCGCAAAGAGTGGCAAACACAACTATTTTTTGAATAACCTCTTCGTGTACCTTTTTATCTCTTACAACTCCCTTTTTCCCTACCTTTTCACGTCCCGCTTCAAACTGTGGCTTAATCAGGCATACCATCATACCCTCATCTGCCAATAATTTTCTTGCCGGCAATAAAATCTTCGTAAGTGAAATAAAAGAAACATCTACCGATGCAAAATCAAGTACATCCTCGATATCCTCCGGCTGCATATAACGGAAATTCGTTTTTTCCATGCAAACGACTCTCTCATCATTACGAAGCTTCCAGTCAAGCTGTCCGTGTCCGACATCAACCGAATAAACCTTTTTTGCACCGTTTTGAAGCATACAATCTGTAAAACCTCCGGTAGATGCCCCAATATCCATGCATATACAGTCTTTTAGAGAAAAGGAGAACTGCTGCATAGCTTTTTCCAATTTCAATCCACCACGACTGACATATTTTAAAGTTGTACCTCTTACTTCTATTTTACATTTTTCGACATCAAAACTTGTACCGGCTTTATCTTCTCTTTGTCCATTCACAAAAACATTTCCGGACATAATAATAACTTTTGCTTTTTCCCTTGATGGTGCCAGTCCATTGTTCACTAAAAGTACATCCAGCCGTTCTTTCATAAATAATCCTCATTCCAGACTGCTCTTTATTTTGAGTTTTCCCATGTGGAAATTGTTCTGTCTACAATAGTTTCCACATCGATTCCAATCTCTTTTTTCAATAACTCAACATTACCATGTTCCACATATTCATCCGGTATGCAGACCTGAAGCGCATCCATATTTACATTGTGTTCATCAATATAAGTTCTCACTTTTTCTCCAAATCCACCACTTGCAACATTTTCTTCCATTGTAACAATCATACGGTGTTCTTTTGAAAGTGTCTGTATCATTTCTTCATCAATTGGCTTTACAAATCTGGCGTTTATCAAAGAGCAGGAATATCCTTTTTCTTTTAACTGTTCTCTGACACTGACAGCTGTTTTAACCATACTTCCCACTGCGAAAATAGCAATATTTTTTTCTTGTACTATCATCTCACTCTTGCCATATACTATGGGAGTTCTGTATTCTGCTAATCCATCATAGGCTTCCCCTCTTGGATATCGTATTGCAATCGGAGCTCCAAATTTAACTGCAAACTTCATCATATCAGAAAGTTCCCATTTGTTTTTCGGTGCCATAATATGCATATTGGGAATAGATGATAAATATGATAAATCAAAAATACCCTGATGTGTTTCGCCATCACTGCCTACAAGGCCTGCTCGATCAATAGCAAAAATAACCGGCAGATTCTGAATACATACATCATGAAGTATCTGGTCATATGCTCGCTGTAAGAAAGAAGAATAAACCGCCACAATAGGTATCATACCGCCGGCTGCTAATCCTGCTGCAAAGGTAACTGCATGTTGTTCTGCAATTCCGACATCAAAAAAGCGTTCAGGAAAAACATTATGAAATCTTTTAAGTCCCGTTCCATCCGGCATAGCGGCTGTAATGGCTACAACATTTTCATTACGATGTCCAAGCTTTACCATTACCGTTGAAAAAACATCCGTGTAATTGGCTTTTTCTTTTTTGTTCTTAGGGATACCGGTTTCAATATCAAATGGCTCTGCTCCATGAAATCTTGCCGGATGACGAAGTGCCGGTTCATAGCCTTTTCCTTTTTGTGTTAAAACATGAACTAATACAGCGCTCTTACATCTTTTTGCTTCTTTAAACACCTGCATCATTGCCTTGATATCATGTCCATCCACTGGCCCCAAATAAGTAATTCCCATGTCTTCAAAAAACATTCCCGGAATCACTAATTGTTTAAAGCTGCTTTTTGTTCGTCTTATCGTTTCGACGATCGTATTACCATGTTTCTTTTTCAGAAGTGACTGATAAATTCCTTCTTTTAAACTTAAGTAATTATCTGCTGTACGAATATTGTTCAGATATTTATTAACTCCACCAACATTTTCTGAAATAGACATATTATTATCATTTAAAACAATAATAAAATTAGTATCCATACGTGAAGCATTATTAAGTGCTTCGTATGCCATTCCGCCGGTTAATGAACCATCTCCAATAACAGAAACAACGGTGTTTTTTTCACCCTTTAACTCTCTTGCACGCACAAGTCCAAGTCCTGCAGATATTGACGTGGAACTGTGTCCGGTATCAAAGCAGTCACATGCACTTTCTTTTCGTTTTGGAAATCCACTCATACCACCAAATTTACGCAGGCTTTCAAATCCATCCCTGCGTCCCGTCAGTATTTTATGTGTATAGGATTGATGCCCTACGTCCCATATGATTTTGTCATCAGGGAGATTTAAAGACAGATGCAGCGCCATCGTTAATTCAACTGCTCCAAGATTTGACCCAAGATGCCCACCAGTTACAGAGATTTTTTCAATCAAAAAATCACGTATTTCCTGTGCTAACTTTTCATAATCCACAGCATCAATATTTTTTATATCATTTGCTCTTTTTATTTGATCAAGAAGCATGAATTTATGTCCTCTTTTCTCACTTTTTCCTATTGATTAAATGTAATATTAATTCTCTTAAAAAATTGTTTTCGCCCGGCAACTGCTCTAATAACGATACAGCCTCTTCTGATAAGCACGCTGCATCTTTTTTCGCTTTATCTATACCATTTAACGTAACATATGTGACCTTGTGATTTTTCTCGTCACTGCCTATTGGCTTTCCTAATTCCTGGAAGGTACTGGTAATATCTAAAATATCATCCTGAATTTGAAAGGCGATGCCAATATTATATCCTATTTTCTCAATAATGTTAATGGATTCTTCTGGGGCATCTGCTAGAACGGCTCCAATCATCATTGCATTTTGAATTAATGCAGCTGTTTTATGTTCATGAATATATAAAATTAAATCCTCTGAAATATCTTCCGGTTTACTGTTCTCAGCTAAAATATCTGCTGTCTGTCCACCAATCATACCATAAATTCCACTTTTTCCGGCAAGAATTGTAAGAGCCTTTCCTACCTTTTGTGGATTATGTGTATATGAAAATGCTTTGCAAGCTGTTTCAAAAGCAAAATTCAGTAAAGCATCTCCGGCAAGAACCGCCATTCCCTCGCCATATACCGCATGCGTTGTTTTTCTGCCACGTCTATATTCATCATTATCCATACATGGCAAATCATCGTGAACAAGCGAATAGGTATGAATCATTTCAATAGCAGACATAAATGGCTCAATTTCTTTTCCATTGCCGCCAAACAACCGATAAGTCTCATTCATTAACATAGGACGTAATCGTTTGCCACCTGCCAAAACACTATAATTCATCGCTTCTATAACTGTTTTGGCATACCCTTCTTCCTCTGGAAGATATGCTTTTATTATTTGCTCAATTTGTGTTACTCTATCATTTTGCTCTGATACAAATTCCATTTTAAACCTCCGCGAGTATAAGCTTACTACATTTCCTGTGTAGAACCATCTTCATCTAACATAAGAACTTTCTTTTCTACGCGATCAATTTTTTCGTTACACTCCTTTATCAAGCGCATTCCTTTTTCATATATATGAAAAGAATCCTCCAAAGATATTTCATCTGACTCCAAATCCTTCACACATATATCCAAAGAATCCATCATTTCTTCAAATGTTAATTCTTTTTCTTCTCCCATGCTACATCCTCTTTTCCTGTTACTGTTGCAAGAATTTTACCATTTTTTACGTATGCTGTGATAGCATCTCCCGGCATTACCATATTAATATCGCTGACATTATGTCCATGACTATCTTCCATAAATGTAAAGCCCTGCTTTAATTTATCAAGTGGAGACACACCTCTCATACGTTCTATATTAATAGCAAGCATTTTCTTCTTATTTTGTAATACGCCCTGCATTCCTTCCCGCAGACGTTCTTCCCATTGTATGGTCTCAAAACGTTTTTCTCTTATTTTTGCCTGAGGGCTTAAACGTTTTAGAAGCATCAATCTATTTTGCAGTGCCATTTGCTTTTGCAATATTACATTTTTCATATTGCGTTCTATTGTCTGCCGATACTGCAATAAATTCTGATCTAATAAAGAAATTTCATTAACTGCCATCTGTGCTGCGGCAGAAGGCGTTTCTGCTCTAAAATCGGCTGTAAAATCTGCAATAGTGGTATCTGTCTCATGACCGACTGCTGAAATAATAGGAATACTGCAGTCAAAGATTGCCTGTGCAACTTCTTCTTCATTAAAGGCCCACAAATCCTCAATGGAGCCTCCCCCTCTTCCTACTATCATAACATCAACACCATACTTTTCCAGTGCTTTAATACCTTTTACAATGCTTGGAACTGCATTTTCTCCCTGTACGATGGCCGGGTACAATACAATTTGAATATAGGGATTACGATTTTTAGAAATACTGATAATATCCTGAATCGCAGCACCTGTTGGTGCTGTTACTACACCCAGTACTTTTGTGAATTGCGGAAGGGGCTGCTTATATTCCGGTGCAAATAAACCTCTTTCACTGAGTTCTCTTTTTCGACGTTCAAACTCTTCGTATAAAGCTCCCAAACCATCCTGCCTAATTTTCTTGGCATAGAGCTGATATTTTCCATCACGTTCGTAAGTATCAACATTGCCTGTAACAACAACCTGCATACCTTCTTTTATAGTAAAAGATAAGCCTGCACGATTACCTGCAAACATTACGCAGGCAATCACGCTCAACTTATCCTTTAATGTAAAATAAATATGACCCGAGGAATGATACTTGCAATTACTGATTTCGCCTTTGACAGAAATAGTCTGCAACAGATAATCCTGGGTAAACATATTTTTGATATATGAATTCACTTGTGCAACTGTATATACATTCTGCATGAAATACCCCTTATATCTTATGCAAATTTAGCCAATACCCCATTTACGAAACCATATGATTCATCTTGTCCGAATTTCTTGGCAAGTTCTACTGCCTCATTAATGGCTACTCCGGCAGGAACATCATCATCAAATAGGATTTCGTATACTGCAAGACGAATTACCGTCAAATCCACTTTACCCATTCTTTCTGTCGTCCAGCCTTTTGCTTTTTCATTAATTAACGAATCAATTTGAGCCAAATGAGAAATCACTTGATCGTACTTATCCTGGATATACTTCATGTCTTCTTCATTTGTAGGATTATCGCTATCCTCAAAGAAAAAATCGCACTGCTGCTTCATCTCTTCTGCGCTGTTAAATTCAATTCGAAATAACAATTTGAATATCTGTTCTCGTAATGTTCTTCTGTTCATTCTAAAAAACTCCTACTCTTTCAAACAAAACAAAGTGCCTTTCCTCAAAAGAAAGACACCTCATATTATTGTCTGCTCTTTTTCATATCCACGCCGGCTATACGGATATTTACATCTGTAACAGTAAGACCTGTCATGTTTTCTATTGTAGTTTTGACTTTTTCCTGAACCTTACTGCAGGTAGTCGGAATATTATAGCCATATTCCATCATAACAGCCAACTCAACTTTGACATTTTGATTATATATTTCAACCTTAACACCTTTTGCAAGGTTCTTAACACCAACCTTACTCATAAGCTCATTGGTAATATTTCCTGCCATTGCAGAAACTCCATCCACTTCTGTAGCTGCTAATCCAGCGATTACGGCAACAACATCATCTGCTATCTGAACAGATCCCATATTTTCATCGCCTTGTAACACGTAAGTATTTCTATTTGTTTCTTTTTCCATGAACGTGCCTCCTAATTCTCTATTTCGTTTATTATACCATATTTCTTAATAATTTCTATAGCCAGAACGAAATACTTCTTTGTTCTTCACAAGTTGTATAAGCAACACTCCCCTGCAGATTAGGGAAAAAGCTAAAAACCTTCTGATTAGTAATTAATTCGTTTATCATTTCATCATAAACTGCCTGTGTTGCGCACTTTAATGTCACTGCTTCTTTTTGCTGTTCCTTGGCTCTATTGAATACATCCTGAATCTTTTCTTCATTATACTCAACAAAATATGCGCCTTCCATAACATAATAATTGGCCGCCATATCTGCACAATTCGGCATTGGAACTACACTGTTAATCGTGTGTGTTTCTTGAATCTGTGGTGTTGTAACACAAAGATAATCATAATTAATGGAAGGAGTCGAACTGTTCGTATTTTCCATATCCTGATTGCTCAAAAGATAATATGCATCACCCCATGTGGGATCCACATAATAATAGGCTCCATCAATTAATACCAGATTCCAGGCATGTCCTTCACCGTTTTTTACCGTTCCGACAACTATTGTAGTTGGAACATTCATTTGATTTAACAGATACTGCATTGCTTTGGCATACCCCTGACATACAGATTGATGACTCAAAAAAACAGAACAGATATTTTGATTATCCGGTGCATTCAGAACATACTCTGTCTGATTCACAATCGTCTCATATATATATTTCACCTTTTCATAATCAGATGCATCCTGTGAAATACCGCCAATAATCTGTCCTGTTGCTGTTACAATCTGCCGATTTCGTATATCGGTTTCTTCCTTAGTATAGATGTAATTACCACTAAAAGTTAATCTTTTGACTTTGTCTGCAACTGTGTATGTTGTATATTTATATCCATCAATATAAAAAATTTCAGGATGATCCATCATAACACATTGAAACGCCTTGTCCATTGTATCAAAAGACGTAGTTGATAACACGACATCGCGTTCAAAATTCGTTAAAGACAGGAGAATTTCTGCATATATATTTTTTTCATCTTCACTAAGCTTTGAAAAGGCGTACAGATTATTTTGTTCTGATAATAATCTTTGCTTCTCTGTATCATCAATTTCAGTAAGCTCATCTGTAGTACTTACAGACTCAGGCTCCTTGGTGGTGATACTTACCGGTTCTTCCGTAGAAGTTGTTTCTTCTTCATAGGACTTTAAAACTTCATTTTCTACTGTTTCATTTTTTAGTACAGAATCCTTCGTTGCATCCCATGCAATCAGGCAACAGGCTGCCATAACACTTACAGCAAGTATAAATGCGGCTTTTTTCATACGCATGTCCTCCGATCAGTGTTCCAAAATGTTATTTATTCTTTTCCAAATTCTGAAAGTTCCAAATCCTTATTGCGGTCAAGTACCATTCCGATACTCCATGAATTTACAAATAAAAGTAATGGATTGCCCTTTAAGTCTTTTATCTTTTTCATATCGCTTGTCCCAACAATGTGATCCATATCGTATTCCTTATTAACTATCCAGCGGATATGTTCATAAGGAAGGTTTTCAAGTCTGATTTCTACATTATATTCATTTTCCAGACGATATTTCAAAACATCAAACTGTAAAACGCCGACAACTCCGACTATAATCTCCTCAAGACCTGTATTATATTCCTGGAAGATTTGTATCGCTCCTTCCTGTGCTATCTGTGTAATACCCTTAACAAACTGTTTTCTTTTCATAGTATCAATCTGTCTGACTCTGGCAAAATGTTCCGGAGCAAATGTAGGGATTCCTTCATATTGAATCTGGTCCTTTGGTGTACAAATAGTATCACCAATAGAGAAAATGCCTGGATCAAACACTCCAATGATATCTCCCGCATAAGCTTCACTTAATATTTTACGTTCATCTGCCATAATCTGCTGTGGCTGCGATAAACGCATTATTTTGCCTCCCTGCACATGCTTAACTTCCATATTTGCTTCAAACTTACCGGAACAAATACGCATAAAAGCGATTCTGTCTCTATGTGCTTTATTCATGTTCGCCTGAATCTTAAAAACAAATGCTGAAAAATCATGTTCGGTAGGTTCAATGGAACCAAGATTAGAGTTCCTTGGAAGTGGTGTTGTAGTCATGTCTAAAAAATGACGTAAAAAGATTTCAACACCAAAATTTGTAAGAGCAGATCCGAAAAATACCGGTGTCAATTCTCCTTTTTGAACTTCTTCCAATTCGAAATCGGCACTTGCACCATCTAACAGTTCAATTTCATCAAATAACTTCTGTTTGGGTGCCTCTCCAATATACTCTGTTAATTTTGTCTCATCTTCTATTGAAATTTCTGTTGCTTCGCCTTCTTTAGTTCCTTTTTCCGTATCTGCATACGTAATAACACATTTTTTCTGTCTGTCATATACACCTTTAAAGTTCTTGCCACATCCAATCGGCCAGTTAACCGGACAAGTTGCGATTCCTAATTCTTTTTCGATTTCATCCAGTAATTCAAAGGTATCATTGGCATCTCGATCCATTTTATTGATAAATGTGAAAATAGGGATTTTCCGCATAACACATACTTTAAATAATTTTCTTGTCTGTGCTTCTACACCCTTGGATGCATCAATAACCATTACAGCGGAATCTGCCGCCATCAAAGTACGATACGTATCCTCCGAGAAATCCTGATGTCCCGGTGTGTCCAGAATGTTAATACAATATCCATCATATTGAAACTGTAATACGGATGATGTTACGGAAATTCCTCTTTCTTTTTCTATCTCCATCCAATCAGAAACAGCGTGTCTTGCTGTTGCTTTTCCTTTTACACTTCCTGCTAAATTAATGGCTCCACCATATAATAAAAACTTCTCTGTTAAAGTTGTCTTACCGGCATCCGGGTGCGAAATAATCGCAAATGTACGTCTTTTATTAATTTCTTCTGAATAATTACTCAATCTTTCTTCCTCCAAAACTATCTTACCGGATGATACCAAACGGTGACGCGTCTTCCTGTCACCCTATCGGGCAAATCATCCGGTCATATCCGATTAAACAGTATATCATAAATTTTCATTATTTACATCATTTTCCTGAAAGCGGACTAATAATAATGTTTTCAGGAGCCACCCCCGTTTTTCTTATTATTATATCCTCTATCTGGGCAAGTTGTGCATCCGTTAATGTCTCTCCACCTACAACAACATCCACCATATTATCACTGATACTGACTACCGCTCCCGTAAACCCTTTTGCTTCCAAAAGAATCTCTGCTGATGTTTCCTTTTCAGATATCTGAGTCAATTCAATCATACCATTTACTGCGTCCTGTTTTTGGGACTCTTCCAAATTAGCACTATTAATG
>CAZAQH010000047.1:0-17883 GCA_964487395.1 uncultured Lachnospiraceae bacterium | reverse complement strand
AGTTTCCTCAAAGAACATATGCTCTGTACGGCATAAACCGATTCCCTCTGCTCCTAATTTAACGGCGTTTTTAGTATCTTCCGGAGTGTCTGCATTCGTTCTTATTTTTAATGTTCTAAATTCATCTGTCCATTTCATTAAGCGTTCAAAGTTACCACTGATACCGGCTTCCACTGTCTTAATGTCTCCAAGATAAATCTTACCTGTAGAACCATCCAGAGAAATATAATCTCCTTCTACAATCTTTTGTCCGCCAAGTTCAAAGTATTTATCTTCTTCACTTATTTTAATTTCACCACAACCGGATACACATGCAGTACCCATTCCTCTTGCAACAACTGCTGCGTGGGATGTCATACCGCCTCTTACGGTTAAAACACCTTCTGATGCATGCATTCCTTCAATATCTTCCGGAGATGTCTCAAGTCTTACAAGGATTACTCTCTCTCCGCGTTTTTTAGCTTCTTTTGCTTCATCTGCCGTAAAATATACTTTACCGGCTGCTGCTCCCGGTGATGCAGGAAGTGCTGCTCCAATTACATTACCATTTTTAAGTGCTTCTTTATCAAATGTTGGATGTAATAATTGGTCAAGCGATTTAGCTTCAATACGGCATACTGCTTCCTGTGGTGTGATTTTGCCTTCATCTACAAGATCACATGCAATCTGAAGTGCTGCCGGAGCTGTTCTTTTACCATTTCTGGTCTGTAAGAAATAAAGCTTACCTTCCTGAATTGTAAACTCCATATCCTGCATATCTAAATAATGATTTTCCAGTTTCTGCGCAATTTCCATAAACTGTGCGTAGCACTCTGGCATATCATCTTTCAGTTTTGTAATTGGCTGTGGTGTACGGATTCCTGCCACAACGTCTTCACCCTGTGCATTAATCAGATATTCACCATAGATACCCTTTTCACCGGTAGATGGATTACGTGTAAATGCGACTCCTGTTCCGGAGGTTTTCCCCATGTTACCAAATACCATAGCCTGTACATTAACAGCTGTTCCCCAGTCACCTGGAATATCGTTCATTCTACGATATACAATGGCTCTAGGGTTATCCCATGAACGGAATACCGCTTTTACCGCCTCCATTAACTGAACTGCAGGCTCCTGTGGGAAATCCTGTCCCATTTTTTCTTTATAAATACTCTTATATTTTGCAATAATCTCTTTTAAATCATCTGCTGATAATTCAAAATCAAATTGAATTCCTTTTTGTTGTTTAACATCATCTAAAATACTTTCAAAAAATGTCTTACTCATTTCCATTACAACGTCAGAAAACATTTGAATAAAACGACGATATGAATCATATGCAAAGCGAGGATTGCCTGTCTTTTTAGCAAATCCTTCTACTGCTTCGTCATTTAATCCAAGATTTAAGATAGTATCCATCATTCCAGGCATGGATGCTCTTGCTCCACTTCGAACTGAAACTAAAAGCGGATCATTTACATCTCCAAATTTTTTACCCTGTTTTTCTTCCAATAAATGTAATGCATTAAAAATCTGTTCCTCAATCTCTGTTGCAATTGATTTGTTGTTCTTGTAGTAATCTGTACATGCTTCTGTAGTTACTGTAAATCCCTGCGGTATCGGAAGTCCTAATCCCGTCATTTCCGCTAAATTACAGCCTTTTCCACCAAGCAGATTACGCATACCGGCATTACCCTCTTCAAACAAATAAACCCATTTTGCCATACTCAAATCTCCTTTTCCCTTTTTTGATTTCAAATTAAATCTATAGACTAAACTAAGACGGTGATGAGCCGTCTTAGTAATCTGCCATCTTTGGCTATTTATTTTTTCTTAATTAAAATGTGAATTTATCAGCAAAATACGCATCTAAATCATCAATTTTAATTCTTTCCTGTTCCATGGAATCACGAAAACGTACAGTTACTGCATGGTCTTCCTCTGAATCAAAATCATAGGTGATACAGAATGGTGTACCAATTTCATCCTGACGACGATATCTTTTACCAATATTGCCTCTGTCATCAAATTCGCAGTTATATTTTTTACTTAATTCAAGAAATATTTTTTCTGCACCTTCATTTAATTTCTTGGAAAGTGGTAATATGCCAATCTTAACAGGTGCAAGTGCCGGATGGAAATGAAGTACGGTACGTACATCTCCTTCTCCGATTTCTTCTTCATCATATGCTGCACAAAGGAATGCAAGTACAACACGATCTGCACCAAGTGATGGTTCAATAACATAAGGAACATATTTCCAATTCTTCTGATCATCAAAATATGTTAAATCCTGACCTGATGTATTCTGATGTTGTGTCAAGTCATAATCAGTTCTATCTGCAATACCCCATAATTCTCCCCAGCCAAATGGGAATAAGAATTCGATATCGGATGTTGCTTTGGAATAGAATGATAATTCTTCTTTATCATGGTCTCTAACACGCATTTCATCATCCTTCATGCCAAGTGTCTTTAACCAGTTAATGCAAAATTCTTTCCAATATGCAAACCATTCAAGGTCTGTATCCGGTTCACAGAAGAATTCCAGTTCCATCTGTTCGAATTCTCTGGTACGGAAGGTAAAATTACCCGGAGTAATCTCATTACGGAAGGACTTACCAATCTGTCCAATACCAAATGGAATTTTCTTTCTTGAGGTTCTCTGAACATTTTTAAAGTTTACGAAAATACCCTGTGCAGTTTCTGGTCTTAAATATACAGTATTTTTAGCATCCTCTGTAACACCCTGGAATGTCTTAAACATTAAGTTAAACTGTCTAATATCTGTAAAGTTATGTTTGCCACATGTCGGACATGGAACATTATGATCATCAATAAATGCTTTCATCTTTTCCTGTGACCATCCATCAATACCACTATCCAATGTAATATTATTTTCGGCTGCGAAATCTTCAATAATCTTGTCAGCGCGGAAACGTTCATGACATTCTTTACAATCCATCAATGGATCTGAAAAACCACCAAGATGTCCTGAAGCAACCCAGGTCTGCGGATTCATAAGAATTGCACAGTCTACGCCTACATTATACTGATTCTCCATGATGAATTTCTGCCACCATGCTTTTTTAACATTGTTTTTAAGTTCTACACCGAGATTACCATAATCCCATGTATTAGCAAGACCACCGTAAATATCAGACCCCGGATAAACAAAGCCTCTTGATTTTGCTAATGCAACAATTTTCTCCATTGTCTTTTCCATATTACTATTCTCCTCCTGTTATTTGAAAACAATATAGGCAGTACTTTCACCTGATACTGTTACCAATTTCTTATCCTCATAAGTTACGCCATCACTAATATATAAAATTGTTCCAAAAGTTCTGACATCAACAGGTTCTGTGACAATTGCAACATACCTGTCTCCATTTTCTTCTATCTCTTCTTTTGTCAAAACCGACTCATCTTTTACACTTTTTAAAGGTATACTCATATCATACCCCGCGGTTTTGGCCTGGTCAATGGTTCCTACGTACAATGCCTCATGATTAAATCCATAATAATCATTAGCACTCTGGTATTTTATCACTACCGTAATGGTATTCCCATCTGTCTGACTTTTTTCAACAGAAATATTCTCTGCTCCTGCCTGCGTGTTATATTCTTCTATTTCCTGTTGATTCATTTGATTGAATTCTTCTATATCATATGTATCTGCTGAAAAATCCTCCACTATCGTCTGGGTAATGCTTCCGCCCTTTCCGATTGACAGTGTGTTCGTCGTAATTTCATTTGATGAACCACATCCTGTCAGAGAAACAAAAAAAAGGCATATGGTTACCAAAATACCTTTTATTCTCTTTACATTATCTATTTTCTTTTTCATAATAAAACAAAAAATCTCCTCGCGTTATATCTTCACTCATTATACAGAAAGATAAGTCGTTTTTCAACATATTTATTTATATAATAGTTGATAGAATAGATAGACTTTTAAATGTATAATCCATACATCTTATCCGAATCCATTCTGCAAATTCTCCTAATTCTTTTAATACTGAATCTGTCACTTTAAATGTATAGAGTTTTTCTATACTGCTTTGCTGAATAAATTGAACTGCATATTTTGTTGATTCTTCGTACTTATAATCTGTCCGCAAACCTGGAAATTCGCCATTAATCATAGTGGATTTTAATTCAAATATATACATTACAAGACGATTTTCCAAAGTATTGCTCGCAAGTGCCTTTAGAGACTGATAAATAAGCTTTAACATTTCTCTTTCATCATTATTTTCTCTTGTATAATAGTCTGCAATTTCCAAAAAAAACATTCCATAATATGCACCTTCAAAATCTCCTCTTAATTCTTCAAAATAATTGGAAATATCAGTATCAACCAGACTATATGCACTTTTTCCTTCATACAGTTTAAATTCTCCGAAAGAAAACAAATTGGTAGAGGCAACAAAACGACTGTTTGGCCGCCTTGCACCCTTAACAAAAGCCGTTATTTTTCCTCTTTCTTTCGATAAAATAACAACGCGCCTATCGAATTCCCCGATAGGCACCGTCTTTATAATCATCCCTGTTACAATTACTTGTTCCTGCATAAGGATTCTTCTCCTCTTTGCCTTCTGTTTCCTGTTTGAAGATTAGATAATCTTCCACTTTTCCACTGCTTACAAATTGTTCCCAGTAACTTAATTTTTTCATCCTGCGCCCCCGTATCTGTATTCATTCCTGTATAGATAGGGTTTGCTTTTTTTAATTTTTCTATTCTGTATCTTTAGGATTATATCCAAAATTCTTTAGCAGAAAATCACTGTCTCGCCAGTCTTTTTTTACCTTCACCCATAGTTGAAGAAAAACCTTCATTTCCAGCATATCTTCAATCTCTGGTCTAGCCAGACTTCCAATTTTCTTCAACATTACTCCCTGTTTTCCAATAATAATTCCTTTATGACTATCCTTTTCGCAGACAATTGTAGCTTCAATTCTGCAAATTTTCTTTTCAAATTTCATGCTGTCAATTGCAACTGCCACTCCATGCGGAATTTCATCATTCATACAGCGTAATACTTTTTCTCTTATCAGTTCAGAAACTATCTGTCGCTCTGGCTGATCGGTAATGGTATCCTCATCATAAAAAGGAACTCCATATGGAAGGTATTTCATAAGAGAGGTGAGCAATTCTTCTATATTTTTTCCCTTTATTGCAGATACTGGTATAATTTCTTCAAAATCATATTCTTTACGATATGCGTCAATTATTTTTAATATTTCTTCTTTTTTTATAGTATCAAGTTTATTAATTACAAGAATAACCGGTGTAGTGCATTTTTTTAATTCCTCAATAATATGTTTTTCTCCCGCACCAATAAAGGTAGTCGGTTCTACAAGCCAAAGTACAACATCCACTTCCTTAAGTGAATGTTGTGCTACATTAACCATATAATCACCAAGTTTATTTTTAGATTTGTGAATACCGGGCGTGTCCACAAAAACAACCTGTCCTTCTTCACATGTATATACCGTCTGAATCTTATTTCTTGTAGTTTGTGGCTTATTGGATGTGATTGCAATTTTCTGACCTATAATACGATTCATCAGTGTTGATTTTCCAACATTAGGTCTTCCGATTATTGCTGCAAATCCTGCTTTTTTCTGTGATTCCATTTTTATTTGTTTTCCTTTTTCTCATTTGTACTGTCAGGTCTTTGTACAAATGTACTATTAATACCTTCGTTTTCTGCTGTTCCTGTGCTTCCCGATATTTGTGCTCTTTGTATTCGTCTTTCTTCTGCAAGACGTTTTGTCCGTTTATCTGAAATTTTTATAATCTTCATAATAATAAATACAAGTACTGCAATCACAATACCCCAGACTATCAAATATGGCAATGCGATAATAAGACCAATAAAGAATTCCTTAATTCCTTTTAATACATTATTCAAACTATTAACAAATCCATTGCGAATTCTTGTTCCTGCAGACTCTTCTACAACCGGTGTCAACTCTTTTACTTCTGAAATAGAAATCGAAACGGTACTATAGTCCACCTGATTATCAAATGTACGAAGCTGTGATTCCATACTTTCTATTTGATAACGAACTTCTGACAAGCGGCTCTCAATTGTGATAATGTCTTCTATTGAAGTTGCCTGCTCTAATAACGCCATCAAGCGTTCCTGTTCCTCTGCAAGCATCTTTTTATGGCTATCCATATCAACATACTGCAGTGTTACATCTTCAACCGTTTCAGAACGATTGGTAATATTTGCTGCCTCTCCTATTTTAGAAACAAATCCATCTAAGGAGACTGCGGGAATTCTTGCAATAATTGTTGCATATCTTCCGTCTCGGCCCGAATAACTGCTTCCATTATAGGCATCCATATTTTCAATATAGCCACCTAAATCTTTAATTTCCGTTTCAAGATTTTTCATTAAAGTATCGTATTCTTTTGTTTCCACGGATAAATTGACATTTTTAATTAATTTTCTATTTGTAGATTGTGCATTTTCATTTACTGATTCGGACGTTCCTGTTGCCGCTGAATCTTCTGTATAGTCAGCCATTTTTCCACTGTTATAAGATTCTTCAGCCACAGCCGCTTCCATATCATAACTATTGGAAGATTTTTCGGAATAACTGGCTCCTCCACAGGCAACAAGTGCAATCGATAAACCAAGCACTAAAATTACAGATAGCAGTCTTTTTTTCATATTACAATCCCCTTCTTTTGTATGTGTATAGCTCAACTATGGAATAAATGACATAAATGGTCAAATAAACCTTGTTCTTCTTTTAATTTCTCATCATTTCCGACAACGCATAAATAATCCTGTTTCATGAATGC
Organism: uncultured Lachnospiraceae bacterium; assembly: GCA_964487395.1. Taxonomy (GTDB): domain Bacteria; phylum Bacillota; class Clostridia; order Lachnospirales; family Lachnospiraceae; genus RGIG8767. The sequence goes on along the minus strand of CAZAQH010000047.1, from coordinate 11,075 downwards.
TTTCAGGTAATCAGCTAATGTTCTGATTGTCTTCTGATCGGTCTGTAATAATTCATCTCGTTCTCTTTGAAAATCTTCCTCTGTCTGATTGGTCATATATGCGCTTAATGAACGAAGTGCTTTTGCTGCAGGATTCAGTGGACTGTCTAATTCACTGATTGCTCCAATAACGTACTGTGTCATACTTCTTTCATCCTGATTGAAATTCTTAACATATTCCGCAGCCTGTTCGTATACGGATATTGTTTTACTTAAATTCGGATCACGATACGAGACAAAATAGCTGTCACCACTTTTCGAAAAGCTACACATACATCCGTATGCTCCACCTTTCACACGTACATTGTTCCATAAATAATCATATCCCATAATGACTTTAAGCACACGTAATGCACCTGTATATGGATACCCCACAGTCAGATAATTGCCTGCACGACATACATACTGAACCTGTGATGAAGATAAAAATCCTTCGTTTTTCTTTTCCGGTACTATTGTAAATGTATCACTTGCAGCTTGATATTCATGAAGTTTGGTCATCAGTTTAATTGATAGTTCTTTGAATTGCTGATACTGCGTTTCTTCTCCCGTGAAATCAAAAATCAGATTTTTAGCGTTAAATAAATAATCGCATAATCCTTTTAGTGAACTAATTAATTGTCCTTTATTCTTCTCAAAATCGCCTTCAATCTGTTCAACCAGCTGGTAGCATGGTAATCCGTTAATCAAATCCATGATTGCTGCTGTTTTGGAAAAATAGGATGCTGCTCTTCCTGCTGCGACCTGATGTCCGGCTGAAATCATGTTTGACTGCATTCTTGACTTTAATTCGGCAATAATCTCATATAATCTCTTCTCATTATCTAACTTTGAAGACATAATCATTTCATGTAATAAATCAAATGCTTGTGGAAGTTTTCCTTTTAAAGTCTTTGCTTTCCATTCAAAAGTAATAGTATTTTCATCCAGATTTTTGGAATTGGTATAGGAGTTGATTACCGGTTGTATTCCACCTGTCTGAATATTAATCTGATTAAAAATTTCTGAATACGAATACGATTGTGTATCAACATATCCTAATACTGCTTTTAATATTCCAAGATAAGGAAAATACTCCGTCGGTAATTCATTCGCTTTAAAAAGCAGGCGAACATAATTGATACCATTTGTCTCAATCGCATGATATAAGCAAGTATTGTCACCAATCGTTCTTTCTTCATTATAAAGAGTGTCTGTCTTCTTTTTTATATCTTTTCTTTCTAACACTGGGATACACGTAAGTGCTTCCGGTTCACCCTCTGATTCCTGATATTCTCTCAACTCTTCTGTCTGCTTTATAATTGTCTGTATCTCTTCCTGTGAGAGAGTCTTTTTATATTCTTCTAATTTTTGACGTAATTTTGCATCTTCCTGCTCAACCAGATTCTTCTGTGGTTCTACAATTACAATTGATTTATGGTTATTATTCAAAAGATATTGCTCCACAAGTTTCTCATAATAATCTGTTTCAATTGCCGCGCGTAATGTCTTAAAGGTCTGATCTGCTTCTATATGAATAAAAGGCTTTTCATCATCATATAACCAGCTGTCAAACATTTGTAATCCATACATAAGTCCCGGTGGATACGAACCAAAATCCGCTTCACGGTATTTAAATTCGTAGTAATTTAATCCGGCACGTAATGTATTTTTATCAAATCCTTTTTTACAGATATCTTTTAAAGTTTCTTCAATTAAAGAGATAAATTCTTCTTTTTTCTCTTTCTCGGAATTCTTGGCTACAATAGAAAAATAAGGCTGTTTAATACCGTTATCATAAAAGCTGTAGATGTCTTTTCCGATTCCCTTATCAAGCAGCACCTGTTTTAATACAGCTCCCGGTGCGGTACACATCGCATAATCAAGTACCTGAAATGCAAGATAATGTTCTCTGTTTAAATTTTCGCCCGTTACACAGTTGTAACTTAAATAGGAATTATCCTTTTCCGGTTCGCTATCTGTTATCGAATATTTTTTACAAATTTCTATAGGTTTATTAAATGATGGCTGTAATGCAATTGCTGAATCAATATCCAGATATTCAAATTTGGATAAGTAATGTTCATCAATAAACTGTAACTTTTCCACCATGTCCATATCGCCATATAAATAAATATAACTGTTAGACGGATGATAATATTGTTCATGAATAGAAATATAATGTTCATAAGTTAAATCCGGAATTCTCTTTGGATCACCACCGGATTCTTCACTATACGTGGTATCCGGGAATAAAGAATTAAAAATTTCTCTTTCCAGTACATCATCCGGTGAAGAAAAAGCACCCTTCATTTCATTATAGACAACACCATTAATGGTAAGGTCGTCATCTTCCTTTTCCATTTCGTAATGCCAGCCTTCCTGCTTGAAGGTTAAATCTTTATTATAAATATTAGGATAAAAAACAGCATCCAGATATACGTGCATTAAATTCTGAAAATCTTTATCATTACAGCTTGCAACCGGGTACACTGTTTTATCCGGGTAAGTCATTGCATTTAAAAAAGTATTTAAAGAGCCTTTTGCAAGTTCAATAAATGGATCTTTAACAGGAAATTCCTTTGAACCACACAAAACGGAATGCTCCAGAATATGCATAACACCTGTGCTTTCTTGTGGTGGTGTCCGAAATCCAATACAAAATACTTTGTTTTCATCATCATTTTGCAGAAGTGCGATTCTTGCTCCTGTTTTTTTATGACGCAGTATCATTGCTTCTGAACGTAATTCTGCTATCGTTTGCTGCTTTGTGATTTCGTATGCTTTTAATTCACTAATTTTCATTTTGATAATACCTTCCATATTTATATTCCTACTGACATTAATCCAAGCATTGTAATTTTCATTTCTTCTACTACTATTTGATCTTTCTTTGCCATTAATTCCGGATTAGACAAAATTTCATCGAGTTTATATTCCCGGCTTACATAGCCCGGTTTGCCTTTTCCGTGTCCATTCTCTTCAAATACACTCATTTTAAAATGTGCTTTCATCTGTTTATATACCATATGTGAAAAAGAATCCGGTTTTATATAAAAAATATGATTTTCTATTGTAGTATTTCCTGCAACCTCTTTTAACATGTAATGGCTGATAATCGTCTTTAATTTAAACGGAACCTCATTTAAATCCATTATTTCATCATAAGTTAACTTTGCTCCAATATAGATATTGGTCAAATCATGCATTACATATTTAAAATCATTATTATTCATTAGTTTTCCTCAAAGTATTCAATTTTTTTGCCACTGATTTGTATTGCATCGCGTATCTCTTCTTCACTAAATTCTGATTCCCGAACCAATTCTTCCACTGTAATCTTTTTTTGCAAAGACTCTGAAAGTTCTTTTGCACATGCCGCAACTGCATTTACCTTATCAACAACCTTCTGATCTGTTTTACGTGTATTTACTTCTTCATCAATTAACGTTTCCATGGCATCCATCATCATTTTTCCAAGCATACCCGAAACCTCATCTGCCTTTTCCAGACATCCAAGCATCTCAACGCCCATTGACAAAGCGACATTACCTTCTCCAATCAAATCTTCTATACATACTCCCTGACCAGAATAAAGTTTGGCAATATCTATGACATCAGGAAGAAGTATCTCTATTACCTTTCCTTTTGCATCTTTTTCACCTGCCATGGCAGCAATAAAATATGCTTCTTTTTCTCCCTCTGTTACTTTAGGAAGTGATTTTAATTCCTCAAGATACAGTGATAAATAATCGGTGTCCTCTTTTGTCAAATATTCATCTAAGTCAACCGGTTGTCCTATTCCAATTTTCTTTTGTTTTAAGTATTCATAAACAGGTTGCAATTCTTCCTTGCTCATACCGATTTTAAGAAAGGCTTCTGCTATTTGTTCCTCAGATAAAACATTATTCTGTAATTTAGCTAACTCTTTTATTGCTTCAATTGTTTGGGCAAATTCTAATTCCTGATTCATATGACTCCTTTTAAATTACATGTTTATGACTAAATAAGTGTTCCTGGCAATATTCATAATTACCATTACATTTCGAGCAAAACCGAAATTCAAGTTCCGGATTGGTTTCTTCCGTTCTTCCGCAAATTGCGCATTTGTGCTTGGTAACACCTGATGCTCTTCGAACTTGTGCTTTATACTGCGTTCTCCTCTTTATCTGCTTTGGTGAGATATGCACTCTTCTTTTGGAAGTAAAATAAAATACCACAAAGTTAAGTAGTGAAGAACCAATAACTACCCATAAAATAAGACCACCCTGAATACACTCTATTGCAAGTATAATTCCGTATATGATACCCAGATATTTTACACGAACCGGTATCACAAACATAAGTAAAACCTGCATATCCGGGAAAGTCGCCGCATAAGCCAGGAAAATGGACATATTTATATAATACGTACTAAAGTATGGTCCAAATCCTACCGCTCCAGGCAACCCCATTACTGCCAGAACAATATATAATACGAAACTGCCTACAACCGTAAAAAACATTCCAAAAAAAAGATAACAGTTATAGCGATATGTGCCCCAGACCGCTTCTAATGAACGTCCAAGATTATAATAGAAATAAAGCATAATAAGAGTAAAAAAGATATTTCCACTATTTGGTGGAATCAAAATCCATGTAAAAATCCTCCAAATCTGACCTCTTAATATATACCCTGGCTCCAACGTAAGATATGCAACAAAGGCAGGATTAATCAACTGAATTATATACCCAAATGCATAACAGATAATTAAATATAATGATATATTCGGTATTGCGTATTTACCGAATTTGCGTTCCATTTTATTTGAAAAACTTTCTTTCATAAATATCCTCCTGATGAATAAAACATTGCATACATTCTACCATTCAACCCTGAAAAAGTAAACCAAACAGGGTCGCGTTAAACTTTAAAGTTTTATGAATAATTGTGAAAGTTCTATAAATATAAAGAAAGTGTAAAGAAAAATAAACAACTAAATCGTTCATTGCACTTTGTCGAATCGTGTCGTATAATAATTCAGATTACAATATCACATATAATAAGAAAGAGTTTTTTGGGGAAAGGTAGTTATATGAGTACATTACAGTATACATTAGGAATTGATATCGGTTCTACAACCGTTAAAATCGCAATATTAGATGAAAAGAACACGCTTCTTTTTGCAGATTATGAGAGACATTTTGCCAATATAAAGGATACACTTGCAGGTCTTTTAAAAAAGGCCTATGAACAATTGGGTAATATTACCCTTCATCCTATGATTACAGGTTCAGGTGGTTTGACGTTGGCTAACCATTTACAGGTTCCCTTTGTACAGGAGGTAATCGCTGTTGCCTCTTCTCTTCAGGAGCTTGCACCCAAAACAGATGTTGCCATTGAACTTGGTGGCGAAGATGCCAAAATCATATACTTTGAAGGTGGCAGTGTCGAACAGCGTATGAATGGAATCTGTGCCGGTGGTACCGGTTCTTTTATCGACCAGATGGCTTCTCTTCTGCAGACAGATGCCTCCGGATTAAATGAATATGCCAAAGATTATCATTCATTATATACAATTGCAGCCAGATGTGGTGTGTTTGCTAAAACAGATATTCAGCCATTAATCAATGATGGTGCAACAAAAGAAGATTTGTCTGCTTCTATTTTTCAGGCTGTTGTAAATCAGACTATCAGTGGACTTGCATGTGGTAAGCCAATTCGTGGACATGTTGCTTTCTTAGGTGGTCCACTTCACTTTTTATCTGAATTAAAAGAAGCTTTTATCCGTACACTTAAATTAGATGAAGAACATACAATTGAGCTTGATAACTCTCATTTATTTGCAGCAATGGGTTCTGCTTTAAATGCAAAAGAAGAAGTATCATATACTATGAAAGAAATGGTTGGCAAGCTGTCTTCCAACATTAAGATGGAATTTGAAGTAGAACGTATGGAACCATTATTTGAAAATGAAGATGCCTATAAACAGTTCCGCACACGTCATGATTCTCATTGTGTCCGTACTGCTCCATTAGAAAATTATTCCGGCAATTGTTATCTTGGTATTGATGCCGGTTCTACCACTACTAAAATTGCTCTTGTCTCTGAAGATGGTGCTCTGTTGCATTCATTCTACAGCAATAATAACGGTAGCCCATTAAAAACGGCAATTGATGCATTAAAAGAAATTTATAGTATTTTACCGAAAACTGCTAAAATTGTACGTTCCTGTTCTACCGGTTATGGCGAAGCCTTAATGAAAGCTGCATTTTTACTTGATGATGGCGAAGTAGAAACCGTTGCTCACTATTATGCTGCCGCTTTCTTTAACCCGGAAGTAGATTGTATTTTAGATATTGGCGGTCAGGACATGAAATGTATTAAAATCAAAAACCAGACTGTCGACAGTGTCCAATTAAACGAAGCCTGCTCCTCAGGATGCGGTTCTTTTATTGAAACATTTGCTCAATCACTCAATTACAGTGTACAGGATTTTGCAAAGGCTGCTTTATTTGCCGAACATCCTATTGACCTTGGAACAAGATGTACTGTTTTCATGAATTCAAAAGTAAAACAGGCACAGAAAGAAGGTGCATCCGTATCGGATATTTCTGCTGGGCTTGCTTATTCTGTTATTAAAAATGCACTCTTTAAAGTTATTAAAGTATCCGATGCTGCTGAACTTGGCAAAAACATTGTCGTTCAGGGTGGCACTTTTTATAATGATGCTGTACTTAGAAGTTTCGAAAAAATTGCAGGCTGTGATGCTATTCGTCCTGACATTGCCGGAATCATGGGTGCCTTTGGTGCCGCTTTAATAGCAAGAGAACGTTATAGTGCCGGTTTTGCAACGACTATGCTTACAATCAAACAGATTAATGAGTTGGAATTTGAGACTAGCATGGCAAAATGTAAGGGTTGTACCAATAGCTGCCGTCTTACAATTAACCGTTTCACGGGTGGACGCCAGTATATCTCCGGCAACCGTTGTGAACGTGGAATCGGCAAACCGAAAAACGAAAATAACGTACCAAATCTTTTTGAATACAAATTAAATCGTATTTTTTCATACGAACCGCTTGCTCTTGATAAAGCATTCCGTGGAACCGTCGGTATTCCGAGAGTTCTTAATATGTATGAAAACTACCCATTCTGGTATACCTTTTTCACTAAACTAGGTTATCAGGTCGTGTTATCACCAAGTTCAACACATAAAATGTACGAACTTGGAATTGAATCCATCCCAAGTGAGTCTGAATGTTATCCAGCCAAGCTTGCACATGGTCATATTGTCTGGCTGATTAATCAAAAGGTAGATTTCATCTTTTATCCTTCTCTTTTCTATGAGCGTAAAGAGTTTGATGATGCCAACAATCACTATAACTGCCCAATTGTTACATCATATTCTGAAAACATTAAAAACAACGTAGAAGAAATCGGTCATGGTGACGTGAAGTTCATGAATCCTTTTCTCTCTTTCCAAAGTCCACAGCTCATTTTCCAGGAATTAATAAAAGCATTCCCGGATATTGCTTCCGCTGACATCAAAGAAGCTGTTGTCCTAGGTTGGAAAGAATTAGACCAGGTACATAAAGATGTCGAGAAAAAAGGGGAAGAGGTAATTGAATACTTAAAAGAAACCGGTAAACGAGGAATTGTATTAGCCGGACGTCCTTATCATTTAGATCCCGAAATCAATCATGGTATTCCTGAACTTATGACAGGTTATGACATTGCCGTACTTACAGAGGATTCCGTATCCCAATTGGCCAATCCGGAGCGTCCATTAATTGTTTCCGACCAGTGGATGTATCATTCCCGTCTGTATGCTGCAGCAAGTTATGTGAAAACAACGGAAAATATTGATTTAATTCAATTAAATTCCTTTGGCTGTGGATTAGATGCTGTTACAACTGATCAGGTGAATGATATTTTATCAGGTTCCGGTAAAATATATACATGCCTTAAAATTGATGAAGTAAACAACTTAGGTGCTGCCAGAATCCGCGTCCGTTCTCTTATTTCAGCTCTTAAAGTAAGAGAAAACAAAAAACAAAAACGTGAAATTCATTCCAGTGCAATTCAAAAAGTACAGTTTACAGAAGAAATGAGAAAAGATTATACCATTCTCTGTCCGCAGATGTCTCCGATTCATTTAGACCTGCTCGGACCGGCTATGTCAGCCTGCGGTTATAATCTTGAAGTACTGTCAAATGATAACAGACATTCTGTTGATGTCGGATTAAAATATGTAAATAATGATGCGTGCTACCCTTCCCTTTTGGTTGTTGGACAGCTAATGCAGGCCCTTCTATCCGGTAAATATGATTTGCACAAGACAGCTTTGATTATCACACAAACCGGTGGCGGATGTCGTGCAACCAATTACATTGGTTTTATAAGACGTGCTCTTGAAAAAGCAGACATGGCATATATTCCTGTTATATCCTTAAACCTTGGTGGAATCGAATCCAATCCAGGTTTCCATATGGATGCTAATCTTTTGATTCGTGCTGCATACAGTGCAATGCTTGGTGATGTATTCATGCGTTGTGTTTACAGAATGCGTCCTTACGAAAAAGTTCCAGGTTCTGTTGACGCAGTTCATGAGAAATGGAAAAAGGAATGTACCGCATTTGTAGCTAAAAAGCATCCTACTTTTGGACAGTTAAAACGCTTAACCAAACAGATTATTGAAGACTTTGATAATATTGAAATAGATGAAACATTAAAGAAACCGCGTGTTGGTATTGTAGGTGAGATTCTTGTCAAGTTTTCGCCTGCCGGCAACAATCATTTAGTGGAATTATTAGAATCAGAGGGTGCCGAAGCTGTCGTTCCAGACTTATTGGATTTCATGCTGTATTGCTTCTATAATCAGATTTATAAAGCAGAGCATCTTGGTGCAAGCAAAAAAACGGCTTATGTTTCCTCTCTCGGTATTAAAGCATTAGAATTCTTACGCAGTCCTGCCACAAAAGCATTTAAAAAGAGCCGACATTTTGAACCTGCAGGACATATAAAAGATACTGTTTCTTACGCGGAACCAATTGTATCAATTGGTAACCAGACCGGTGAAGGCTGGTTCTTAACCGGCGAAATGATTGAGTTAATTAAAGAAGGAACACTTAATATCGTCTGCACCCAGCCATTTGGCTGTCTGCCGAACCATGTGGTTGGAAAAGGCGTAATTAAAGAAATTCGCAAACGCTACCCTATTTCCAATATCGTTGCAATTGATTATGATCCCGGCGCAAGCGAAGTTAATCAGTTAAACCGTATTAAATTGATGTTATCTACTGCACAAAAAAATATGAATAAAAAATAGAAATATTAAAACGACATGAAAAAACCGACCTCCCAATCGTTAGATTTTTGGTCTAACTTTTGAGGGTCGGTACATAAATTCATGTCGTTTTATTTTACCCTTGCAATTATACCCAGGACATATGAAGTGCCAGATCCCATAAATCCTTCTGCTGTTCATATTGTTCATTCATCCATGTCACTGCTTCTTCCTTGCCTTCATTGGTTAATGGGAATATTTTTCGCTGTTTTTTTTCTTCCGGTGTTGTAATGTAATTATATGGTTCCGGCCAGATAGTCACTTCCATGTCATCCTTTTCTTTTGCCATGCGATAACGCATTCCTTTATAACTTCCTGTCACCGGCTCTTTCTTTATATAATTAACTGATATTGCAGTTTGTTCTATCATTCTTTTAAACTCTTTTCTACATTTATTATTTATAAAGACTATCATATTTTTCTCTATTTCTCAATTGGATTTCTACAAATAATGTGGTAAATTAGTCTTATGAGACAATCTTACATACAGCGTAATTTATAACGCGGAAATGAGGCTTACATGAAAACGAAATATGATATTCACGGTGCACTCTCTGTAAATCAAAACGGAAAGCTTGTGGACCACAACGGAGAAGTTGTACAATTACGAGGCTATTCCACTCATGGTTTGTCTTGGTATCCAAAATATGTAAATCGTGATTTTTTTCAGTTTATGAGAGACAACTGGCACATTGACATTATTCGTCTGGCTATGTATACCGCCGAGGAAGATGGTTATTGTGTGAAAGATATTGAAAACAAGAAAAAATTAAAAGAAGTAATCGACCGTGGTGTAAAAGCTGCCACTGAACTTGGACTTTATGTTATCATTGACTGGCATATTTTAAGTGATTCCAATCCATTAACACATATGGAAGACAGTATCTCCTTTTTTCATGAAATATCTGAAAAATATCATGCTTATGGAAATGTATTTTACGAAATCTGTAATGAACCAAATGTTAATTGTACCTGGCTTGACATAAAGCATTATGCAGAACGAATCATTCCGGTTATTCGTGAACGTGATAAAAATGCTGTTATTTTAGTTGGAACACCGACCTGGTCACAGGATGTTAACGAAGCAGTAAATGATCCTATCACCGATTTTCATAATCTGATGTATGTGTTACATTTTTATGCTGACACTCACCGTGCTGAACTTCGCAAGAAATTGGAAGATGCTGCCCTAGCAAAGCTTCCTTTATTTGTAAGCGAATTTGGTATCTGTGATGCATCTGGTAATGGAGAAGGTAACGAAGAACAAGCTGCTCTTTGGATGGATTTGATGGATAAATATCAAGTGAGTTATTTAATGTGGAATCTTTCAAACAGAGATGAATCCAGTGCCTCCTTTGTTCCCCAGTGTTCCAAAACTACAGATTTTACAGAGGAAGATTTAAATGCGTCTGCAAAATGGTATATTCAATTCTTAAATGAACGTAATAAATAGTATGACGATAAAAAGGAAGCGAGTAATCGCTTCCTTTTTCCATTGTATTATTTGTTTTCACTTATTTGGGAACTAAGTAAATAAACAAACGATGCATTCCAATAAATTGTAAACTCATTTGTAGAATAGCTTTGATCACTGTCTGCATAACATTTAGCCGAAGGAACACCGGATAATGTTGATTGCACAAATGGATCTTCTAATGCACTATTCGGTCCGCCTAACAGCGGAACTCCAACGAGTCAGACTCCAATTGATAAGAATAAAGTTATTCC
>CAZAQH010000046.1:12455-17902 GCA_964487395.1 uncultured Lachnospiraceae bacterium | reverse complement strand
TTTATGATTTGAAGGGATTTTTATAGATTGCTACACTTCCTAATTCTTCTTCTATGCGCAACAGTCGATTGTATTTTGCAACACGTTCTGACCTGCACGGTGCACCGGTCTTGATTTCTCCTGCATTAACTGCTACTGCTATATCTGCAATCATAGTATCCTCTGTTTCACCGGAGCGATGCGAAATAACCGTTCTAAGTCCATTTTTATGTGCCATCTCAATTGCTTCAAAAGCCTCTGTAAGTGTTCCAATCTGGTTGACTTTAATTAAGATAGCATTACCGGCCTTTTTCTCAATTCCCTTTTTTAAACGTTCTACATTTGTTACAAACAAGTCATCTCCAACCAGCTGCACATGTTCTCCCACACGCTGCATAAATAGTTTCCAGCCTTCAAAATCATCTTCATCAAGCCCATCTTCTATCGAAGCAATCGGGAACAGTTTGATTAGATTCTCATAGTAATCAATCATCTCTTCTGCTGTGCGGTATATCTCTTTTCCTGATTTCTGGCTTTCACCCGGAAAATAATATTTTTCACTCTGTTCCTCATATAATTCACTGGCAGCTGCGTCGATAGCAATCATAATGTCTTCTCCCGGCTGATAACCACTTTCCGATATAGCCTGAACAATTAATTCCAGTACATCTTTACTGTCTTTTAAATCCGGTGCAAAACCACCCTCATCACCTACTGCAGTAGACAATCCTCTTTCTTTACAAATACGTTTCAGAGTATGATAAATTTCAGCACATATTCGCAGGCCTTCTGCAAAGTCCTGTGCTTTTACCGGCATAATCATAAATTCCTGTAAATCCACTGTATTGTCCGCATGTCTTCCACCATTTAAAATATTCATCATGGGAACTGGTAACTGCTTTGCCTGTATGCCTCCCAGATATTGATAAAGCGGAACTCTAAGTGCCTCTGATGCTGCCCTTGCTACTGCCATGGATACACCAAGGGTTGCATTCGCCCCCAATTTTTCTTTGTTCTTTGTTCCATCAGCATGAATTAACAATGCATCTATTGTAGCCTGATCCATTGCATTTTTTCCAAGAATGGTCTCTCTTAAGGTTTCATTGACATTACGTACTGCCTGACGTACCCCGTTTCCACCATACCTGCTTTCCTTATCACGCAGTTCTACTGCTTCAAATTTACCGGTACTTGCTCCGGACGGAACGGCAGCACGCCCCATAATACAATCTTCAATCACGACCTCTACTTCCACAGTCGGATTGCCTCTGGAATCTAAAATTTCACGGGCGTGTACTTCGGTAATCGTAAGATATTCTTTCAAACTTATGTCCTCCTGGATCAAATTTACTATCAACATTTTATCCAAAAGAATTCGGTACTATACAAAAAAGACGGGAATTAATCCCGTCTTTTAACATTTCTTACATAAATCTGCATAATATAATCGGAATAAAAATCGCAGGAACATAATTCATTACCTTTAGTTTTGTAATTCCAATCATATTAAGGGCAAGTCCAATAATAATGACCGAACCCACACAAGTCATTTCGGCAATTACGTTTTCCGATAAAAACGGAGAAATCCATTGTGCCAATATCGTAATGGCTCCCTGGTACACAAAAACGAATGCTGCCGCAAACATAACTCCAACTCCTAATGTCGAAGCAAAAATAATCGCCGCTACAAAGTCAAGCATGGATTTGTTAAAAAGAATCTCGTGATTCCCCTGTAAGCCACTTTGCAGGGAACCTATAATCGCCATAGCTCCAACACAGAATAATAAACTGGCCGTTACAAAGCCTTCTGCAATGGATACCTGCTTACTGTTTTTCCCTTTAAATTTATCTTCCAGCCATCTTCCCAGCCTGTTAATTTTATCTTCCAAATCAATTCCATCGCCGATTATAGTGCCAACAACCATGGAAATAATCAGGATTAATGAATTCTGTCCTTTTAAAGAACCACTGATTCCGAGAAAAAGAGTACATAACCCCAATCCCTTCATCAGAGTATCTGCCATTCTGTGTGGAAGTCCCTTTTTTAATAACATCCCAAGTGCTGCACCAATGATAACAGCAACTGTATTTACAATTGTACCTAACATCGTTTCACGCTTTCATATATGTAAAATCGGGGAAAGAAGCTCTTTCCTCGAATCATTACGTCTTATTTTTTAATCAGTAAAGATTTTCCTGTCATTTCAGCCGGCTGCTTCATTCCCATTGTCTCAATTAAGGTAGGAACGATGTCTGCCAGACATCCACCTTCTTTTAATGTGTAAGAAGGATCATAATTTACAAGAATAAATGGAACCTGATTCGTTGTATGAGCGGTAAATGGTGCTCCTGTTTCATAATCTACCAACTGTTCTGCATTACCGTGGTCAGCACAGATAAACATGGTTCCATTTACGGATAATAATGCTTCTACTGCTTTTCCAACACATTCATCTACAGTTTCTACTGCTTTGATTGCAGCTGCTTCCACACCAGTATGACCAACCATATCCGGATTGGCAAAGTTAATAATAATCATATCGTATTTACCGGAAGTAATTGCTTTGCAAAGATTATCACAAACTTCATATGCGCTCATCTCTGGTTTTAAATCATACGTAGCAACTTCTTTTGGTGAATTAACAAGGATTCTGTCTTCATCTTTATTAGGCTCTTCTACGCCACCATTAAAGAAGAAAGTTACGTGTGCGTATTTTTCAGTTTCAGCAATTCTTGCCTGTGTCATGTTATTTGCTGCAAGCCATTCACCAAAAGTATTGGTAATTGCAATTTTATGGAATGCTACTTCTTTATTTGGAATCGTTGGGTCATAATCTGAGAAGCATACAAATTTCACATCAAGTCTTTTTCTGTCAAATCCTTTAAAATCATCATCGCAGAATGCTCTTGTGATTTCTCTTGCTCTGTCAGGTCTGAAGTTAAAGAAAACAATGGAATCTTTATCTTTAATGGTAGCAACCGGTTTCCCATTCTCTACTACAACAGTAGGAAGTACAAATTCATCTGTCTTTCCATCATCATAAGAACTCTGTATTGCAGCAGGTCCAGATGTAGCCGTGTGACCTTCGCCCTTTGTCAATGCATCATATGCAAGTTTGATTCTGTCGTAATTGTTATCTCGATCCATTGCGTAATATCTGCCGGATACGGATGCGATTTTACCTACACCGATTTTTTTCATTTCTGCTTCTAACTGCTGGGCAAATTCTTTTCCGCTTGAAGGAGGTGTGTCACGTCCATCTAAGAAACAGTGTACGTATACATTCTTAATATCATTTCTTTTAGCAAGTTCAAGTAATCCATATAAGTGTGTATTATGGCTATGAACACCACCATCTGATAACAATCCAAAGAAATGTAAATCTGAATGATTTTCTTTGCAATTCTTAACGGCATCAAGTAATGCAGGATTTTCAAAGAAATCTCCGTCTTGAATCTCTTTTGTAATTCTGGTTAATTCCTGATAAACAATTCTTCCGGCACCCATATTAAGATGTCCTACTTCTGAATTACCCATCTGTCCTTCCGGAAGACCAACTGCCATTCCACTTGCATTACCTCTTACAAAAGGATAATCCTTCATTAATTTATCGATTACAGGAGTCTTAGCTTCTGCTACTGCATTGCCCTGCGTTTTGCTGTTTAATCCATATCCGTCTAAAATCATTAATACTGTTGGTTTCTTTGCCATTTTTAATACTCTCCATTTCTTTTTTCTACTTCTTTTTTACTAAAGTTCACTGATTACTTTTTTGATAAAGCATCACTGTGAAGAATTATAACACTTAATACAATTTTCTTGCAATATAAAGATTGTCAAATCCCTTTAAACATCATACAATAATACTAATTATTTTGAAAGAAGGGATAACGATATGATAACATTATTATCAAAATTATTTATCCACGATTATGAAAATGTAAAATCTCCACACGTTCGACAGGCCTATGGAATTCTATGTGGCTGCGTTGGCATTGGATTAAATGTTTTATTATTCTTAGGTAAATTTATTGCAGGCACCATCAGCAATTCCATTGCCATAACAGCGGATGCTTTTAATAACCTCTCCGATGCCGGTTCTTCCTTTATCACGTTGATTGGATTTAAGTTAGCCGGTCAAAAGCCTGACCCTGACCATCCATTTGGACATGGGCGAATTGAATATTTATCAGGTTTGATTGTGGCATTTGCTATTTTATTAATGGGTGTCGAATTAATTAAAAACTCATTTGATAAAATATTGCATCCACAGGATACACAGGGAAGCCTGCTTGTCGTTCTTATATTAGTCGTTTCTATTTTAGTGAAATTATACATGTCCTATTATAACCACAAAATCGGCAAACGAATCGACAGTGTTGCCATGCATGCAACGGCACTTGACAGTCGTTCCGATACGGCTTCCACTCTGCTCGTTCTGCTTTCTATTTTAATATCAGAAGGTACCGGATATCAAATTGACGGGTACTGTGGTTTACTGGTTGGTGCCTTTATCTGTTATTCCGGTATTGGTGCAGCAAAGGATACCATTAATCCATTATTAGGTCAGGCTCCGGAAAAATCATTTGTTGATGAAATTGAACGAATTGTGATGTCCTATGATATGGTTCTTGGCATTCATGACCTTGTGGTACATAATTATGGTCCCGGACGTATTATGATTTCTCTTCATGCCGAGGTTTCCTCAAAAGGCAATATTTTAGAGATTCACGATACCATCGACCAGATTGAAACTGTACTAAGGGAAGAATTAAACTGCGAAGCCGTTATCCATATGGATCCAATCGTAACCGATGATGAACAGATGAATACATTAAAGGAACAATTATCCAGAATTATTATATCGATTGATGAAGAACTGCATTTTCATGATTTTAGAATGGTAAAAGGTCCTACGCATACGAATCTCATTTTCGATGTTTTAGTTCCTTATCACTTCAAACTAACGGATGATGAACTAAAAAAAGAAATCACGCAGGAACTTCAAAAAATCAGTCCCACTTATTTTACCGTCATTCAAATTGACCATACTTACATATAGATTTCTACAATAAAAGACACCTTTCGGTGTCTTTTATTGTAAGAACATATAATAATTTTCCAAACGAAACCTTTATTGTTTAGATGATTCAATTACAAGCACTTTGTTTTTTCCAACGCTCACCTCTGCCTTTTTTCCTGTAAATTCATTGCTTACTCCTATCGGAAAGGAATCCGTAATAGTCGCATTAGAAAGCGGATATTTCATTCCCTTTATATAAATTCCATCTGCCTTTTCTCCCATGGCGAACACGGAAAAATATCCTGTCTTTGTCTCTTCATACTGCATCGTTTCGTTCTGCAGAACATATACACAGGTATCCTTATCTCTTAAGTATCCAAAGCCTCCATTTTCCTTTATAAATACAAGGCACTGAATATTGGCTATTGTATGCTCTAATCGATT
>CAZAQH010000046.1:0-12355 GCA_964487395.1 uncultured Lachnospiraceae bacterium | reverse complement strand
TCAACTGCCACAAGACATGCATTTTCATCTATCTTAATCTCGTCCAGGTGGCACTCACCGGCACCAATCAATATCCATTTTTCTGATGTTTTTTTACGCTGTTCCATTTTGCAAATTGCCTCCATCATGTTACAATACTATTAGTATATCGTGGAGGCAAAGAATAATCAATGAATCCTGAAATAAAGATTGTACATAACGGCAAATCCTATTCTCTTCCCTATCAGATAATTAAAAGCAAGCGTAAATCTGTTGGAATCGAAATAAAACCCGGTGGAATGATTCTGGTACGAATTCCCAAATATTTACCGGCTTTCCAACTTGATAGTATATTAAAAGAGAAAAAAGACTGGATTCTTAAAATGTATGAGAAGCAGAAAAATGCTACTCCCATTGTCGTTTCACAAGATCCCCAGATTAAATACCTGGAAAAACAATACAAAAAAGCGGCGTCTGAGTATTTTCCCAAACGCGTGGAGTATTACATCAAACTAACCGGTGGCAGATATCAAAGAATTGTGATTCGTGACCAAAAGACCCGTTGGGGAAGCTGTAGCAGCAAAGGAACTCTCTCCTTTAACTGGCGTCTCATGTTAGCACCGCCCCGCGTCCTTGATTATGTTGTCGTGCATGAACTTTGCCATATTACACATATGAATCACTCCAAAGACTTTTGGAATAAGGTCGAGAGCATTATGCCTGACTATAAAATATATCGTGACTGGCTCAAAAAAAATGGCAGCACACTTACTATTTCGTAAGTTGCTGCCATTTCATTATTTGAATTCAAAATATTCTTTTGCATTATGATAGCAAATGTTTTCTACGATTGATTGTAACACTTCTTCATCGTTTGGATATTCTCCATTTTCTACCCAGTTACCAATCATCTCACATAAAATTCTCCTGAAATATTCATGTCTTACATAGGATAAAAAGCTTCTGGAATCGGTAAGCATTCCAATAAAGTTACCTAAAAGGCCAAGATTTGCAAGTGAAGTCATCTGCTCCTGAATTCCTGTTTTATTGTCATTAAACCACCATGCACATCCATGCTGTACCTTTCCTTTCATACCTTCTCCCATGAAACAACCAATAATCGTTCCAATATATGCATTATCCACAGGATTTAAAGAATAAAGTATTGTCTTTGGAAGTTTATTTTCTACATCCAGTGCATCCAGCATATCCGCCAGTTCTTTTGATGACGTTTCGGAATTAATACAGTCAAAACCTGTATTAACACCAAGATTTTTAAGTTGTCTTGTGTTATTATCACGCTTACAGCCATAATGAAGCTGCATTGCCCAATTTAGCCTGTGATATTCTGCTGCACAAAACATCAAAAGATTGCAACGAAGTGCGTCTGCCTCTATTGATGTAATATTTTGTCTTTTCAACGCTTTTTTAAATATTTCTTCTATCTTGCTCTCTTCCATCGAAACATAAGCAATATGATTTAAACCATGGTCTGCAATTTTGCATCCAGCTGATGCAAAATATTCCATTCTAGTTTTTAATGCTGCCTTTACATCCTTAAAAGAAGTAATCGTAACACCACTGATTTCTTCCAATTTTGCAATATATTCAGGATATGTTTCTTTTTCCACTTCACCTGCTAAATCAGGACGAAAGGTAGGTAATACCTTTACTGCAAATGTGGTATCCTCTGCGATTGCCTTATGATACTGCAAATCATCAATTGGGTCATCTGTTGTACAGATATGCGTAACATTGGAACGCAAAATCAGACTTCTGGCACTGCATGGATTATTCTTTAACTGCTCATTACAGAAATTCCATACTTCTAATGCATTTTTACTGCTTAATATTCCTTTGTAGCCAAAATATCTTCTAAGTTCTAAATGGCTCCAGTGGTAGAGTGGATTGCCAATGGCTTTATCAAGCGTTTCTGCCCATTTCACAAACTTATCATAGTCAGAGGCATCACCGGTTATGTATTGTTCTTCTACACCGTTAGCACGCATCTGACGCCATTTATAGTGATCTCCCAAAAGCCAAAGCTGTGTCAGATTCTCAAACTTAATATCTTCATAGATTTCCTTAGGGCTGATATGACAATGGTAATCTATAATTGGCATTTTTTCAGCATAGGAATGATATAAATGCTGTGCTGTTTTGGTTGTTAAGAGAAAATCATTATCTAAAAAGTCTTTCATATTCTTTTCCTTCTTCTATTATCCAATATAAGAATGCAGTGTATTACGTACGGCTCCCTTACCGGCGAGCATTTTCACAAACATTTCTTCTATTTTATCACATAATCCTACCTTACATAAATCCTGTGCAAAAATTGTTTCATTGGAAAGAATCTCTTTTATCTGACCATGGTAGCTTTGTGGATTACCAACCTGGATATCCTTTAAAATATCCTGCAATGCTCCAAGCATCGGATCCGAACTTACTTCCATTTTTTCTAAATTATCATCTACTGCAAGCAGATAACGCAGCCATCCTGCAATTGCAAGTGGTACACCAATTAAATCCGTAACCTTTTTATCATCAGCTAATACATATGATTTAATGGTCTCTCCAAATCGAATTGGAATCTTTAAACTGGTGTCTGTTGCAATTCTTTGTGGCATATCCGGAATATAAGGATTGGGTAATCTCTGTTCAATGACTTCCTTAATAAAATCCATAGGATCAATAATCTTAGGATTTACTACAACCGGTATTCCCTCTACATAACCAATTCTTTCAACCAGTTTGTTAATGTCTAAATCCTGCATTTCTTTTGCAATGTGATTATATCCAAGCAGACAGCCAAATACTGCCATGGCTGTATGTAATGGATTTAAGCAGGTCGTAACCTTCATTTTTTCCGTATTATTAACCGTATCTCTATCCGTTAAATAAACTCCTGCATCCTGAAGTGCTGGACGACCATTAGGGAAAATATCTTCCATAACAAGATACTGTGGAATCTCGGCATTAACAAATGGTGCAATAAACGTATTCTTACTCGTTGTAATGGGTGCCATATTCTCAATTCCAAGTTTATTAAGTTTCTCTTCAATAACAGCTGCCGGTCTTGGTGTGATTTTATCAATCATACTCCATGGGAAGGATACTTTCTTTTCATCTAAAAGATAATTCACAAATTCTTTTGAAACAAAGCCATTCTTTTCCCATTCCCTTGCGATCGTAATAATGGAACTTTGCAGTTTCTCACCATTATGGCTACAGTTATCCATACTGCACATTGCTATTGGATATGCTCCGTTTAAAAAACGCTCCAGCAAAAGTGAGGTAACCATGCTCATTGCGTGTACTGCTTTTTTAGGACCTTCTGTCATATCTTTTTGTACAACTGGCAGTAATTCCTTGTTCATGTTATATAATGCATAACCTTTTTCTGTTATGGTAAAACTTGCCATCTGCAGTTCTTTATTACAAAAGATATCACGAAGAGCCTTCATACTTTGCTCATCTGTAGAATCTGCTTTTAACCCTTTTGCAACCGAACCAACTATTTCCATATCCGTATTGCCATCCGGCTTTAACCCTACCATTAATGTAAGGTTATCAAATGGTGTATAGATTTTATCAATAATATCGTAATCAAACGTATCTACTGCAATAATTCCGCTTTTTTCTTTTCCTTCATTTAATAGTCTCTGCTGTAATACGGCGATAAAACCTCTGAAAATATTACCTGCACCAAAATGAATCCATACCGGATGCTCTTTTGTATAGTCTGACATTTCTTTGCAGTCAAATTTTGGTATTTGAATACCTAATTCTTCCCACTTATTTTTATTTTTTAATTCCTCTACATTAAGTTTAAGCATCATATGCCTCCAAAATTATCTTTGTACTCTGCCCGAGCTGTCTCCACCGGCCAGTTTTTTCACTTCATCTACTGTAATCATATTGAAATCGCCTTCTATAGAATGCTTTAAGCAGCTGGCTGCCACTGCAAATTCAATAATGTCCTGCGGGGAAGCATTTTGTAAACAGGAGTAAATAAGACCTGCTCCAAAAGAATCTCCTCCGCCAACGCGGTCAACAATATGTATTTTATATTCCTTGCTGAAATAATAATCGCTTCCATCGTACAACATGGCAGCCCAGTTATTATCATTTGCTGAAAGTGAAGTTCTAAGTGTAATCGCAACCTTTTCAAAATGAAAACGCTCTGTTAATTTTCTTGCAACTTCTTTGTATCCTTCATGATTTACTTTTCCTGATGTTACATCAGTTCCATCTGCTTTAATGTTAAATACATCCGCAGCATCTTCTTCATTTGCAATGCAGACATCTACATACTGACATAACTTAGCCATTACTTCTCCGGCTTTTTCTTTGGACCATAATTTATTACGATAATTCAAATCACAACTGATTGTAATATTTCTGGCTTTCGCTGCTTTGCAAGATTCCTCACAAATACCAGCAAGTTCATCTGAAAGTGCCGGTGTAATACCTGTAAAGTGAAACCATCCTGCTCCTTCAAATATCTTATCCCAGTTAAAGTCTTCTCTTTTTGCCATTGCAATCGCAGAACCCGCACGGTCATAAATAACTTTAGATGGCCTCTGGCTTGCACCTTTTTCTAAATAATAAATTCCAACTCTCTCACCGCCTCTTGTAATCATAGAGGTATCTACACCAAATCTACGAAGAGAATTAACACCTGCCTGACCGATTTCGTGAGTAGGAAGTTTTGTTACATACATGGATTCCAATCCAAAATTAGCAAGTGAAACGGCTACATTGGCTTCTCCACCGCCATAAGTAGCACCATATTTGTCTGCCTGTAAAAAACGATAATATCCTTCCGGTGCAAGACGAAGCATAATTTCACCAAAGGTTACTACTTTTTTATTTTCATTTTTTACATTGCTTTCCTGTTTTGTAAAGGTTTCTTCTTTAACAGGATTCTTAAACTCGTTAATCTGTTCCATTGCTTCTTTTGTAAGTTTTGTAATCACATCAAACTGACCGTTTTTAATTTTTTCCTGATCAATCATAAAACTGCCGCCACAGGCAACTACATTTTTATTCTTCAAATAAGAAATAATATTCTTTCTGGAAATACCGCCTGTTGGGATAAACTTCATCATCGGATAAGGTGCGGAAATTGCTTTTAACATGCCAGTTCCACCCATTACTTCAGCCGGGAAAAATTTAACCGTAGTAAGTCCTAATTCAAGTGCTGCCTCAATATCGCTTGGATTAGCACAGCCTGGAAATACCGGAATGTTTTTTTCAATACAATATTTTACGACATTGGTATTCAGTCCGGGGCTTACAATGAATTTGGCTCCAGCTTTTATTGCCAAATCTACCTGTTCTAATGTCAGTACCGTTCCTGCACCAACAAGCATATCCGGGAAATTTTCCTGCATAATCTTAATGCATTCTTCTGCTCTTGGCTTACGGAAAGTTACTTCTGCACATGGAAGTCCACCATCACATAATGCTTTTGCAACAGGTAATGCATCCTCTACACGATCCAATGAAATTACCGGAATTAAACTCAATTCATTAATTTGATCAATTATTGTTTTCACGTTTTCTTTCCTCACTTTTATATCGTACGTTTATTGTTTTTATTTTTGTACTTGTATGTAAGTATATTAGCATATTTCTTTATCTTTGTCTAAATAAAAAACCGCCAAACTATTCGTAATATTTTAGCGGTTTTGCACATAAATTAATTCTTATTTTTAAAGTACGTCGGATATTGCTTTCTAATTTCTTCTTCCTGAATCTGATAGCGGTTCAGATGTTTCTTTGCAAGTTCTACAGCCGAGGCTGCATCTTTATTCTTAATTGCTTCAAGCATCAGTCTATGGTCATTTACAATTTTAATATCTTTAACTGCAACAAGTGTCAGCGTTCTTACTCTGTCATAATGAAGCATCATAGTGTTTTTCATTGCATAAATTCGTTCTTTTTTGGTCATTGTAAAAATCATTTTATGAAATTCATTATCAAGTTCCATTATTTTATCAGGAACAAAATTATCTAAATAAAATTCCTGCAATTTTACGTTTTCTTCTAATTTTGCTAAATCTGCTTCTGTTGCTACATCACATGCAAGTTCAATTACTGCTGTATCTAAAACCTCTCTTAAAAATCTTGACTCTTCTACTAAATCAGGATCTATTAAAGATATGTAACTTCCTCGCTGCGGATATATTTCTACTATCAATGCATTATTCAAGTCAATAATTGCTTCTCTAATTGGTGTTCTGCTTACTCCCAATTCCTTGGCTAACTCATTTTCGCTGATAGAACTACCCGGCTGTAAGTCCAAGGATACAATATTATTCTTTATTATGCGAAACGCATATTCTCTGGCAGTTTCACCAGGCAATTTGTCCGTTATCTGCATCGTAACCTCCTGATTTCTTATGTGTAAGGACTTCTTAACAATTTACTTTAACGATTTACACAAACCTTAATTATTATAAGTTATTATATTTAATTTGTCTATTACACGTTTTTATTTTCTCATTTTATATTCTTATCAACTTAGTATCACTTACATTTAAGATAGGCATCATATAATCTGGCTGCTACTTCTTTTTTATTCTGTGGATGCAATTCATTATATTGTCCTAAATCGTATAACACTGCCATTGACGTATGTGGCATATCTAAAACCTTTTGTTGTGAATGACGAATGCGTTCCCATCTGTCAGTTCCGATTTCCGGTCCTTCTCCCATAAAATATGGCAACTGTGCATAAACAAATGGTATATCCTGCTGGTCAAATAATTCGCGCCACTCCTCAATCATTGCTCTAAATAAAAATTCATAATCCTCCGGATGAGCACTGTTGGATTCTCCCTGATAAAACAGGAAGCCTTTTAATTTCAAATGATGAAGTGGATAAATCATTCCATTGAACAAACCACATGGACGCCATGGGAAAAATGTCTGCGAACCAGCTTCTGTTGTTCTCGCACCAACTCTAAATTTCCAAGTACCTTTGATATCAATTTCTTCTTGTCCAAATTTCAGGCAATACGGCATGTCTTCTTTAAAACCACCAACATTATTGTCTGAAACTAAACGAACTGTGATAATGTTTTTACCTGCAACTAATACATCTTTGGGAATCCAATATCTTCTTGGTGGATAACGGTATTCTGTTCTGCCCACTTCTATTCCATTGATATATGTAATATCAGCATCAACTAATGAACCAAGTCTAAGCTGAACCTCCTGATTAACCCAGCTATCAGGAACCATTACACTATATTGCAGCCATATACTGCCTCTAATACTGCCAATATCTAGGTGATTCCACATTTTAGGAACTTCTACCGTACCTGTAATGCTATCTTCCTCTTCGTTCCATTCTCTTCCATACCAACACTCATCAAAGCCTTTGTCCCTGTCTGCCAAATCTTTCGACCAGTCCTCTTGATTTTTAGCATCTTGAGCAATGGTTGCTTCAATCATTTTATCGTCACGATCTTCTATTAACAGTTTTTCATAACAATACTTACAGCTTCCATTTTTATCACAATCACAAGTCATATCCTCTTGACGCTGATTAGCACGATCTCTCAAAAAACTTCCTACATTTTTCAGACGTTCTTCCCCTATAAAAGCTTCTATATGTGCTCCACCCTGTGCCGTATGAAGCAACCCGATTGGCACTTTGTTAATTTCATAATCTTTGACAGCAAAAAAATAGCCAGCGCCACTGAAACTATAAACAGTCTCCGGTGTTACGGACTGCCACTGTCCACCACTTAACGTCTCACTTGGAGCATGAAAATTATAAACCTGCGGTACCTGAAACATTCTTATATATGGATTATTCGCATTTTTAACCTCATCTGCATAGCGGTCTAGCGTTCTAGCAACCGGTAATTCCATATTCGACTGTCCACCTAATAACCACACATCTCCTATTAAGACATCATGAATAATGATAGGTGTCTCACTCTCTATATCTCCCGTAAAGCAGGAAACCTTTATTGTGTAAGGTCCCCCTTCCTTCATTGGGGAAAATTCCACTTCAAAGCTTCCGTCCTGATTGGGATTGCAAGATTTATTTTGTCCGGCAAATTCTACTTTAACCAAGGTGTTTTCCATTTTTGTAGTATCGTTTACCGTTCCCCAAATACATATTTTTTGATTACGTTGTAAAATAACACCATCACTCAGTAATGTGGATAATTCCATTTTTCGTACCCTCCTACTGCCATTTCGCTATTATAATATTTAACTCTATTTATATTTTTAATCTGTATACTTGTATGGTAGTTCCTATTATAATTTTACCTTGAATCAGATTATTTGTCTATGATTCATTTTTTATTTATACAAAAAATCCCTATGTTATACATAAGGATTTTGATTGTTTTATTCTTTACCATTCCAGCAATAAGTACATAATTTACATGGTTCAATTCCAACAGATTCCATTAAATCGTCAAGTCTGTGATAGCGAAGAGACGTAAAGTTCAGTTCTTTACGAATTGCTTCATTCATATCCTCATATCGCTGTGACAGTGGATTAGCATAATCTTCTAATACTGAACGTGAAACATCATCTCCCTCTTTTTTTGCAATTACTCTTCTGGTAATTAAATCCATATCTGAAGTTGAGCGAGAGAAATTTAAATATTTACATCCAAACAAAAGTGGTGGGCAGGCAGGTCTTATATGCACTTCTTTAGCCCCACTTTCATATAAAAATTCTGTTGTCTCACGTAACTGTGTGCCTCTTACAATAGAATCATCAATCAATAACAGGCTTTGTCCTTTAATCAAATCATGAACCGGTATTAATTTCATCTTAGCAATCAGATTACGTTTACTTTGTATAGTAGGCATAAAAGATCTTGGCCATGTTGGTGTATATTTAATAAATGGTCTTGAAAATGGGATTCCTGATCTATTCGCATATCCTACTGCATGTGCCGTACCAGAGTCAGGTACTCCTGCTACTATGTCGGGTTGAACATCATCTCTTCTTGCAAGTAAATCACCACAATTATATCTCATTTTTTCTACACTGATTCCTTCATAGGAAGAAGAAGGATATCCGTAATATACCCAAAGAAATGTACATATTTTCATCTCTTTACCAGGCTTAGCAAGTGTTACAACAGCTTCTGGCGTAATAACTACAATTTCACCCGGTCCTAACTCTTTATAATCTGTATATCCTAAATTTAAATATGCAAAAGATTCAAATGCTGCACAAAATGCACCTTTTTTCTTGCCGATGGCAATAGGTGTTCGACCCATTTTATCTCTTGCTGCATAAATACCTTTAGCCGTAAGTAGTAAAATCGTCATAGAACCATCTATTAATTCTTGTGCATACTGAATTCCTTCTACGATGTTAGCTCTTTGATTAATAATGGCAGCCACTAACTCTGTCGCATTGATGTCTCCGCCACTCATCTCGAGGAAATGTGTATTACCATCTTGAAATATTTTTTTAACCAGTTCATCTGTATTATTTATTTTTCCAACTGTTGAAATGGCATACGTACCATGATGAGAACGAACAATCAAAGGCTGCGGTTCATAATCGGAAATACATCCAACACCAAAATTACCTTCCATTTCATTAATATCACTCTCAAATTTTGTACGAAACGGAGAATTTTCAATGTTATGAATAGAACGGTTAAAACCACCCTTTCCATAAACTGCCATTCCACCTCTTCTGGTACCTAAATGAGAATGATAATCTGTTCCAAAAAATAAATCAAATACACAATCTTCTTTTGATGCAACTGCAAAAAATCCACCCATTTTTATTTCCACCTTTTTATAGAATCCATTATTCTTTAAAAAAAGAACAAGTCCACTTTATCACATTCTAACAGTCGAAACAAGAATACTTTGTGAAATCTTTGTATTAATATATTTTTCTTCCTTTTTCATCTGCAATACCACTCTTACGGTAGAAATAACTATTCACAATGTCGCACCATTCCTCTGCATTTTTTACCTGCATTTCCATGCGCTTTGCTACACGTAAAAATACCGTTTCGTCAATTTCTCCCTTTAATGACAACCATTCCTTCTGCATCTGCTTTGCTGCATCTTTTCCTTCAAAATGACTATCATAAATGTGTTGTATCACTGTTTTGCCACTATGAAGTACATGCGTATAATTAACCTTGTGGAAAAATAATAGAAGTTCATCCGGGCAGCTCTCAATATTTTCATACATCTCTTTATTGTAATTGTTATACTGTCCTGTAAAATTAGTACCCTGCGGTCCTCTTTCCACACCCAAACCATCTCTGTCTGCTCTGTGGTAAGTTCCCCACCGGCTGTATTCATAGCCGTCTATACTTGGACCATAATGAGTATCCGGTGTTACCATCCATCCAATTCCAAGCGGTGATGTATAGCTTTCATAAACCGGCCATGATTTCATTAAGATTCCAACAATTATATTTTCTGTTTTTTCAGATACACCTTGAAATGTAAGTTTAACCCACTCTCTGGCAATTTCTTCTGCTGATAAACCAGTATCAAAAGAAAGTCTTCCAAATCCATAAAGATTGGCTGCTGCAAGATCATGTCCTGTCCAGTTCTCGTCATTTCCTGTATTGGTCACTGCTACCATACCGCCATGCTTACGTCTAAAAGTTCTTCCACTCACAACATCTGCTATTTTAGTAGCAGAATTACAATTTTCTGTATGTGTATCAAAATTTAGTATTTCTTTAAACCATGGAATCAAATAACAAACATCAATCTGATGACCTGTATATTCCTGTGCAATCTGTACTTCAAGCATTTGATTAGTCGCTTTCAATCTACCAAATAATGGTGAAAAAGCTTCTCTGACCTGAAAATCCATTGGTCCATTCTTAATCTGAAGAATAACATTATCCGCAAACTGACCATCTAATGGTGAAAAGTAATCAAATCCAGCCTTTGCTCTATCAATTGTAAGGTCTCTCCAGTCCTGCTGACAATTATATACAAAGCATCTCCATATAATCAAACCACCATGCGGACGTATTGCTTCTGCCAGCATATTTGCTCCATCAGCCTGTGTGCGTCCGTAGGTAAATGGTCCCGGTCGTCCTTCGGAATCCGCCTTTACTAAAAAACCGCCAAGCTTCGGTATGGCTGTATATACTTCATCCATCTTTTTTGCCCACCAGTCTTTTACAGAAACTTCTAATGGATCTGCTGTCCCAGGCTCATACTCACAGGGCATTGCATAATTTAAACTGATGTACATCTTAACACCATAAGATGTAAAAATATCCGACAACTTCGCAACCTTTGATAAGAATCGTGGATTCACTAAATCTATCGCTGCATTTTTAACATTTACATTGTTAATTGCTACCGCATTAATACCAATGGAAGCTAAAAAACGTGCATAATCAATGGTGCGTTCATTTATAATAATATCATCCTTTTCATAAAAGAAAGAATTACCTGAATATCCTCTTTCTATGGAACCATCCATATTATCCCAGTGATTAAGCATACGAATCGAATTTTGAGGTATTTCCATAATATCTGTAATGTCTTTAAATGCTCCCATTTTAATAAGTACAATAAAACGATAAACACCATACAAAATTGCTGTACTGGAAGCACCTTCTATATATGCACAGCCATCCTTTTCATAAATATGATAACCTTCATCACCTAAATTCACTGCCAGTGATTTTTTTAAGACAATACCTTTTTTTGGTTTTTTCTCTTCTACCTTTAACTTAATAGAAAATAACTTTTCTGCTGCAATTTTTACTTCTTTTATTGCATTAGCAATAATTTCATCCTCATTAAATTCTTCAATACATAAAGCAGAAAAATAGTCAGAGTAACCCTGACTATTTTTATTGTCTTTATTATATTCAAGCCAACACTGTGTCCACATATTTGTATATTCCTTCCTTATCTTCTGCTTTCACTTTTACAAATGGCTTCCCATAAACCGTTCAAATAAGTAGCTCCAAGTGCTCTGTCATATAAACCATAACCTGGCATAGCCACCTCATCCCATATCATTCTACCATGATCGGGACGAATTACTCCATTAAAGTCTATATCATATAACGCCTTCATAATTTCATACATATCAAAGTTACCATCACTGGATAAATGCGATGCCTCTTCAAAATTGGTCGGGCTGATAAATTTCAAATTTCTAACATGTGCAAAATAAAGTCTTCCTTTAAGAGATCGAATCATAGCAGGGAGATCATTTTCTAAATTCGTACCATAACTTCCCGAACAAAAAGTTACCCCATTATGCGTATTATCTACCATTTTCATCATGCGCTGTATATTTTCCTGATTAATAATAATACGTGGCAGTCCAAATACTGACCAAGCCGGATCATCCGGATGAATTGCCATATTAATA
>CAZAQH010000045.1:0-18602 GCA_964487395.1 uncultured Lachnospiraceae bacterium | reverse complement strand
ACGACCTGCACCCTTTCCAGGGGTGTCCCTTCAGCCACTTGGGTACTTCTCCAAGGATGAAAGATTGTATTAAACCATTCATTTCTATAGCTGATTAACCAAATATATTATCTTTATCATAGCAAAACTATGAACGGAGAGGATGGGATTCGAACCCATGCGCCCTTGCGGACAAACGGTTTTCAAGACCGCCTCGTTATGACCACTTCGATACCTCTCCATGGCAGTCTGAAACTGTTTTATCTTTTATCAGACGCAAGTGTTATTCTAGCAAAAATGGCATAACGTGTCAATAATTATTTCAATATTTTTTTGAAATAATTTTATGCTTAACACGAACCTAAGATTGAAGTTCAAAAATTTCTTCTATAAGTTACAACTTGACGCAAAAAGTGATTGGTCAGCTAATGTTGTCTCTTTAAGAATGGGCGTATATCTTTTTTACAAATTTTTGAGCTATTTCTAAATCTTCCGGTGTAGTTATTTTTATATTGTAATAAGAGCCTTTGACTAATTTGATTTTTTGACCGGTGAAATATTCAACTACCATAGCATCATCTGTAATTTGAATTCCTTTTTCTATGATTTCTTTTTCTTTTTCCTTTAAGGAAGTGTATGCTTGTTTAATCAAATTATAATCAAAAACCTGAGGTGTCTGGATGTTCCATACAAGAGAACGATTCGGTGTACTTTCAATAAAACCATCTTTATCTGCTATCTTAATAGTATCTTTGACCGGCATTGCTGTGACACATGCTTTTGTTGCGCAGACTGTTTCATATAAATCTTTCAAAATATCTTGTGTGATAAATGGTCTTGCCCCATCGTGAATAAAGATATAGTCGCATGTACCAGCTTCCATCATGGCATTCATAACAGAATGATAACGCTCTGCTCCACCATTTACTATCTTATGCACTTTCTTAAAATTATATTTATCAATAATTTCCTTTTTACAATATTCTTTTTCCTCTTCACTCGTTACCAAAATAACGGAATCAACAAAGCTATCTTCAAAAGTGCGTAACGAATAAAACAATACCGGTTTTTCATCTATTTCAAGGTATTGTTTTTTAACATTGCTATTCATTCTTTTTCCACTGCCAGCTGCCAGTACAATAGCTGTTGTCTTCATAACATCTCTCCATTATATATTAGAAACAAGTGAGTCTGTATTTCTTTCTCCAAGTTTTAAATTGGGAACTGCATTTAAATCCCAGCCATGACGTACACCTTTTTTATATTCAAAATAAGCGGCTGCACCAATCATTGCTGCATTGTCCGTACACAATATATGTGCAGGATGATAAAAATCAATATTTCTTTTTTTGCATTCTTCTTCAAAAGCTGCACGAAGATGTGAATTGGATGCAACGCCTCCGGCTATTGCAAATTTATTAAATCCGTAATGTTTAAGTGCATCCATTGAGTGAGATACCAGAACATCTACCACTGCCTGTTGAAAAGATGCCGCAACATCAGCCTGAGAAATAGGTTCCCCTTTCATCTCACAGGAATTTAAGTAATTTAAAACGGCTGATTTCAAACCGCTAAAGCTGAAATCATATTCATTATCCGCAATCTTTGCTCTTGGGAAATCAATTGCCGCTGGATTGCCTTCATAAGATACTTTATCTATTTTCGGTCCACCTGGATAACCAAGTCCTATCGCGCGAGCAACCTTGTCAAAGGCTTCTCCTGCTGCATCATCCCTTGTCCGACCTAAAATTTCATATTCGCCATAGTCTTTTACTTTAACTAAATGTGAATGACCTCCAGATACTACAAGACACATAAAGGGCGGTTCTAATTCTTTACTTTCAATAAAATTAGCACTGATATGTCCCTCAATATGATGAACTCCAACTAACGGTTTCTTTAGTGCAAATGCCAGTGACTTAGCAAAAGAAACGCCAACAAGTAAGGCACCAACCAGCCCCGGTCCATAGGTTACTGCAATTGCAGTAATGTCATCCCATGTAACGCCTGCTTCCTCTAGTGCCTGCTTCGTAACTTGATTTATTTTTTCTATATGTTTTCTAGAAGCAATTTCCGGTACTACTCCTCCATATAAAGTATGAAGTGCAATCTGTGATGAAATAACGTTAGAAAGAACTTCTCTTCCATTTTTTACAACTGCTGCTGCCGTTTCATCGCAGGAACTTTCAATTGCCAATATCAAAATATCTTTATTCTTCTCCATTTGTTTCCTGTTCCACCACCGGCTGCCAGCCATAAATTTTCCAGTGTCCGATGTCGTCCTTTCTTAATAAAAACACTTCTTCCAGTGTCTGCATGGAAGTGTTAACTCTGATATAATAACTTCCGTACAATTTTGCAAACGAAAAACCATCCGCTTCAAAATACTCTACATCTGTACTTGCTGAAGTTGAATAGTTGGAAATAACATAGCCATTATCTTTAAAGGTGGTTATCTCGCTTTTTAAATCAAGCAAATAATCTTCCTCCGATTTATTAGCAGCCAGTTCAGCATCATATAACTCCTGTATTTTCATCGCCAAAGCTTGAAGCTCTTCTTCTGTAACTTCTTCATTATGTATAACCTTTGTAAGTTCGCAGTAATATTTGATTACTTCCTTGGGCGTTGGTGGATAACTTATGTCCAAATCCCGTAATAAAACTTCCTGTACTGCTGATATTTCTACGGTTTCTTCCTGTTTAACTGCTGCCGAACGATTTGAGAGATAATAATAATATCCAACAATCAAAAGAATCACAACAATTAGACATATAAATCCTTTTGTGCCTTTAAATCGTTTCATATTATTATCCCCCTTCCTTCAAAATATTTTAGTACTTAGTCCTCTTCAAATAATAAATCAATTGTTCTGCCATCTTTTGCAGCAATTGCTTTGGGAAAAATTGTTCTCACTGCATCCATGTATTCTTCAGGCTTTGTTAAAGATGGGCTGTAATGTGTCAGCCATAGACGTGTGGCACCTGCTTTTTTTGCCAGATTGGCAGCTTCATAAAATGTCATATGCTTATATTCTCTTGCTTTATCTTGTTTATCCGGTTCTCCATACATTCCTTCACAAATAAACAAATCAGCATTTTCTGCATATTTCACAATATTGTCTGTTGGTCTTGTATCTGTGCAATAGGTGACTCGCAAGCCTTTTCGTGGATTGCCAAGAACCATATCCGGCGTCAAAAGTTTGTCCTCTACCTGAAGGGTTTCTCCCTTTTGTAAACGATTCCAATAACACTTATCAATTCCAAGCTCCATAGCTTTATCTATATCAAATTTTCCAATTCTATCTATTGCGACACTGTATCCATAACATATCACATTATGATTAACTCGAAATGCTTCGATCCTGAATCCATCAAATAAAAATGTTTGTTCTTTTTCTGTTATTTCTTGATAGCGTATCTCAAATGGCAGTTCAGGCGCAATTACCCTTAGAGAGGATACTACTTTTTCCAGTCCTTTAGGTCCTATCATCAACAATGGATCTTTTCTGTCTGCATTGCCCATTGTTAAAAGTAACCCTGGCAATCCACTAATATGATCAGCATGATAATGGGTGAAGCAAATAACATCTATCGGATTGGGGCTCCAGCCCTTTGCCTTCATTGCAATCTGTGTACCTTCGCCACAGTCCACCAATATACTCTTTCCATTATATCTTGCCATCATAGATGTCAGATATCGATAAGGAAGTGGCATCATTCCGCCAGTTCCTAATAAACATATTTCAAGCATAAAAACCCTTTCATAATTCCAATTAGATATTACAGCAATTCATTTGCTTCCGCTTCTTCTACTGGAACTGTAAATGTTGTAATCCATTTATCATAACATTCTTCACAGAGATCAAAATGATGAATTATTCCATCTTTTTTACTAAAATATCCCCATGGATAATCTACATGAAAACAGCCATCCCTTAAAATACCGTCTTTCACTTTCATCTTCTGTCCACACTTATTGCAGATTATCTCGTTTAACTCTTCATTACTATATTTTCTCATATCTCATTCCTCCCGTATCAATCCTTCTCTTTCATTATACAAAAGGATTAGACATATAGGCAGTGGGAATGAATGCAACATATACCTATCTTTTCCACATTATCATAGCATCTTCTGTCGGTTTCTCATAGAAATTCTTTCGAATTCCTTCAGAATTAAATCCCAGCTTCTCATATATATGTATCGCATTTTGATTGCTAAGCCGTACTTCCAGTGTAAAACTTTCTATTTGGAACCGTTTATTTCCGGTCTCCATTAATTCTTTTAACATCAATTGGGCAATCCCCCGCCCCTGACATTCTTTTTTTACTACAATATTACTAATATCGCCTTCTCCAACAATACTTCTAAGTCCACAACAGCCAACTACCTGATTATCTTCTATTGCAACAAGATAAAGTGCATCTTTATTTTCTATCATCTCAATAAACGACTGTTTATGCCAGGGCATCGAGAAAGCCTCTTCTTCCAAGCTGCATACCGCATCCACATCTTCATATCGCAGTTCACGTATGGAAATCATTGCTTTGCCTCTTTTCTCTCCCGCTCTGCCTGGGATAATCTAAGGTATTCCGGTGCATGTTCTGTCGCCGTCTGTATTTTTCCTTCCTTATAATACTGCATTCCCAGGGCGGCAACAACGGATGCCCTCTGTCTATTACAAAAATTTGGTGCAAAAGAAAATGGTACTTCAACTTTTTCTTGTAATTGTTCCCCAAAAACAGGAACTCCATCGCCTAGAAAAATGACTTCTCTTCCTATATTATTAATCTGCGTAACGATTTCATCGAGTGATACAACGCACTGTGTAAGCCTGCATTCCATTTTAAACGTGTGATTATCTGCCACAAACTCATATAATCCTGTATATGTCTGATTTCTTCTAGCATCCATTAGCGGACATACCAGTCGATTGGTTCCAAATAAATTATATGCCAGCCCATCTACTGTAGGAACCGGTATAATTGGTTTATTCCAAGCCTCTGCTAGGCCTTTGGCTGTTGCACTGCCAATTCGAAGTCCTGTAAATGAACCGGGCCCTGCCGCTACTGCTATCGCATCTATTTCTGCCAAATCCTGTTCTGTCATATTGGCAATTTCATTTAACATTGGCAACAATGTCTGCGAATGTGTTTTTTTATAATTAACTGTATACTCTGCAATCGTAATATCGTCTTCTACAACTGCTACCGATGCCGTTAATCCAGAACTATCAATCCCTAATATTTTCATAGTATTTCCTTCTTGATATATTACTGTATCGTAATCTCTCTGTATTCATATCCCTTTTTGGGATTCTTGCAAATTTGAATCTGTATACTGTTTTCCGGAATTATCTCTTCTATTAAATTAGCCCATTCAACAAAACATACTCCATCTCCGTAAAAATAGTCTTCATATCCTATTTCATCCATTTCCTCTACATCACCAATACGGTATACGTCAAAATGGTAAAAAGGAAGTCTGCCTTCTTCATAAACCTGTAATATCGTAAAGGTAGGTGAACATATAGCCTCTGTTATACAAAGTCCTTTGGCAACGCCTTGTGTAAAAACGGTTTTACCAACTCCCAAATCACCAAGCAGAGTGTATACCTGACCCGGTTGTGCTTCTCTTCCAATTTTTTCTCCAAGTGCAAATGTTTCCTCTGCACTGAATGTCTCTATCTTTGTCATATATATTGTAAACCTCTATTGCTTGATTTTTACTTTGTCAGGTGTCATATGTGTGGAAATCATCTTAATTATATCATCTTTCCTGTTATCCAAATCCTTTTTAGGAAAAATCCAGGCATTAATCTTTGATGTGTATAAGAAAATGCTTTTATTAGAGGCATTCGCTTTAAACATTCCATCCCATTCACGAAACTCTTCAAATTCTCCCTGGGAAACTGTAACGCCTTCTTCTGTCATTTTATAATGCAATGGATTTTTAAATGCCGGATTAGCTAAAACCTGCTTTTTGGCACGAAAAAATAATGTCCACGGTATATATAAAAGCACAACTAGTCCCGCGGCCAGGAAATACAGATTGCTGTTCAGTCCATATGCTACAATGAGCAGTGCTCCAACTACGCTTCCAAATAATCCCGAAAAACTTGTATAAGTGTGATACAGCATATAATCATATAATACGGAAGTATTAATCTTTACGTCAAATTCTAATTCCATGTCTATTCCTTTCAATCCGTTCAAAAAGCATAACTCACCAATGATTAATTATATACTAAAAAAAAGCATGAAACAAGGCTGAAAAAACAAGATGTTTTTTACACATAATGTTTCCCAGCCTTATTATATTTTAGTTTATTCGTGTCTTAATGCTTCGATTGGACTTAGTTTTGCTGCTTTCTTGGCGGGATATATGCCAAAGAAGATACCCACAGCCGATGAAAATAATGTTGCGCCCAAAACCGTTGATACATTTACACGGGCGCTCATTCCTAACACCGCACAAATAAGTGTCGCCCCAACTACTCCAAAAATGATACCAATAACGCCACCTGTCAGAGAAATAATGGCTGATTCTGATAAAAACTGTGTCATGATAGAAGATGTCCTGGCACCTAATGATTTACGAATACCAATTTCTCTCGTTCGTTCCGTAACAGATACCAACATGATATTCATAACTCCAATACCACCAACCAGTAGTGATATCGCTGCAACAAACACAACAAATATTGTAATAGTACCAAGAACAGAGTTAATGGAATTCATACTGTCATTGAAATTCTCCATTTGGAAAATTCCTTTTCCACGAACATCATATCTGCCTTCCATAAGACTAAGACTTTTCTTTGCAACATCATTAGCCGTTTCGGCTGAGTCGGCCACAATATAACATCCATCAAAGCCTTCTACATAAAATCCATATGCTCCGCCAAGTGTAGAAAGTGGCATTTCCAATGCTATTCTTGTTGTATCTGTAAATCCAAGCATGGAGGAAGCCGGTGTCTCTCTGATTCCAACAATAGTCATATCCTGTGAGATTCCATAGATAGATACTTCAATATCCATACCAATAACATCTGTAGTACCAAATAATGCAATCGCATCATTTTCAGCAATGACGCATACTTTATTGGATGCATAATAATCACTTTCCGTGAAGTAATGGCCTCGAATCACCGGATTGTTATTGATAAATTCCATACTTTCTGTTCCAGCGCTGATAATTGCATCAAATGCTCCCTTTCTGCCAATGGTCGTGCCATATATGCCATACTGTGGAGTAACACCTTTAACATGTGGAACTTTCTCTTCAATAGCATCGAAATCTTCATTAGTAAATTCAATCATATCTTCATTCAGATTACTGTCTATACTCAGATATAATTGTCCACCCGCAAGAGCATTTAATTCTCCATTTACCTCATCTGTCACACCATTACCTATGGAAATGACCATGATAACAGACGAGATACCGATTATGATTCCCAGCATGGTAAGGATAGACCTTCCCTTATTGCTTTTCAGATTCATAACCGCAATTTTAATATATTCCCATAATTGCGACATCGTTTTACTCTCTTTTCCTTAAAATTCCGTTATTCGCTCTGTGTTTCACTTGTGGCCTGGTCTGTTATTATCGGAATTGGTGTTACTTCCATTCCTTCCACAATAGCAGTTGAAATATCTGTCAAAACCTGATCGTTTTCTTTTAATCCTTCTGTAATTTCTGTGTATTCATCAGAAGAAACTCCTGTTACAACATTTTTCCTTGTTACGATACCATTTTCAACAACATATACAAAATCACCGTTTTTATCTGAGTTAACCGCTTCTACCGGGACAATTAATACATTTTCTGATTTCTGAGCATGAATTTTCACTTTTGCTTCCACGCCAAGGTAAATATCAGCATCTGCATTGGTAATTGCAATCTGCGCAGAAACTACTGGGGTGTTATTGCTGTTTAATGTTGCCATATGATTAATCATAGACACCTCACCTTCATAGGCTTTTCCTGCTATAGTAACGTCAGCCTTCTGACCTGCTTCTACCTTTGCAAGGTCTGTCTTTGAAAGATTTACTGTAATATGTACCTGTTTATTACTTGAAACAGTCAAAAGTGCCGCACCACTTGCAACCGGGGCTCCTTCTGCGGCTGTTACTTCTGTAACAACTCCCGCAAACTCAGCTTTTAATCCACCCGCAACCGCATCTGCATAATTGACAATCTGTTCTTTTTCCGCAACAGTTGCTTCATTCGTTGTCTTTTTTGCTTCACTTGTAGTGCTGGACATTACTCCATCCTCAGTGGAACCTTTTTGAGACTTCATTTCTGTTTTATATGACTCAAGATTGCTTAAAGTTTCTTTTGCATCATCTATTGTTCTTTGAATATCTGTAAGATCTTTGCTGATAGGAAGCATGCTCTGTAAATAGGATATTTCTGCCATTTCATCTGATACATCTTCACCATCATGCTGTCGCTCTGTAAGTTCAAGCTCTTTTGCATATAAATCTGCTTTTCTTGCATTTGTCATGTCTTCTAATTTGATTTCCTGTTCTTTGATAAATGCTTTATAATCTGTTATCTGTTGTTCAAGTACTTCAAGATTTACTGTAGCTTCTGTTAATTTGCCTGCCGTCTTGGCGTTTTGATTCATGGTATCTTTAAAACTGCCATCACTTGTAAGTGCTTCTGCCTGTGCCCTCTGGCGAGCAATAGTGAGACTTTGTTCCTCAAAATTCAAAAGAACATCTCCCTCTTCAACTGCCTGACCTGCTTTTACCGGAATACTGCCAATTGTTCCTGTAATTTGCGTATAATATGTCTTTTTTATATCACTTTCAACATTACCACTTGTTGTAATAATGGATTCAACATCTCCTGTCTGTACCGGAACGGTTGTTACCGGATATTTCACATTGGCTGCTGAAATTTTTGATACGATAATAAGTAGTAAAATGAAAGCTGCCACACCGATTAATATGTATTTACGGATTTTTTTCTTTCTTACGTCCTTGGGTAAATCTTTTAACTTGATGTGTGGTTTCTTTTCTTTACTTTTTTTTGAAAAAAACTTCTTTTTTTCTTTTGTAACTGTTTCCACACTTTCTTCTGATACAATCACTTCCTCATTTTCATTCGTTATTAATTCCTGTTTTTCTTTCTTTTTCATCTTTGACCTCATTCTTTAATTAAATAACTGATATTCTGGCTTTTTATTATTGCGTATCGGATTCTATCTTTCCGTCCATTATTTTGATAACACGTTTTGCCTGCATGGCAATTTGATTATCATGTGTAATTAAAATGATTGTTCTGCCCTCTTCGTGCAATTCTTTTAAGATTTGCATAATTTCTTTGCTGGAACCCGAATCAAGGTTACCAGTTGGCTCATCAGCAAGGACAATGGGGGGTGCCTGCGCAATTGCTCTTGCGATTGCAACACGCTGCTGTTGTCCTCCAGACATTTCAGATGGTTTGTGGTTGACTCGATTACCAAGACCAACTTTTTCCAATGCTTTTTGAGACATTTCTATTCTTTCTTTTCTTCCTACACCTCTGTATATTAATGGCAGCTCTACATTTTCAAGTGCGGTAAGATTAGGAATCAGGTTAAATCCCTGAAATATAAATCCAATCTCTTTATTCCTAATATCAGATAATTCATCATCCGACAAATGTGAAACATCCTGCCCATGAAGCATATATGTCCCACTTGTGGGAATATCCAGGCACCCAAGCATATTCATTAATGTTGATTTACCCGAGCCCGATTGCCCGATAATAGCAACAAATTCTTTTTCATGAATCTGAACGCTGATATGATCCAGTGCCCTTACTTCATTTTCTCCAGGATTATATATTTTACAAATATCCTGTACATCTACTAATGCACTCATAAAAAATTCCTTTCCTTATTTTCCCTTATGTATCTGTTTTATCAGATAACCACTCAAAAAGCATCTTAATAATTCTTAAATCTTTCTAAATACTTCCTAAACATAACCTTGCATCCACATAATATCTTCTTATATATAAAAATGCCGGATGCCTTTAAGCATCCGGCATTCAATACTAAAACGTACTACTGCCAAATTATTCTTCATATTTATTTCTTATACAATTATATTTTCTTTCTACCTTCTTTTAATATAGGAGAAATATCTTTGTAGATACCTATTGTTACAAGTGAAGCAACTAATCCTTTTATTAAATTAAAAGGTGCAACTGCAATGATTACGAAGCTTGTAATATCCGTAATTCCTTTTCGAATAGCAGAACCCATTGCAATAATATCATCAATTGGCATGCCATATAATACTGAAAATGCCGGTATCAAATAAACCGCATTAAGTGCTGTTCCAAATATTGTTATCACAATAGTCCCCACCAAGCAGGCAATAAATGCATTCTTCTTTGTTTTTTTGAAATCATAAATAATAGAAGCCGGGAGTATAAGACTGCAGCCAATAACAAAGTTAGCAAGATCTCCTACAAATGCTGTTGAGGTTCCTTTAAATGCAAGTTTAAGTAATATTTTTACAAATTCAATCATTACACCGGCTACAGGACCAAATGCGAAAGCTCCTATCAAAGCCGGGAGTTCTGAAAAATCAAGTTTGTAGAAAGGTGGGGCAATAAACGGAATTGCAAAATCTAAAATATGTATTATGGTGGCAATTGCACCAAACATGCCTATCATTGCAATTTTTCTGGTAGCTAGTATTCTTTCCCTATCACCTCTTTTCTTTTTTGCCAATTTCTCTGCCACATATGCTATCACGAACATGGCGGCGACAATTCCCAAAAACTCGAGAAAAAATACTGTGTTTTCTGCTACTGCTGTAAAAAAATTCTTTTCCATACTATAAATCTCCTTAGATTGTATTTTAGGAAAGTTAATCGAAAAAAGACCCCCAATAAAATTGGGGGTCAAAAATAATCACAGTTGTACTGCATGCTGTGGTTTTCTTCTTTCATCCAGACTTTACTGTCGGTTTTGGATTCTCACCAAATCAGCCGCATGACGCGGGTCGTGGACTCGCTATTAAATAGCATCACCACCGGTAGGGAATTACACCCAACCCCGAAGAACTTTACCTGCATGTAATCATAGTATCCATATACTAATCTGTCAAGCACTATTTTGTTTGTGCTATTTTCATTGTAAGTGCGATTCTCTTTTTTGCTGCATCTACACTAATTACCTGAACATCTACAATATCACCAACACTGACTGCTTCCAAAGGATGTTTGATAAAACGGTCTGTAATCTGTGAAATATGAACAAGTCCATCCTGGTGCACTCCTATATCCACAAACACGCCAAAATCAATAACATTACGAACCGTTCCCTTTAAAATCATACCTGGTTTTAAATCGTTCATATCCATAACATCACTACGTAAGATTGGTAATGGCATATCTTCTCTTGGGTCTCTTGCCGGTTTTTCCAGTTCTTTTAATATGTCGACAAGGGTTAATTCTCCGATACCCAATTCTTCTGCCATTTTCTTTTTATCTTTTACTTTGTTAACAAGTGTACCCATCTGCTGAGTCACACCATTTGATTTTAAAGCAGCAGTATCTTCTTTTTCTTCTAATGCTGTATTGCCAAGAGCCTGTGCAAGTGCTTTTCCCATAACGGAATCCGTCGTTTTGACAACGGTTCTCTTTGCAGGTCTTGTCTGTGGCTTTTGAGGTGCTGATAACGTGCCACCTTTTTTTGATGCTGCCTTTTTTTGCAGTTCTCTGACATCATCCATTGTCATTCCCAGTTTTTCCAGCAATTGTTTCGTTGCAGCATAGGATTCAGGATGTACGCTTGTGGCATCCAGTGGATTTTTGCCATCTGCAATACGTAAAAATCCTGCACATTGTTCATATGCTTTTGGTCCTAATTTTTCAACCTTTAATAATTGACTTCTGCTTGTAAATCTACCATTCTGCTCACGATAATCTACAATGTTTTTAGCAATTGCTTTGGAAATTCCTGAAATATATTCTAGTAAGGAAGCGGATGCGGTATTTAAATCAACTCCTACTTTATTAACGCTGTCTTCGACCACGCCATTTAAAGATTCTCCCAGCTTCTTCTGATTCATATCATGCTGGTATTGTCCAACTCCAATTGATTTTGGATCAATCTTTACTAATTCTGCCAGAGGGTCTTGTAAACGTCTCGCTATAGATGCCGCACTTCTCTGTCCCACATCAAAATTAGGAAATTCCTCTGTTGCAAGCTTACTTGCTGAATAAACAGATGCACCTGCCTCATTTACAATAACGTACTGAATTGGTGTGTCTAGTTCCTTTATTAAATCTACAATCACCTGCTCTGATTCTCTGGAAGCTGTTCCGTTTCCTACAGAAATAAGTGATACATGATATTTCTTTATTATTTTTTTAAGTTCTGCTTTCGCTTCTTCTACTTTATTCTGTGGTGCTGTGGGGAAAATAACTTTCGTATCAAGCACTTTTCCTGTTTCATCCACAACTGCTAACTTGCATCCTGTACGGAATGCCGGATCCCAGCCTAATACTACTTTTCCAGATATTGGTGGCTGCAATAAAAGCTGCTCTAAATTTTTTCCAAAAACGCTAATTGCTCCATCTTCTGCTTTTTCCGTTAAATCATTTCGGAGTTCACGTTCAATCGCCGGCGCAATTAATCTTGTATAACTGTCTTGTATTGTTTCCTGTAAAACAGGGGTTGTATATATATTGTCTGTCGTAATAATCTTAGTTTCTAGATAGCGAAGTATTCTTTCTATAGGTGCTTCAATTTTGACAGACAGAATTTTTTCTTTTTCTCCTCTGTTAAGTGCTAGAACTCGATGTCCTGCCACTTTGCTTATTGGTTCCTCATAATTGTAGTACATCTCGTAAACGGATTCCGTTTTCTCATCCTTTACATTACTAATAAGTTTACCTTCCTGCATAGTCGCACTACGAATATAACTTCTGTAATCTGCTTCGTCGGAAATCATTTCAGCAATAATGTCTTTTGCACCGGCAATAGCATCCTCTTCATTTTTCACTTCTTTTTCTTCATTTATATATTTAGAAGCCTCAACTTTAAGTTCTTCCTTGGCATCCTGTGAAAGGATGTACTGTGCCAGTCCTTCCAATCCACGTTCCTTGGCTACACTTGCTCTTGTTTTTTTCTTTGGACGATATGGGCGGTACAAATCCTCTACTACAACGAGAGTTTGAGCATCAAGAATTTTCTTTTTTAATTCTTCGGTCATTTGCCCCTGCTCTTCTATACTTTTTACAACCTGTTCTTTCTTTTCTTCTAAATTACGAAGATATGTCAGACGTTCGCCCAAATTTCTAAGCTGTTCATCATTCAAAGAACCCGTTGCCTCTTTTCTATATCTTGAAATGAAAGGGATTGTATTGCCCTCATCAATCAGTTTAACAGCTGCATCAACCTGCCATTTTTCTACTTTTAATTCTTCTTTAATCTTCTGGATAATGTCCATGTTCTTCCTCCCAAATCAATTTATTCCTATAATATGTCATTTTATATGAAATTCTATTTTCTGGCAAGTATGATAACCGTTTCTTGTACTGCATAACCAAAAGTGATATACTGTATTTGTATAAATATGTAAAATATATATTAAATATAGGAGCATTTCATGGAAAACGAAAACTTTAACAATTCATACAACGAACAGCCTCAAAATAATGAGACCCCTTATTCATATAATAACAATACATATAACCACGAATATACGCCTTATGTAAATCGTCCAGGTCAATCAGGTGCACCACTTCCTACAAGGCCTCCTCGGATTCGTCCAAATGCTTTTGCAAAGGCTTCTTTAATTCTCGGTATTATTGCTGTTGTTTCTGTGTTTACTTTTACCGTATATCCAGCAATGATATTAGGTAGTTTATCCATTATTCTTGCTCTGCTTTCAAAGGGTGCCCTGAAAAAAATGCACGAAAATGCACGTATAGGTGTTATAACTGGAATCATTGCTCTTGGCATTAACCTGTTTTTAATTATTGGCAGTTGTTATGTAGTTTTTACGATTCCTGAATATCGTGAACAATTTGATGAAATGTATGAAAATATGTATGGTGAAAGTTTTGATGACACGTTAGAACGCATACAAAACGGAACCTATGAAGACTAACTTTTATTAACTCCCGCATCAGAAAGGAGTGATTACCATGATGAACATCAGCACAAACGGGTATCAATTTGGATATTCTTATCCACTAGATACCACAGAAAATGCATCTCCGCAAATACAAAATGCGGATGAATCCATTAAAAATCCCGGTGAATCCACAAAAAAGGTCCCCGGCAAAGAATCATCTCCCGCCGAATGTGAAACCTGCAAAGAGCGGAAATACCAGGATGGCTCAGATGAAGGTAATGTTTCTTTTAAAACAGCATCTCATATCTCACCTCAGGCTGCCGGCAGTGCTGTTCGTGCGCATGAAGGTGAGCATGTATCTAATGCTTATAAAAAGGCCTCACAAAATAATGGTAAAGTAATACAGGCAAGTGTAGCCATACACACCGCAATTTGTCCTGAATGTGGACGTACTTATGTATCCGGTGGTACCACCACAACACAGATAAAATATTATAATGAAGAAAATCCTTATCAACA
Organism: uncultured Lachnospiraceae bacterium; assembly: GCA_964487395.1. Lineage (GTDB taxonomy): Bacteria > Bacillota > Clostridia > Lachnospirales > Lachnospiraceae > RGIG8767. The sequence continues at coordinate 4,008 of CAZAQH010000045.1, read as the reverse complement.
AAGTTTAAAATCAGCCGATAAGCTGAAATACAGTGGCATGAATATTAATCAAGCCGTATAAAATCAAGAATAAAACAATTGGAGAATAACATATTATGAATCAACACAAAACATCAGTAGAATTAAAAACATTTGCAAAAGGTACCTTACTTGGAAAATATGGTACCGCTGTCGGGGCTTTCATTATCATTCAATTGATTACGCAATCCATTTCACTGATTGCTTCTGCAGTAATAGATCAATCAAGCATGGCTGGTCTTATTATTGATTATGCTATTTCTATCATAATGACTTTGATTATTGCTGTTTTTACTGTTGGTCAGATTTCTCTTTATCTGAACATGGCTTGTAATCAGCCATATAAAGTATCCAATATTTTTAATGGTTTTAAAACACACCCAGACAAAGCAATTATTATTCAATTTCTATTATTTCTAATCGCACTGGCTTGTCTCTTACCGGCAATCATTTTAGTAGTTGTTTATGTTGTAACAGAACAAAGTCTTTTAATCATATTTGTTTCTTTGTTTGCTGTTGCAGGAATTATCGTGGCGTATATTATAACATTGCGTTTTTCGCAGTCCTTCTATCTTATGCTTGATTTTCCCAACTATACAGCCATAGAATTAATGACATTAAGCAATAACATTATGAAAGGAAACTGTGGCAGACTTTTCTATCTTTATGTGAGTTTCATTCCACTATATTTATTAGGTTGCTTATCTATTGGAATTGGTTTTCTCTTCATTCTTCCTTATCAATATATGACCAACGTATATTTTTATCTTGATTTAATTCATTCTCGTGAAAATAAAAATCCTTCTTACCAAGAGTAAGAAGGATTTTTTTATCCAACACTAATCCATTTTAAATATCCATTAATAAAAACATCAATTGCCCCATCCATTACTGCATCCACATTACCGCTTTCCACTCCGGTTCGGTGATCCTTCACCATGGTGTATGGTTGGAATACATATGAACGTATCTGATTGCCCCAGCCAATCTCCGAAACCTCTCCTCTTATATCAGAAAGTTTTTCTTTGTTTTCTTCCTGTTTTAAAAGGAATAATTTCGCTTTCAGCATCTGCATTGCTTTATCCTTATTCATATGCTGACTACGTTCATTCTGACATTGTACAACTATTCCGGTTGGAAGATGTGTAATTCTTATTGCCGATGACGTTTTATTGATGTGCTGTCCTCCGGCACCACTACTTCTGTATGTGTCGACACGAATATCATCATCATTTATCTCTACATCAAGATCTTCCTCTATATCAGGCATAACATCAAGTGATACAAATGATGTCTGTCTTTTTCCCTGGGCATTAAATGGTGAAATACGTACCAAACGATGTACACCTTTTTCAGACTTTAAATACCCATAAGCATTTTCTCCATTCACCTGAAAGGTAATGGATTTAATTCCTGCTTCATCACCATCTAAATAATCTAACACTTCAACTGTAAATCCTTTTTTTTCTGCCCAACGTGTATACATACGGTATAACATACTTGCCCAGTCGCAACTTTCAGTTCCGCCTGCACCGGCATTTAATTTAAGAATAGCGTTATTCTTATCAAATTCACCCGATAAAAGTGTTGCAATACGCATATCTTCTAACACACTGACAAAAGAATCTAACTCATTTCTGATTTCCGGAATTAAAGATTCATCCTCTTCTTCGTATCCCATTTCAATCAGTGTATCGATATCTTCATATTTCGTCTGTAATCCCTGAAATGTACCAAGTGTATCTTTGAGATTTTTAAGTTCCTTCATCTTTTCATTTGAAGAATCCGGATTGTCCCAAAAACCAGGTGCTTCCATTTCACGTTCTAATTCCTCTATACGCTTTGACTTGTTATCTAAGTCAAAGTGAATCCCTCACTTCCGCTAATGGAGTTTTATATGATTGAAGTTCTGTCTTCATCTGGTCTAATTCAACCACTTGCGTTCACCACACTCTCTAATTTTTTCCACAACACTGCTTATATTTTTTACCACTTCCGCAAGGACATGGATCATTTGGATACACCTTAGCATCCATTCTCTTTACAGGGGCTTTTGCTGCTGAATCATCTTTATTCGTACCAGTCACTTGTGCAACCTGTTCTCTTTCCACTTTTTGCTCAACTTTTACATGGAATAATAGTTTAACGGTATCTTCCTGAATATTAGCGGTCATACTGTCAAACATTTCATAACCATTTAATTTGTATTCTACAAGCGGATCTCTTTGTCCATAAGCCTGCAAGCCAATTCCCTGACGTAACTGATCCATATCATCAATATGATCCATCCATTTACGGTCAATTACCTTTAACAGGATAACACGTTCTAATTCTCGAATTGCTTCTGTCTCTGGGAATTCTGCTTCTTTTGCTTCATATAATTTAACAGCTTCTTCTTTTAACTGTTGTTTCAAACTGTTTTTCTTTTGACTTGTAATACGATCCAAAGTAACCGGCTGAATTGGAACAATTGGAATTAAAATAGAATTAAGTTCAGCCAAATCCCAATCCTCTGCATTCAGTTCTTCTCCAATCACCAAATCAACTGTATTTTCTACAATATCTGTAATCATCTTGTAGATAACATCACGCATGCTTTCGCCATCTAATACACGACGTCTCTCTGCATAAATAATCTCTCTCTGGTCATTCATAACTTCGTCATATTCCAATAAATTCTTACGAATACCAAAGTTATTTCCTTCTATTTTCTTCTGTGCATTCTGAATTGCATTACTAAGTGTCTTGTGCTCAATTTCCTGATTCTCAGGAATACCAAGTGTATTAAACATAGAAATAAGACGTTCTGAACCAAATAAACGCATCAAATCATCCTGCAGAGAAATATAAAATTTGGATTCACCCGGATCTCCTTGACGACCGGAACGACCACGCAACTGATTATCAATACGTCTTGATTCATGTCTTTCTGTACCAATAATCTTAAGTCCACCGGCAGCTTTTGCTTCCTCGTCCAATTTAATATCCGTACCACGTCCTGCCATATTAGTTGCAATTGTAACAGTTCCGTGAATACCAGCACCTGCTACAATTTCTGCTTCCATTTCATGGAATTTGGCATTCAAAACCTTATGCGGAACTCCTTGCTTAGTTAAAAGACTGCTAAGTTCTTCTGAGGCTTCGATCGTAATAGTACCAACTAAAACCGGCTGTCCTTTTTCATGTGCTTCCTTTACAGCTTCTACAATAGCATGTAATTTCTCTTTTTTTGTTTTGTACACTGCATCCTGGCGGTCAATTCTCTGTACCGGTCTGTTGGTAGGAATTTCAATAACATCCATTCCATAAATATCACGGAATTCTTTTTCCTCTGTCAATGCTGTACCTGTCATACCTGATTTCTTTTCAAAACGATTAAAGAAGTTCTGGAATGTAATTGTTGCAAGAGTCTTGCTTTCTCTTTTTACTTTGACATGTTCCTTTGCTTCTATCGCCTGATGTAAACCATCTGAATAACGACGTCCCGGCATAATACGTCCTGTAAATTCATCAACGATTAAGACCTGGTCATCTTTTACAACATAATCCTGATCTCTAAACATGAGATTATGTGCACGCAATGCTAAAATAATATTATGCTGCACTTCAATATTTTCAGGGTCAGCAAGATTGTCAATATGGAAAAACTTCTCTACCTTCTCTACACCACGTTCTGTCAGATTTACAATTTTATCTTTTTCATTAACAACAAAATCACCTGTTTCTTCTTTGACAACACCCATAATGGCGTCCATCTTAGACAGTTCTTCCATGTCCTGACCACGTTCCATCTGTCTTGCCAAAATATCACAGGCTTCATATAACTTGGTAGATTTACCACTTTGACCTGATATGATAAGCGGGGTTCTTGCTTCATCAATTAAAACAGAATCGACCTCATCAATAATCGCGTAGTGTAAATCTCTTAAAACCAGTTGTTCTTTATAAATAACCATATTATCACGCAGATAATCAAATCCCAATTCATTA
>CAZAQH010000044.1:0-18898 GCA_964487395.1 uncultured Lachnospiraceae bacterium | reverse complement strand
AAAAATCGCTTGCCACAGCCTTGGCAGGCCATCGCGCAGCGATTTTGTTCAATTTCAATTTGTACTCCTGTTCAACTACTCGCCAAACACGAAGTTATCAATGTACTTACCCACATAACGGGCAAAATCAACCTTTGCTGTCTGTAATATAATCTCCAAAACAAGAATTTATTGTTGCACTTACCCACATGAAAGGCGAAATAACACCTCTCCGTCTGCATTAAATTCTCGAAAACAGGAAACTGTCATAGTAATTACCCACGAAAAAGTTAAAATCAATTCTTACTGTCTGCAGGTTAATCTCGCAACCTGGAATCTATCTATATATTTACCCACGAAAAAAGAAAAATTAGCCTTCACTGTCTGTAATACAATCTAACAAACTTCGATTCATCTCTAATTTTTATTGCCTTGTCATCAGTACAACACATTCAACATGCACAGTTTCGGGGAAATTGTCGAATGCTCTTACTTTTTTCAGTTCGTAGCCGTTTGCGCAGAGATAAGATAAATCTCTTGCAAGGGTAGCTGAATCACAGCTGACATATACGATTCGATTCGGTAACATTTTTACCATTGTTTCAAGGCAACGCTCGTCGCAGCCTTTTCTGGGCGGATCTACTATGATAACATCTGCATGAATTCCGTCCTGCTTGAATTTCTCCGGCAGTACTTCTTCTGCTTTTCCTACGTAAAATTCTGCGTTTTTTATTTGATTGCAGGTGGCATTTTCTTTTGCATCTTCAATCGCCTGCGGAATAATCTCAACACCATATACTTGTTTTGCATCTCTTGCAAGGAAAAGAGAGATGGTGCCGATTCCGCAGTATAAATCCCATACGGTTTCTTCCCCTTTTAAATCAGCATATTTTAGTGCCTGTTCATACATGTTTTCTGTTTGAACGGGATTGATCTGGAAAAATGATAATGGCGATATGGAAAATGTAAGTCCACCGATTGTATCCTCAATCTGCTCTTTTCCCCATAATAACTTAATATCGTTACCCATAATTACGTTGTCACGTCTTGTATTGATGCTTATGGAAATACTCGTCATTCCTTTGATTTGTTGCAGCTTTTCAACCAGTTTTTCGCTCTTTGGAAGTTTGTTCCCGTTGATAACTAGGCATACCATTAACTGTCCTGTCTGAAAGCCTTTACGGATTAACACATGACGAAGCAATCCTTCACATGTTTCTTCTTTGTAAGCACTGATCTTTTCTTCCTTTAAAAAGGAAAGGATTTCCTGCAAAATAAGTTCGTTTTCTGAAACGCCAAGTGCACAATCGGTATTTGCAATAATGGAGTGTGTTCTTCCTGCATAAAATCCGGTTATTACATTGCCTTCCTTATCGTAGCCAAAGGGAAATTGAGCCTTATTTCGATAGTAAAATGGCTGCTCCATTCCTACCGGTTCTTCCATAATATCGTCAAGGAGTTCTTCTGAAAATCCACCTATGCGCATCAGATTGTTTTTCACCTTGCGGTTTTTAAATGCAAGCTGTTCCTCATAAGACATGCTCTGTAACTGACAGCCACCACAGCTTTTGGCAAAAGAGCATTTTGGATTCACGCGAAAAGAAGAAGGTGTTATCACCTTCTCTAATCTGGCATATGCATAGTTTTTCTTGGCTTTCATAATTTTGGCTTCTACTACATCACCAATGACAGCATCTTTTATAAAAAGTGTGTATCCATCGACTTTTCCGATTCCTTCACCCTCTCCACCAAGATCTGTTATGGTAACAGTGAGCCTGTCATCTTTTTTATAAATAGCTCCCACCGTTTTATTCCATTCTAGTCATTCTGACATTTGATTCAAACAATCTGTTATAACCAAGCCAGTCGGTCTGGTCGGTATTTTTTAATATCTCATTAAAGATTTCTATTTTTGCATCGGTATTATCTGCAAAGTTAAGTGCAACTGCTTCAATGATGGCCGGTTTTTTCGGTGAACCAAATTCATATTCTCCATGATGAGTTAAAATACAATGCTTCAACTCTCCTGCAAGTACATGTGGAAATCCCGGAATATCCTTGATTTTTTCACCTATCATTTCAACACCCATTACAATATGACCAAGCAAATTGCCATCATCCGTATAATCATTTAATGGGAAAGCAGAAATTTCTTTTGTCTTTCCTATATCATGGCAGATTGCTGCTGTAACAAGCAAATCTCTTTTTAGCATCGGGTATTGTTTGCAATAAAATTCGCATAATCTTGCAACACTTAATGTATGCTCTAACAGTCCACCTACAAATCCGTGATGAACCGATTTGGCTGCGGAAGAAAAACGAAATTTCTTAATGAAATCCTCATCTTTTACAAAGAATTCTTCCAGTAATGCTTTTAAGTATTCGTTCTGTGTTCTTTTTACCATATCAAGCAGTTCCTGATACATCTGGTCCATGTCTTTTTCAGTCGTAGGCAGATAGTCTGCTGGATTATATTCTCCCTCGCTACACAGTCTGGTACGTTTTACGCTAATCTGCAAAGCACTTTGAAAAGAACTGACATCACCAAATACTTCTATGTAATCCATTGTGTCAAATTCACAGATACCGGCACTGTTTGGATCCCATACTTTTGCATCCATTGTGCCACTCTTATCCTGTAAAATTACATTCAGATAATTTTTCCCATTTTTGGTTACTGCTGCCTGTCTAAACTTGCATAAATAAATGTCTGATACTCTGTCACCATCTTTTAAATCTTTTAAATACTTCATTCGTTTTCTTCTTTCTATTTTAATTTTCCAAGGATAATCGGAATTGCTATTTCCCGGTATTCATCTTTTCCCTGTCTCATTATTACCACATTTACTGTTTCATCCGGTTTAAACTCTGTCATTGCATCGGTATAGTGGGTAAAAGAATCTATCTCCACTTCATTCAGTCTTACAATAACATCTCCACTTTGAATTCCGGCTTTCATTGCAGGAGAATCCATAACAATACCTGTTACATATGCTCCAAGTGGAACGCCAAGATTTTCATTGGCATCTATCGAAACATCAATACCATTAATTCCAAGATATGCCTCTTCCCGTCCGTTAATCATTCGTTCAATCACCGGTTTTAATTCGGATATTCCTATTGCTGATATCAGATTTTTGACATCCTCTTTATTATGCTTCTGATTAATAACACCAACGACCTCACCCGATAAATTAATAAGGATTCCGGTAGCATTATTACTTCCATATATATCCGTTGTGATTAATTCATAATTATAATCTGTCAAATTCAAGGTGGTACCTTTAGAGGTTATCATACCATATGCAACCGATTCCGTCGTTCCATAAGGTCTTCCCAGTGCAATTACCGAAGATGCTAAAAGTCCATGTGACCGGGAATTGCCAAGCGATGCTATCGTAATGGCATCCAAGGTCTCTGCTTTAATCTGGTCAAGAGTAACGCCAATCACTGCAAGTTCCGTATTGCTGTCACTTTGCTTTAATGTCGCAGTTGCTACTGTATTGTCTGCAAATGTAACATGAATGTTCTCTGCATTTGTCAAAATAGACTCATTTACCAAAATCAACATTTCTTTTCCATTATTGGCGATTAACAAGCCGGAAGTCTGACCTTTGCTTTCATATGGATTATTAAACCAGTCAATATCCTGACTTACTCCGGTTACTGTCACCATGGATTTCGAAGTTGTATTGGCAAGTTCATATATTTTCTGATATAACGTCTGATAATTCTCTATTTCCTGACCTTCTGTTTCGTTTTCAACTTTAGGAGGCATCGGTGTAACAGTCACGACTTCATCCTCTAAAATCATATCCTCCGGAAGCATTTCATTTGTATCCTCCGGTATCTCAACTGCCTGCGGTTCTTCCTCCGGATAAAGGAAATTACTGAATACCGGTTCTAAAACAAGAAATGTAAAACATGCAAGCACGCCAAAAATAACCGCCATACTTGCAGTAATAACCATTCTACGCATTAACTTTTTTCGGTTAATCGGTCGCTCCTTAACCTTTTCTTTTATATATTCAAAGTCCTGATTCTGTTCAAAATCTTCCATTAAAATTCCTTTCCTGCTTTCTTTCCCATTGAATTCTACACTGCTAACAGTATAGCCGATTGGCACCTTCTTGTAAATACGATGCGTCAGTAGACAATGGTATTTTGCAGGAAAATATGATATTATCATAACAGTATAGGAAGGATAGAAAATCACCATGAATCAGAAAGTTTTATCAGTTTTAGAATACACCAAAATACGAGATACATTGGCAACATTTGCATCCTCCCCTTTAGGGAAGGAAAAATGTCATGCTCTTGTTCCATATACAGACCTTGAAGAGATTAAAACAGCACAGGAAAAAACAAAAGATGCCTTAAGCAGACTCTTTAAAAAAGACAATATTTCATTTGGAAATAATAAATTGATTATCCCAAGTTTGAAGTCCTTAGAAATCGGAGCATCCTTGTCAAGCTCTGAGTTATTGAAAATTGCTTCTTTTTTAGATAATGTCAATCGTATAAAAGCCTACGGACGCAAAGAACGCCCAGACTTACCGGACGACAGTTTAAGCTGTTTTTTTGATGAGTTACAGCCATTTACACCACTTTGTGACGAAATACGTAAATGCATTATTTCCGAAGACGAAATCAGTGATGAAGCCAGCAGTAACTTAAAACACATACGAAAAAGCATAACACTTACAAATGATAAAATACATTCACAGTTAACCTCTATGGTAAACGGTTCTTATCGTACTTATTTGCAGGACCCTGTCATTACCATGCGTGATAATCGATATTGTATTCCCGTTAAATCTGAATACAAAAATCAGGTTCCCGGAATAGTGCACGATCAGTCAGCTACTGGCTCTACTTTATTTATTGAACCTTCTGCCGTAGTAAATTTAAATAATCAGATTCGTGAGCTACTGCTTGAAGAGCAAAAAGAAATAGAAATAATTCTTGCAACTTTAAGCCAGTCCGTTTCAGGTTATACGGTTGAAATTGCACGTAATCAGGAAATCATGACAGAACTTGATTGCATATTTGCAAAAGCGCATCTTGCTTTATCGCAAAATGCCACTGAGCCTATTTTTAACACGGAGCATATTATCAATATTCGTAAAGGCAGACACCCTCTGTTAGATGCAAAAAAGGTTGTTCCGATTGATATCCGGCTTGGAAAAGACTTTGATTTACTGATTGTAACCGGACCGAATACCGGTGGAAAGACCGTATCGCTAAAAACAGTGGGACTTCTTACCTTAATGGGACAATCCGGACTTCATATTCCGGCTGCCGACCGTTCCATGCTTTCTATTTTTACAGAAATATATGCAGACATTGGTGATGAACAAAGTATTGAGCAAAGCCTATCCACTTTTTCTTCTCATATGACCAGCATTGTTTCCATTTTGCAACGCGCAGATGAAAACTCGTTGTGTCTGTTTGATGAATTAGGTGCCGGTACCGACCCTACGGAAGGTGCTGCCCTTGCAATTGCCATACTGAACTTTTTACATGACCGCGGAATTCGGACAATGGCAACCACTCACTACAGTGAACTAAAAGTGTATGCTCTTAGTACACCTTTTGTGGAAAATGCATGCTGTGAATTTAATGTAGAGACTCTGTCACCAACCTATCACTTATTAATTGGAATTCCAGGCAAGAGTAATGCCTTTGCCATCTCCAAACGTTTAGGTCTGTCAGATGAAATAATTAACGCTGCACGGGAACAGATTACTGAAGATAAAGAAAGTTTTGAAGATTTACTTACTAATCTTGAAAACAGCCGAATTACAATAGAAAAAGAACGCGATGAAATTGCTTCCTACAAAGAACGAATTAAATCTCTCCAAACCGCACTGGAAAATAAGCAGGAAAAGATTACACAATCTAAGGAAAGCATTATACGGGAAGCCAATGAAAAAGCCCGTGAAATTTTACAGGAAGCAAAAGATGTCGCAGATGAGACTATTCGCACATTCCAAAAGGCTGGTCCCGGTGCTTCCATGAAAGATTTAGAGAAAACCAGAGATAAAGTTCGTAATAAGATTAATGATGCAAACTCAAATTTAGCTGTTAATAACAAGACCACACCTGTTAAACAGTTGAAGCCAAATCAGATAAAGCTTGGTGATGACGTTAAAATCATTTCCATGGGCTTAAAGGGAACCGTTAGCAGTCTTCCCGACCAGAAGGGCAATTTATTTGTTCAATGTGGTATTATCCGCTCTTCTGTTAACATTAAAGATATTATTCTGATTGATGAAGCGGTTACTCAAAAGAAATCTTTTGGAAAAAGCAATGCCGGTAAGATAAAAATGTTCAAATCTTACTCCATTTCGCCAGAAATAAATCTACTCGGTAAAACGGTGGATGAAGCAATTTCTGAACTGGATAAATATTTAGATGATGCTTATCTTGCACATCTTAAAAGTGTTCGTATCGTACACGGTAAAGGTACCGGTGCATTACGTAATGCTGTTTCCAACCACTTACGCAAAACCAAGTATGTCACCTCTTACAGACCAGGTGAATACGGAGAAGGTGATGCAGGTGTGACCATTGCAGTATTTAAAGAAAACTAAGTAAAAGGGTTCGCCAATAAACGGCAGAGAGGAAAACAAATGGCAGTAAAACAGAAAATTTTGATTGTAGATGATGATAATAATATAGCGGAACTCATTTCCCTGTATCTTACAAAGGAGTGTTTTGAAACCTTAATCGTAAATGATGGAGAAACTGCATTGTCGTCTATGAGTACCTTTTCTCCTAACCTTGTTTTATTAGACTTGATGCTTCCGGGAATTGATGGATATCAGGTCTGCCGGGAAATCCGCAACAAAAATACGACACCTATTATTATGTTATCTGCAAAAGGCGAAGTCTTTGATAAAGTATTAGGACTTGAACTTGGTGCTGATGACTATATGGAGAAGCCATTTGATTCAAAGGAACTGGTGGCACGTGTCAAAGCCGTTTTGCGCAGATACAAAGCTATTCCTGAAAGCAATGCAGATCCTGCTGTAAAATGTGTAGAATATCCTGATTTAACTATCAATCAGACCAATTACTCTGTTATATATATGGGCAAGGCTGTAGATATGCCTCCAAAGGAACTGGAACTTCTTTATTTTCTGGCTTCCTCTCCCAACCATGTGTTTACAAGAGAACAGCTTTTAGACCAGATATGGGGATATGAATACATTGGTGATACCAGAACTGTTGATGTACACATCAAACGTTTACGTGAAAAAATTAAAGATAATGATAACTGGAAGATTTCCACTATATGGGGAATTGGATATAAATTTGAGGTGAGATTATGAGGAAAACCCTCTATCTGAAATTTTGTCTTGCATATCTTATTTTTGGAGTTTTTGGTTTTATTGTAGTTGCCACGTTTGTATCCAACATGACACTCGAGCATTTAAAACGTGAAAAAGCCGAAGCTCTGTACAAAGAAGCCACTTTAGTCGCTAATACTTATGCATCAGACCTGTATAACAACGAAATATCACTTGATACTGTTAAAAAACAGCTGGACGCCATTGATATCTATCTGGATTCTACCATCTGGATTATCAATCCTTCCGGTCGTTTAATATTGGATTCATCTGCTCCTATTGATGTTGAAAATGAAATCGTTGTAGAAAATTTCGATCCTACGATTACTACGGGATCTTATTATACTACCGGAACTTTCTTTGATTCATTTGACAGTGAAATGCTAAGTGTGTTTTCTCCGATTACAACAGACTATAAAGTAAAAGGGTATGTTGTTATTCATACCTCAATGAATCAGCTGCGGCAATCCAAAGAAAGTCTTCTTTCTATTTCATATATCATGCTGATTTTACTTTTTTTACTGTCTATGATAATTTTGTTCTTCTTCACAGAATTTGTATATATTCCGCTTCGAAAAATTACAACTGCTACAGAGCAATATGCCTCCGGCAACATGCATTACGAATTTAGTGTAGAAAGTGAAGATGAAATCGGATATCTGGCTGCCGCCTTATCTTATATGGCAAGTGAAATTGCTAAAAACGAGGACGGACAAAAAAAATTCATTGCAAATGTATCCCACGATTTCCGTTCTCCCTTAACATCAATTAAAGGTTATTTGGAAGCAATGTTAGATGGAACGATTCCTACAGAGCAGCATGAAAAGTATTTGGGAATTGTATTAAATGAAACAGAACGTCTGACAAAGCTTACTAACAGCCTGCTGACTCTTAATAACCTGAACACTCGTGGAATGGTTTTGGAAAAAACAGTATTTGATGTCAATAAAGTAATCAAAAATACGACTGCTTCTTTTGAAGGTACACTATATAACAAAAAAATTTCCATTAATCTGGTCTTAACCGGAGATACCATGCTTGTCAAAGCTGATATGGGGAAAATTCAGCAGGTTCTGTATAATCTGCTTGATAATGCAATTAAATTTTCGCATCATAATTCTACCATTAAAATTGAAACAACAGAAAAGCACCAAAAGATTTTTGTTTCGGTAAAAGACAGTGGAATTGGTATTCCTAAAGAGAGCCTGAAATTGATTTGGGATCGTTTTTATAAAACAGACCTTTCCAGAGGTAAGGATAAAAAAGGTACCGGGCTTGGTCTATCGATAACGAAAGAAATCATTCAGGCTCATGATGAACATATTAATGTAATTAGTACAGAGGGCGTTGGAACGGAATTTATTTTTTCTCTTCCTGTATTCTATCGGGATGAAGATGACTAACATTTAAAACCTTTTTAAGTGGCAAAAAGAGTATCATTGTCATTGCAAAATTACCTGCTCCATGAAGTAAATCATAGGGAATTCCTGCAATAAAATATGAAAATGCAGCCATTGGATCGCTTACTACTAAGGTAACAAATGAGGTTAAAAAGCCAAAACACAATCCATATATCGCCGAAAAGATTGTCCAAAACCAAAGCGAAGTCTGTTTTCTGAAAACCAATGTCATAATAGCTAACAAAGGCCATATATAAATATAAGAAAACCACCACATGCCAAAGCCATACAGGAATCCTTCTAAAATAACAAAAATGAAAATTGCATAGAACACATTTGCACCAAACATTAATGTATAAAGAATAATAAATAATGTGACTGGCTCAATGTTCGGTAAAAAGGACATGGCTAACTTGCCCACTTCCATTGTTGCTACCATCATTCCGATAATAGCAATATCTCTACTGTGCAGTCGTGTATTCAATTTTAAATACGTCCTGGTCGTTAACCGGCTGTTCTTCAATTCCATAATTGCAATACTCATCATTTACGTAAAAACCCCAATATGCACCGTCTTTTTCGTAATCTGCTACTACTCCGTTTACAGTTGTAATCATAATTCCATATTCAGATTCATCGCCGGAATACGTAAGTCCCTCTGCATTATCCATTGCTTCTCTTAATGTCTGGGCATCACTTTCCACAGTGTAATCTGTCTGCTGCTTCTGATCATCTACTACCTGGATTGTGACTGTTTTAGCACCTTCTGTTTTACCCGGTTTAAATTTCGTGTAAGCAAATAATAAGCCTGCAACTAAAACCGCTAAAATTAAAATACCGAGTATAATTTTTTTTGTCTTTCCCTGTTTCATAATGTTCTCCATTCTGCCATTTGGCTTAAATTTTCAGAACAAAAAAGGCTTGCAACAAAAAACCTCTTAGCAATGTAAGAGGTACCTTCATACTCAGTATATTCTACTGGCTTAAGTGTACCAAACCAATTCCTCGTGGTTCTTTGGTGTACAAAGCATAAGGCAGGTCTTCTGACTCAGACATCATCACATTTTTCATTCCTTCCCAAATAGAATCTCTATTCAGTGGCTTTCTTTTTCTTCGCAGAAAAAGGAAAAATGCTCCATCAATACAGCGACGAGATCGTACAGGATTTACACCTGTTTCCCTTTTCACCTGTTCTTAAGCTATGCTTACAACAGGCACCTTATCTTTTTTATTCTGTTTCTGCTACAGAGTGTATCACGATTTTACTTTTTTGTAAACGTTATTCCTTCCAATGCAGTCGGTGCAATTCTCCCTGTAACTGCATGTTTGAAAAATCGTTCTGACGCAAAGCCTCATATAAAACAATAGATACTGAATTCGATAAATTAAGAGAACGTATCTTATCAAGCATAGGTATGCGAATACAGGTGTCTTCATAATCAACCAGAATTTCTTCCGGAATACCTGCACTTTCTTTGCCAAACATTATATAATCATCCGGTCCAAACTGAACTTCTGTATATACATGTTTTGCCTTGGTTGTCGCCATCCATATTTTTGCATTCGGATTCTTTTCCAAAAACTCCTCAAAGTTGATATAACGACGTACATCCAAATGCTCCCAGTAATCCATGCCGGCTCTTTTGATTTCTTTTTCATTTAAACGAAAGCCCAGTGGCTCTATTAAATGAAGAGTAGAACCTGTTGCAACACAGGTTCTACCAATATTTCCAGTGTTAGCCGGTATCTCCGGCTGATGTAAAATAATATTCATGGAAACCCTCACTCTTTATTTGCTGTTCTGCTCTTTACGAAGCTTCTCTATAAAATCTTTTAATCGTCCAATTGCAAGTTTTAAATTGTCTAATGAATACGCATAAGAAATTCGAAGAAATCCTTCTCCACAATCGCCAAATGCAGTTCCCGGTACTACGGCAACTTTTTCTTCATTTAAGAAACGGGTTGCAAATTCATCACTTGTTATACCAAATTCCTTGATACAAGGGAACACATAAAATGCTCCAAATGGTTCAAAACAGGGAAGATTCATTTCCTTAAATGTATGTATTAAGTATCTTCTGCGTTGATTGTATGCTTCGCACATGTGCGCAACATCTTCATCACTGTTTTTTAAAGCATCAATTGCAGCATACTGACTTGTAGTCGGTGCACACATAATAGCAAACTGATGAATCTTTATCATCTGGTTGATAATTTCCTTTGGTCCGCACGCATATCCAAGTCTCCATCCTGTCATGGCAAATGCCTTTGAAAAACCATTAATTAAAATCGTTCTCTCCTGCATACCCGGAAGTGATGCGATGGAAACGTGTTTGCCTTTATAGGTAAGTTCAGCATAAATCTCATCAGAAATAACAAAGATGTCTTTTTCGATAATAACTTCTGCTATTGCTTCTAAATCCTCACGTTCCATAATTGCACCGGTTGGATTATTAGGAAACGGTAGAATAAGCACTTTTGTCTTATCTGTTATTGCATCTCTAAGTTCCTGTGCTGTCAGACGGAATTCATTTTCAGCTTTTAAATTAATAATAACAGGTTGGGCATCTGCTAAAATAGCACAAGGCTCATATGAAACGTAGCTTGGCTGTGGAATCAGTACTTCTTCACCAGGATTAATCATAGCACGAAGTGCCATATCAATTGCTTCCGATCCACCAACCGTAACTACTGTCTCTGTATGATAATCATAAGATACGTCATATTTTCTTTTAAGGTAGATGCAAATTTCTTTTTTTAATTCAGGCAAGCCTGCATTAGAAGTGTAGAAAGTTCTACCCTGCTCCAGTGAATAAATGCCTTCGTCACGAATATGCCATGGAGTGTCAAAATCAGGTTCTCCAACACCTAATGATATTGCATCTTCCATCTCATTGACCACATCAAAAAATTTTCTAATTCCAGATGGCTTGATTGCTACTGCTTTATCTGCAAGAGAGTTTCTCATGGCATTATCTTCTCTCTTTCGTCAACTTTCTTTTTACCCAGAATTGTACCGTGGTCTTTGTACTTTTTAAGGATAAAATGAGTAGCTGTACTTAATACGTTATCTAATGTAGAAAGCTTATCAGATACAAAAGAAGATACTTCTTTTAATGATTTTCCTTCTAAATTTACAAGTAAATCATAACCTCCTGAAATAAGGTATACTGCATTCACTTCAGGATACTTATAAATACGTTCTGCAATATTATCAAACCCCTGTCCTCTTTGTGGAGTAACACGTACTTCAATTAAAGCAGACACGGTATCAATGTTAGTCTTTTCCCAGTCAATCAATGTATGATATCCGCATATAATTCCTTCTTCTTCCATCTTTTTTAATTCATTTGCAATTACAATTTCCTCTGTTCCCAAAATAACAGCCAATTCGTTAATATCTATACGACTATTTTTTTCAATTATTTGTAAAATCTGTTCTCTCATTTTTATTCTCCTTCCAAATTGCACTATTTATCGTATCACAATACCTTAAACAGCTCATCCTTTCGAGGAGGTTCTAAAAATCTCTTTTCATCCTCATTGATGACAACACGATCATTACCTTCCATAATTTTGCCAATAACCACTGCACGAATTCCCTGTTTTTCCAATTCCATTACAAGTGTTTCGCCATCATCCGTAACTGCAAGTAATGCACCATCTGAACGAAGTTCATATGGATTCAAATCAAAAAATTCACATACCTCGATAGTTTCCTGTTTTACTGGTATTTTCTTTAATGAAATTGTAAGTCCAACGCCCGCGCTTTCTCCCAATTCCCAAAGTGCTCCAAAAACCCCGCCTCCGGAAATGTCGTGCATCGCACTGACGCCGGACTTAATGGCGGTGGCAGCCTCTGGTACAATTGAATAATATTGTTCCAGTGCCTGGGCATCCTTTACAAAGTATGCCGGATATTTGGTTAATAGTTCTTTTTCTTTTTCTATTGCAAGATATGCTGTGACACCAAGTCCTATCCATTTTGTCATTACAATATCCTGACCCGGACGAATGCCTGCATCTGTCATTTTTTCTTTTCTTACACCCAAAGCTGTTACTGAAATAACAGGTATTAATAATCCGGAAACAGTCTCTGTATGTCCGCCTGAAATTTGGATATGTAAACTATGTGCCGTTTTCTCTGCTAAAATCATAATTTCTTTTAAATCGGACTCAAAATATGACTCAGGTAAAGATATATGCAACTGAACAGAGATTACTTCTGCTCCACCCGCCGCAAGGTTGTTACAGGCACGGTGAATTGCATGCGCCACTGCTTTTTTATCATCTATCGCTTCATAGCCTGCAGCTATGGCAATATCACTGTCGTTAATATGAACAAAAGCGCAATCTGTCCCTACAGCTGCGCCTTTTATTACTTCATCTCTATTTGGTTTTATCTGTTTTAATACAGAACGCTTTAAAATGCTTTCCGATATTTTTCCCGTTTTCATAACCAAATTCCTTCATCACATTCTTTTGTCTACTGAGCTGCCTGTTCCGGTGCCGGATTCTCAGGTGCTGGTGGTGGTGCTGCATGAGCATCTGCTACTGCTTTTGCCTGATCTATACTTCCAGTTGCAATGGCCGCCTGCATCTGGTTATATGCCTCTACATCGTTCGTAGATACACCAACCGTTGCTGTTCTTGGAACCATTTTATAACTGCTTTGATTAACAACTTCTCGGCTTTCTTCTACACCATTTATCGTTACAATCTTCCATAATTTTGCTTTATAGCCGATATGTGCTGACTGTATCTGTATAAATCCAAGTGGCTGTGATGTTGTCTGAATTATATTTTCTGAGGTAGGATTAACTGTCTCTAATATTTCGCTTTCGAACGTAACAACTCTACCTTCAGGACGTGTCTCATGACCATAAATATTAAATACTATATGCTTATCCGGTGTCGTAATTCCTTCAATATAAACAGGATATTCACTATTATTGGTAAACTTGAAGTCTTTACCGGAAGATTCTGCTATTGCTGCATCTGCCGAAGCCGGAACATAACCTACTATCATAGAATGATTATTACGTTCTGTAATTTCAAGTTCGGCACGCAAAACTGCATTATATAATGTAGTTGATACCTGACAGATTCCTCCACCAAGACTATCCACTACCATTCCATTTACATAAGAGCCTGCCATATGATATCCATTTTCTACTGAAAAAGGCTTAATCGCATCATACATGGAAAAGGTATCTCCCGGATATAAGGTGATTCCATTTACCAGACGGCATCCATTGGCAACATTGGCACTGCGATCTGCACCGGATGTAGTGTAGCTTGTTGTAAAGGTTCCTAAAACATCTGTAACAAGGGATAACTCATCTGCACTTCCTTTTGGTTCATCTACAACAGTTGGCAATGTAATAGTCGTATCATTACCATCCCATTCATTACATAGATAATCATAGACTGCTGTTTGTGCTGCCTCGTTATCTAAAATAGTTCCTGCTTTTCCTTCTACTATCTGGAATGCACCATCAATTTTATTCAAGCCAACATCAATGGCTTCTACATCATAGGAAGCACACTTCTCTGTGATAAGTGTACTAAGCAATTGTTTATCAAATTCATAAGCAATCGGAAGTATTTTATTGTTTTGCTGTAAGTCTTTTATTTCTTTATATCTTGATACAGCATTCCCTGCTTCTCCTATGGATACGGCTTCCTTTACGACATTACGGTTCATCCATTTCATTCCGATTTCTGCCGGCGTAATCGTAACAGCCTCATCTCCCACACAAATCAATGTAATCTGTGCGTTGCCTGCTGCATTTATCTTATCATTAATTAATTGTTCTGCTTCACTTTGTGTCAAACCCGACACATCATTTGAGCCAATATATACACCCTGATGAATGGTAACATTCTTTTTCGCCTGTACCTCCAGACTGAAAAAAGGAAGATATGCGGCCATAAGGATAAGGCATATTCCTATCAGATATTTTTTCATAATTGAGCGCCCTCTATTTCTATTTTGGTTAAAATATGCTAAAGTCTATTTTATAGATAGTATGCAATCATTGGTATAATCATCGCAATAACCAAAAATGCAATGATAATTGATGATACAATTCGTTTTGTTTTTCTATTGTTCATATTAAACATATTTATCACCTTGCCTTTATACAAAATACACTAAAAAATCTATGCTACTGAAAGGATATTATATATGAGATTCCCGATTTTTGCAAGTTTTATCGTCTTCTTAGTTTTCTTCTATATCTCAACAAATAGAGCCGAAAGAAAAAATCGTGCCAACAAACAAAGTTACTGGGAAAGAGAGCAAAAAGCCAACTCTGTTCGCAGACAATCTCTTGACAATTTAGACTATATTGTAATCTCTTATGATACATTTCCTATGGCCATTGCTGATACAGATGAAACCATAAAACAATGCCTTCGTGAATTGAATGAACTTGCATCCGAAAAAATCGTAAATCTTACCGGTTTGACCAATACCGATTTAAAATTGGAATATGGTGCTGCCAATATTTCTCTATTATCCAGATATGACCAGAATTTTACGATTCTTGTACGTATCCTTCAGACCTGGGCTGAACGGTTAAATGAATTAGGATATCAGAATGAGGCTTTACAGGTACTCGAATTTGCTATTTCAAACAGAACCGATATAAGCGGTAGTTACTATCTTGCTGCCAAACTATATACTGCACTTGGTAATCCAGAAAAAATCAGCTATCTGAAACGTACAGCGGATACTCTTCAGTCTGCTATGCGTAATTCTATCGTCCGAACTCTGCAAGAATCTTATCCAGATATCGATCCGCTTCATTCTTAGTAAGATGTTCGATATCATACTTTGATACTATTTTATGCTTATCCAGCAGTTTATATAACCTTTCTTTTTGTGCTGCAGTAATTGGTCCTTCTTTTTTTACCTTATATATCAAAGGATAACTGCAGTCATCCTGTTCGTTATAAAATTGTTCTGCCATTTTTTGATATAGCAGTGAAGTGGCACAAGCGTCATTTAATGCTCTATGTGCACTCAATGGTATATTATAGTATTTACACAATGCTCCAAGACTTCTGCTCTCCAGACTATCTAATTTCTGTCTTGCCATCTTTAGTGTATCTATTCCCTGCCTGTCAAAATTGCCTTTTCCTTTTTTGGTTATTGCGCCATTATTGATGAATGCTCTTTTTAAAAAAGAATAATCAAATAAAAGACTATGTCCAAGTAAAACATCATTTCCCAAAAATTCCAGCAGTTCGTTTTGAATTTCTCTAAATATTGGCTTTCCTTTAATATCAGATGATGTGATACCTGTCAATTCTGTGATGTGTTGTGGTATCTCTCTTTTGGGATCTATTAAGGTGTGAAAAAATGCTGTTTCTACTCCATTTCTAACTCGAATAGCACCTATTTCCAAAATGGTATCTTCTTTTGCATTTAAGCCGGTGGTTTCCAAATCAATGGAAACATAATCATACAACATCTTATTTGTCCTTTCTTTTGCCCGTCATACACAGTTCTCGTAAAAAACAATCATTACATGAAGGATTTTGTGCTTTGCATATCGTTCTTCCAAGACGGATAATATGAATATTATATATAATCCAATGGTCCTTCGGTAATTTCTTCATTAAATCATATTCTATTTTTACAGGGTCTTCCTCTTTTGTGAGTCCAAGTTTGTTGGATATTCTCTTTACATGAGTATCTACCACAATACTTGGTTCATGGTATATGTTGCCTCGGATTACATTTGCTGTTTTTCTGCCAACTCCTGACAGTGCTGTCAGTTTGTCTATATCAGAGGGTACCTCGCCATTATATAATTCATCAAGCTGTTTACAGCAGGCAATTATATTTTTTGCCTTGTTATGATAAAAGCCGGTAGAATGAATATCCTGTTCTAATTCCTTTAAATCAGCTTCCGCAAATGCTTTCACACTTTGATATTTTTGGAACAGATCTTTTGTCACTATATTTACTCTTGCGTCAGTACACTGTGCACTTAATATGGTCGCAATTAAGAGCTGCCATGCATTGTCGTGGTTCAAATAGCAGGCATACTCTGTTCCGTATTCTTTATCAAGTGTATCAAGAATTTCCTGTGTTCTTTTAGCAATCATTGGTTGTCCTTTCAAATAATATCACATTACAATCCATCGTTAACGGATTCCGGTTTTTATAGTCAAACACCACCGGAATTCGTTCCTTCATGCGTTTTATAATGTCTTCTTCTCTTTTTTTCCAAATAGGATAGTGTACAAATTCCAAATGTGTCATTTTCATTATTTGTTTCTTATCATTGTCCTTATAATCCGGAAAATAATTTGACTCAATCATATCGTCGTAAATATCTCTTATTTCCTGTTTATCGTCTTCGTAAGAAGGCGCAAATTCCGGTCGTGTTTTCATGTTTTCTCTTAAGTAACAATCATAAATTAGTAGTTCACGATATAATTCTTCTCTCTCTTTATCATACTTACACGCAAACGATAAAAGGATTTCATAGTAATAGATTCGTTTGGCAGACATGGTAAAATACCCCTGTTCTTCATAAAACTCAGCCAGTTTTTCATACAATAAGAAGGAATCTTTAAAGACATAATTTAGTATCTTGATTGTATTACGAAACTGATTGCTATTATAAAATATTTCTACCATTGCCTCTATCTTTTTTAATTTGATTACATCATCATAAAAAAGCCATTTTGTAAAAAGCACTTCATAGGGTGGCATAGATTGATAGTGAATATCATACGCATCTGCTTCTTCATACATTTTAGCCCCTTTAAGCACTTTTAAAAAGCCAAGCTGAAGTTGTTCCGGATGCATGTTATAAACGTCATTAAAGGACTTTTTAAAGCTCTCATAGTCTTCATATGGCAGACCTGCAATAAGATCCAGATGCTGGTGAATATTATGACCATCATTAATACTGTCAACTGCATATTTTAAGCGTTCCAGATTCATTGTACGGTTAATTGCCTTTATTGTCTGTTCATTCGTAGACTGTACTCCAATTTCTAATTGAACCAACCCCGGACGTAGAGAATTAAGTAATTGTATTTCTTCTTCATTTAATAAATCTGCTGATATTTCAAAATGGAAATTGGTGATACCATTATCCTGCTCTTTGATAAAATTCCATATATGCATTGCATGTTCATGATTAGCATTAAAGGTTCTGTCTATAAACTTTACCTGTAAAACCTTATTCTCTAAAAAGAATTTAAGTTCAGCCTGAACATGCGACCAATCTCTAAACCGCACTCTTTTGTCAATGGACGAAAGGCAATAGGAACAACGAAATGGACAGCCTCTGCTACTCTCATAATAGATGATTCGGTTATGAAAATCCTGTAGATTATGATAAAAAAATGGTATGTCATTTAAATCCATACACTTTTGTTGTGGTGTTGCACCCTCTTTTGTCACAATTCCATTTATCTGCTGCAACGGTTCCCCTGTTTCTATATAGTGGCACAAAAGGTCTTTAAAAGTCTGTTCACCTTCACCCACCATAATGCCAGTAAGATAATCCATCTGTCGTAATTCTTCCTGTGGGTCAAAAGATACTTCCGGTCCTCCAAGCCATATTGGAAGTTGCGGAAGAACTTTATGGAGTTCACATACTAATTCTTTTATCATTGTGATGTTCCAGATATAACATGAAAATGCAATCACATCCGGTTTTTTCATATAAATGTCTGCAAGTATATCTTCTTTATTCTGGTTAATTGTATATTCTGCAAGTTCTACGTATTCTGTCAGTTGTGCGCCCTTACTATCGGTAAACTGGCTTACATATGCTCTAAGCGAATATATTGCCGGATTTGAATGTATGTACTTTGCATTAATACCTACCAGTAAAAACTTCATTTGGAGCTCCTTATATCAACTAAGTTGGTTTCATTTCTTTTATTCTATGATATTTTAGCTATGAATACAATGAAAGGGCTGGAATTTGTTGAGGGATTGTGATTCTCTTGCGCGAGACGGGGAAAAGAGAGTTGCGTTGCAACTCTCTGGAAGAATCCCTGTGGGATTCTTCCCAGTCTCTTACTCCATAGCTTAACAAAAAGGATATGTCCAATGGACATATCCTTTTTGTTAAGCGCGAGACGGGGATCGAACCCGCGACCCCAACCTTGGCAAGGTTGTGCTCC
>CAZAQH010000043.1:0-18993 GCA_964487395.1 uncultured Lachnospiraceae bacterium | reverse complement strand
CCCCTTTTTAAAACATGCCAAATAATGACAAAACCCCACTTTAATTTCATTATATAGAATTATCCGAAAAAAGTCCACAAAAAGGGCTGTTAAGAATCAATTGATTTTAACAGCCCTAATATTTATAAAATAATATGCTCCTTTATTATATTACGAGTTCGTTACACAGTTCATAATATAATCTCTAACTTCATCCTTATTTATACCAAGGGGAATCGCCAGTTCGCCGTAAAGAATATCTTCTGCCGCATGAAAATATCTTTCATCTGTACTGGTTGCTTTTTTTCCATCTGCAATTCTGTCTTCTTTTCTTTTATAAAGGGAAATAATCATTTTAAAAAGTGATTTGCAGTCTCCATTACGCAGGGCTTCTGTAAAGATTTTTTCTCTCTCTTTATCATCCGAAATCCACGTCGGTTCCAGACTACGAACTTCTTCTATCAGCAAATCTGCTTCTTTTTTGGTGAGTATTTTTCGTATTCTGATTTTATCATTATCTACCGGCGTAAATATAGTGCTTCCCTTCAGATATATCTGGGAAAGTGTATAGTACAATTTATCCTTTGACACTCCGGGCATATCAATTGGTCCAACCTTTAAAACCTTACATACCCCTTTACTTCCATAAATAACAAAATCTCCTACTTCAAACATCTTCTCTCCTTCTTTCAGATTAAAACGATTGCAAATTCCTACATTTATATTCTACCAAAATGATTTGATTTTCGTAAGTATAATTTGCCTATATATTTTATTTTTGTCCATTTTATAACATTTTAAACAATTTATGTTAGACAATTTTTCTTGACTTTTAATCAAATATGTAAGACGATAACTTTATCAGAGTACTTTTGGGAGGTACAAAATGACGATTGAATCTATCGTAGGAATACAAAAGGATTACTTTCATACTAATATTACGAAGGATATTTCATTTCGTAAACAAAGTTTGGAAAAGCTGTTAGAGGCCATTCACGAAAATGAATCTCTTATATATGATGCTCTTAAAAAAGATTTGAACAAATCAAAGCAGGAAACCTTTATGACAGAAGTCAGTATGGTTACCGGTGCCATTCATAATGCATTAAAACAACTTGATAAATGGTCAAAGCCTGTAAGAAAATCTTCACCACTGTTTTTATTTCCTGCAAAGAGCTATGTCATGAAAGAACCTTATGGTGTTGTCCTTATTATTTCTCCATGGAATTATCCTTTGGGACTGGCTCTTACTCCTTTGGTTGGTGCAATTGCCGCAGGTAACTGTGCACTGCTTAAGACATCCAGAAGCAGTTCTAATACCTCTGTAGCCATTGCAAATATTATTAACAATACCTTTGATATGAAATACATACATGTAATTGAAGAGACTACGTCTTATGACGAGATTCTTTCCTGTCCTTATGATTATATTTTCTTTACAGGCAGTGAACGCGTTGGCAGAATCGTAATGCGAGCTGCAAGTGAAAATCTTACTCCTGTTTCTTTGGAGCTTGGGGGAAAAAGTCCATGTATCGTAGATAAAAGTGCCAATATCAAGCTTGCTGCCAGACGAATCATCTGGGGTAAAATATTAAATGCCGGACAGACGTGTGTTGCACCTGATTATGTCGTGATTCATGAAGAGGTTAAAGAAGCTTTTATTGAAGAGGCTCAGAAATATATTCGAGAATTTGTTGGTGATCCTTTTATAAATGAGGACTATCCACGTATTATTAACCTACATCACTTTATTCGTCTGAATAATCTGATACAAAATGAGAAATCTGTTATTGGTGGAAAATCAGACGAAAAACAATTTAAAATTGAGCCGACTCTATTCCCGGAAGCAACCTTTGACAGTGATATCATGAAAGATGAAATCTTTGGACCGATTCTTCCTATTATCTCTTATCGGGATTTAGATGATGTTATTGATATAATAAAAAGAAGACCTCAGCCATTAGCATGTTATACTTTTGGACAGGATACTTCCTTTATTGAAAAAGTATTGAAAGAAGTGTCTTTTGGTGGTGGGTGTGTAAATGATGTAATTATGCATTTATCAAATGAAAGTCTTCCTTTTGGTGGTGTTGGAAAAAGTGGAATGGGTAATTATCACGGCAAATACAGCTTTGATACTTTTTCACATGAAAAAGGTGTCTTACTGACAAAGAGCTTTCTTGATTTCCCATTACGATATCCTCCATATTCGGAAAAGAAATTACACAACATACATCTTTTCCTTAAATAAAAAGTAACGCGTCCTGAATACAGGGCGCGTTTTTTATATGTAAAGTAAACTCAAAGCCAAAAAAAACATTCCGTAATAATAAGTTGCCAGATTAATCCCATGTGTAGACCATCTGTGATTCCTGTGAAAATATAGGAAAAGAATCAGGGTATCTGATATCAGGAATAAAAGAGAGCCGATTGCCAGTAAAGCCGTTTGCCTGGTACCTGTATTCCAAAACATAAGTACACATTTGGAAAACAGAAAAGAAATAAAAAATGCATAGATATAGACAAATGGTTTCAATTTTCCAATTGTCAGTCTTTTCTTTTTTATAAAAAACGGGAATAAAAGTATTATCACTATCGGGAAAATAAAATCATATTTATCCAATGATTTTATTTTACTGCATGCGGTAATAAAGAAAATATGTCCTGTGAGAAAAAATAATGTCCCGATAATAAAATAATGTTTTTTTTACTCTGATTAAACAGTCCTAAGAATACATCTCCCAAAAAACACATGAAAAATGCCGGGAAGAAATATATATAATATTCCATGCTACTTCCCTTAAAAGCAAATAAGAAACTTAATATCAGAAAACATGTACTGCAGATTATTTTTAATACCAAAAAATGTCTGCGATATTTTTTATTAATCAGGGTGTACAGCAATGCTGCTATCGGTACGCTGTATATCAACAGTAATAATAATTCTGTCATCTTTTGTTTTCCTTTACATGATTCAAAACTATATTAACAGATAAAGCAATACTAATACTAATCCTATACATACTAAGAATAATCCAAAGGATAAGCTTCTTGCAATTATGGAATTATTCTCTGATATTTCTTTTTGTTTCATTGCAAGTTTATGCTCTGCATTTTCTTTATGTGGTTGATAACTCCAGAAAGTCTGATTCATTTTGTGGATAAAACTATCCGCACTCCCGCCGATTAAATGTGTGATTTCATTTCCCTCTTCCGGTTCTTCCGGCAACTTACTGTCTTTGAAAATTGTCTTTCGTAACAATACAACTATACCATCTAACAGACGATCAAAGAATCTGCAAATTGTTGCAAAGAAAACAGGTAATACAACAAGTAGTAACGGACGATAAAAATAATCTTCCAAATCAAAATATTTGGGCCAGCGGTTTAAGTATTCTCCTTTTTTAATCATCCACAAACGAACTACTACTACATAAAGTACGATTCCAATTATGATAGAATACACAGCACCCATTAAATTAGTAAGAGAAAAATAATTTATCACTTCACTTCGTTCAAATACATTCATGAAATGCTGTCCCATATCTGCTATGGTATCTGAAACTGCATGAGGAAACATTCCTGCTAATGGCATAAACACGGCACTTAATGATAATGCCACACAGCTTAATGGATTCATGTATTTTTTCTTGTCATCATACTGTTTCTGTAATGCTTCATCTTCATTCTTTTCAACAAAAACTGCTATATAAAGCTTTGTCATGTAAGCCACAGTAATACCTCCACTGATAATGAAAATCCATTCTATAACTGACATTCCGGTGGCAGAAATCAAATATGCATTGTATTCTCCAAGCTTCAATAATTCTACATACTCAACAATACTCTCATGTAAAAGTGTTTTACTTATATAACCATTAAATAATGGAACTCCGGCTATACCTAATCCACCCAGTAAAAAAATGATATTTAATAGAGGTTTCTTTCTGCCAAATCCCTTGATCTTATTTAAATCAAGTTCGTGTATATTCATAAATACAACACCTGCTGCCATAAAAAGAACCAGTTTAAGCATAGAATGGTTAACCATATGAAGCAGTGTTCCACGAACAGCCAGATAATTTTCATTACCCAGGAGTCCCTGCATACCTATTCCTACAAGAATAAATCCAATCTGAGATACGGAAGAACACGCAAGTGTACGCTTTAGATTAATGGAAAATAAAGCAAGCAATGCTCCTAAAAACATAGTTGCCACACCAAGAAGTAAAATCAAGGTTCCCCACTTAGCATCACCTAAAAATATCTCACAGCTGATAATCAGTATTCCAAATATTCCAGCCTTTGTTAAAATTCCGGAAAGTAATGCGGATGCCGGTGCCGGTGCAACGGGATGCGCTTTTGGAAGCCATACATGAAGTGGAAAGGCTCCTGCTTTTGCACCAAAGCCAAACAGAATACAAGCTCCTGCAATGTAAAGCTTTTTTGTTCCGGCAAAAGGCTTTGCTGCCGAAAGTAAATCATCCATATGTAGCGTACCTGTCATGGAATAAAGTAAGAAGAGTCCCATTAATAATACAAGTCCACCCATAACTGCAATGGCAAGGTAGGTGTCACCTGCCCGAAGGGATTCTTTTTTCTCATCCTGTGCGACCCAAACATACGAAGTAAAGGACATAATCTCGAAAAATAAAAATGCCGTGAATAAATCCGATGATAAAAATACTCCTATCGTAGCAATATATGTCAATGCAGAAAACAGGTAATATCTCTTCTTATTATCATAATGTGACATGTATTCTTTGGAAAAAAACATAGCCATCAGCCACATAAATGTTGCAATCAAGGAATAAAGTATTCTAAATCCATCAAACCGGAAGGATAAACCAAGTCCACATATATTTCCTATTATCACATCATATGGTGCTACCATAATTTACCTCCTTACATTCCCATTGCAATGTTTGTAAAATACTGAACAAACGGTGCACTTTGAAGACCAAAAACAAAAATAACGACTACAAAAATACAAAGTGGAATCAGCATTAAAAGATTAGGATCTTTATACTGCTTCACACTGTCATAATCAAAATCTTTTCCCGGGAAAAATGCCCGGATTACAATACTTAACATATATATTGCAGTTAAAAGTGCTGAAATAAGCAGCGCACCGATTCCAACATACGCTAAGACATTGCCACTCATAACAGCTGCATTAGCCAGATTGTATTTACTGATAAATCCGGCAAGTCCGGGAACACCCATAAGTGCCAGTGCAGAAACGGTAAAACAGGTAAATACAACCGGCATCTTTCGTCCTAATCCGTTAAGTTCATGGATGTAATGTTTATCTGTCTGATACATAATAGAGCCTGCACAGAAGAAAGAACAAATTTTCATAAATGCATGGAACAACATATGACACAATGCACCTACAAGACCTAACGGTGTCATAATCGTAACACCAAATAAAATATAAGACAGATTACTGATTGTAGAATAAGCCAGTCTTCTTTTTAAGTGTGTCTCTTTTAAAGCACGGCTGCAACCATATACAATCGTAAAAATTGTCGCAATCATTACGACATTTTGTGCCCAAGTTCCTCTTAAGAAATCGGTACCAAAACTATAATAGGTAAGTCTGATAATTGCAAACGCTCCTGCTTTTACAACTGCAACTGCATGTAAAAGTGCAGTTACCGGCGTGGGTGCAACAGATGCCTGTGGCAACCAGGAGTTAAATGGACATAGTGCTGCCTTTACACCAAATCCGAAAAATGCCATTACATAAATAATTAAAAGTGAATTTGTGCTGTTTCCAATCTTTGCCATATCAAGCACTCCACCAAATACAAATTGATTTGTGGAACCATATGAAATGATGAAAATCAAGGCAAGAAAAGCAAATGCTGCTCCTCCCAAAGAATAGTACAGATATTTTCTTCCTGCTAAAATAGCTTCTCTCGTTAAGGTATGAAGTACAAGCGGAACTGTTACTAATGTAAGCATTTCATAAAAACAATACATTGTCAATAAATTTCCGGCAAGAGAAATACCAAGCGTCACGCCATATGTCATGACATAGAACATAAAAAATGGATTTTCATGCTCTTCTTTTTTCATATATTCAAAAGAATAAAGCGTTGCAAGCGGCCATAAAAAGGAAATCAGCCCTGCAAATACAACGGATAATCCATCTACGGAAAAAGCGATGGATAAGGCACCTGTAAAATGTATCACTTCAAAAAGTCCATCCGGTCTGTTCATCAACAAATAAAAGACAAGAACGGAATTAAGTATTACAAGACTCTCTATATAAAGACATTTGACAAAACGACTTTTAAACGGAACCAAAGGAATTACAACAGATCCCAGTATCGGAAGGAGTATTACAATTAATGTTAAATATAAATTCATATTTGTTTCTCCTTTCCTACATTATTTCTGTCGCAATATTCGACAGAAGGTGAAGTAATCCATTTGGTAAAACACCAAGTAATACACATAAAACTGCAAGTACTACCATGGGAATCAACATAAGCTTTGAGGTTGCGCATTTTTCTACCGGTATATTTTTATATTCTTCTCCCGGTAAAAATCCACGAATTACAATTGGAAGTAAATAGCCTGCTGTCAACAATGCACTAACTAACAAAACGACAGGTCCTAATACTGAAAATACCGGTATCCCACTTGAAAGAGAACCTATACAAAGATTCCACTTGCTGACAAATCCTGCTGCCGGTGGAATTCCAATTAACGATAAGGATGCAAATGCAAAACACCAAAGTGTGACCGGCATTCTCTTTCCAATTCCACGTAATTCACCTGTGCGGTATAAACCGGTTTCATGAATAATCGCTCCGGCACAAAGGAACAAACAGGATTTGATGACTGCATGAAATACGACATGCAGCATTGCTCCGGTAAATGCTATCGGTTCTAATACAATCAAACCAAATATGATATAGGAAATCTGACTGACTGTTGAATAAGCAAGACGTTTCTTTAATACTTTTTCACGATATGCAAGCATTGAGCCTAAAAATACTGTAAAAAGGGAAAGTATTAAAATTGTCGTTTGTACCCAGGTTCCTCTAATAAACTCTGCTCCAAATATATAGAAAATGGTACGTATCATTCCAAGTATTCCTGCTTTTACAATAATACCGGATAGAAAAGCAGAAGCCGGTGCCGGTGCAACCGGATGCGCACTGGTAAGCCATGCATGTAGCGGAAACATTCCGGCTTTAACAGAAAATCCTGCTATCATAAAAAAGGCTGCCAACAATAATATTGTGCCGTTGCTATTTAAAATTCCTTTTTCAAAAATTCCTCCTGCGGTAAAGGCAAGTGTGGAAGCTTTTGCATTTACAAAATAGAATCCGAACAAAACCATATATGCTCCGCACAAAGAATAAAACAAATATTTTAATCCTGCCATCATTGCTTCTTTTGTCTCTGTATGAAATACAAGCGGCACGGAAAATAATGTCATCATTTCATAGAAGAAATAGAAGGTGATTAAATTACCTGCAAAATCCAGACATAGTAATATGAACAAAATGAATATATAAAATACTGTATATCTCTTTACCTTTTTATCTCCTTTAAAATATGCAAAGGAATATATCCCACATAATAACCATATTAGTATCGTCGTGAGACCAAAGATAAGACTAACAGCATCTGTCTTAAGCATTATAGGAAATTTTTCGGTCAGATAAAAAAGTGTAACGATTTTTTCATCCATAAAGCTATCCTCCAATCTGATTACAAATCAGATATTTTTATGAAAACATGGCTAGTCCACTATGAATCCACTCAACAATCGGCTGTGAGAACATTCCAAGTGTAACATTAAGCAAAATGAAAAATACAATTGTAACGGCATATACTTTTTGTTTATTA
This sequence comes from uncultured Lachnospiraceae bacterium, assembly GCA_964487395.1. Taxonomy (GTDB): domain Bacteria; phylum Bacillota; class Clostridia; order Lachnospirales; family Lachnospiraceae; genus RGIG8767. Next base: position 11,142 of record CAZAQH010000043.1, on the reverse strand, counting down.
ACCTTGATAGATGGGTATGTCGTTTCCTGCGGTGTATAAATACGAATTACGGTCTTCATAAAATAAATTGCATTTAATATTGTACTTATACCAAGAACGATTAACGCCGGTAACATTTTTTCGTTGCTGTATACGGCTGACTGTGCAAACAGCAGTTTTGAAATAAATCCTGAAAAAGCCGGGAGGCCTACCATGGATAAAGCGCCTACCATAAATCCAACTCCGGCAATTTTGTTCCGATATCCGGAACCGGTCAAATCAATAAACTTTTTGCTGTTACCAGATACTTCTGTTAATCCCATTGCTGCAATAAATAACATGGATTTCGTTGCCGCATGTGAAAGAATATGAAAAACACTGGCAGTCATACCTGCTTCACTTCCAAGACCAATTCCCATGTAAATGTATCCAATCTGTGCAACAGATGAAAACGCAATCATCCTCTTTATATCATTTTCTTTAATTGCACTTAGGGAACCAAATATCATTCCTGCAAGACCAAAGACAAAAAGAATATTTACGATTTTGCTCTGCTGAATAATATCAATTCCAATAACACGGTAGAAAATCTTTATTAATAAAAAGATATACCCTTTTGAAACAAGGCTTGATAAAATCGCGGCTGAAGATACCGTGGAATATCCATATGCATCCGGCAGCCAGGCATGGAACGGAAACAATGCACTTTTTATGGCAAGACCAACCGACATAAATGCAATCGTTACAAGTAGTGGAACGGTATATGTTCCATTTGCAACAATTTGGGCAACTGCTTCCTGAATATTTGACATCAGCAAATGGCCTGTCAAATCATAAAGCATACAGATTCCAACTAAGAATAAACCGGAACCCAGCAGACTCATAATCATATAACGAACTGCCGCCTCTATGGTACGTCCATTTTGTCTTATCATAATCAGACCACAAGCAGATATTGTATTAATCTCTACAAATACATATGCAGTAAATAAATCATTGGTGTATACCAGTGCAAGCAAAGAGCTTAACAGCAAATCAACCAGTATGTAATACAGACTCTGTTTACTCTCATCTACATCTTCTATTAACTTCTTACTTCCACCTATTATAGACAAAAGCATAATAACGCAGAAAAACAAAGCCATTCCTGCTTCTAATAGACCGGCTCTTATTTCATTACCCCAGGGTGCCGGAAAATGTCCCATCATGTAGGTGTAACTTTCACCTGTTCCCGTTAAAAAAACAAGCAGAACTAAAGACATAAAGCCTACAATCCCAATTACAATTGTGTTCAGCCATTTTGCAGCTTTTGGTGGCAAAACAGAACTGACTGTTCCTGAAAACATGGACAGTATAATGGAAAAGAATGGAAAATTCTGTACAAAATTCATTTACAGACCCTCCTTCTTTAAACGTGTTGAGATTTCATCCAAGTCAAGTGTGTGGTAACGGCGGTATAAACGAATCGTCAACGCAAGCATAAGAGCACTGACAGATACTGATACCACGATTCCGGTCAGAACCAGTCCACTTGGTACCGGATTCACATATGCTGTCACATCCTGAATTCCGTCTACTACAATCGGTGCTACTCTTCCGCGAATATATCCTTTTTCAGCCAAGAATAAATAAACAGCAGTATCCATAATATTTAAACCGATTATTTTTTTAATCAAATTCTTTTGTAATAACAGATTGGAAAACCCAATTGCGAATAAAATCATTGCAACTGCTTCTCCGTAGTTTGTAAGTAAATTTGCTCCCATTTAAAAATCTCCTTTTCTGAACATGACATAAAAGGTATACATGGTGCATGCAACAACCATACCTACACAAATATTAAGCACAAGTATCAAACCACTGCTTAAGATGGCACCCGGTGTTCCAAGTGGAATGTGACTTTCCAGGTGATTGGCTCCGGTAAAAAAGGAATAGCTTTTTGCAAGACAATATACCGTCAATGCAGAAAAGCAAATCCATTTATATGTTTTTTCCGTAAAGAACCTCTCAGTCTTTTTAAATCCAAATGCATTCAGATAAAGAATTAATCCAGCTCCAATAATAGCGCCTCCGGAAAATCCTCCACCCGGTGAAAGATGACCATTTAAAATAACATAAATTCCAAAAATGATAATAGTAGGTACAAGAATAAATGCCGCCATTTGTAAAATCAAATCATTTTTGGGCTCATTTAATCTGTCATTCTGCTCTGCTTCTATTTCCTCAGGACTTCCATTTTTTCCTTTGTTGACACGAAGAAGAATTAAAACAGTTATGGTCGCTATGAAAAGTACATTGGATTCACCAAAGGTATCAAATGCACGATAATCCAAAATCATACCGGTAACGATATTAACTGCTCCCGTTTCCTGTAATCCTTTTTCGATATATCTTTCGGTTACTTCATTGTTATCCGGATTACTAGCATTTCCCGTTGGTGGCAAATAAGAAACAGTCACTAACATTACAGTAATTAGTGTAATGCAAAATAAAATGGATGTTATTTTATAAATTATTCCAAATAATTTTCGTTCACGATTTTTTGTTTCATCATATACTTTCTCAAATACAACCTGAGAATCCCGCATACGTTCTTCCATTGTGGATTCATCCAAGATTTTTTCTTTTTGAGCTTTCATTTCTATCTGACCAAGATAAGGATCTTTTTCTCCATCTAACCATTCTTTAAAATGAAAGTCTTTTGTATGTTTCTTACTTTCTCTTAATTTACTCACTTTCTTCATCCCCCTTCATAGCATGTATTTTTTTCAGGGTGATAAAAAACAGTACACTGGTAATTCCCGCTCCGACTGCTGCCTCTGTAATAGCAAGATCGGGAGACTCTAACAGAATCCAGATAATCGACATTACCAGACTATAGGACATATAAATTAAAATCGAGTTTAAAAGGTTTTTTGAAAAGCTGACAGATATCGCACATACAATCAAAAACACCATTAATATAAATGTAAATAATTCCATATCTATCCTTCTTTCTGATTTTCGTTTTTGGATTCCATCTCACAGTAATCTTTAATCTTTTCATTTGTTGTTACTTCCAAACGGGATATCAAATGAGAAGATACCGGAGAGGCAAACCACAAAAACAAAATAACTAAAAACAACTTTAATGAAGTTCCGTTTAATCCCGAAAAAATAATTAATCCTATAAAACAGGATGCTATTGCGAGTGTGTCTCCAATCGCTGCCGCGTGCATTCTGTTTAATACAAAATGAAAACGATAAGAACCATACATTTCAATCGCAAATAATATCAGTCCAAGTAGTAAGAAAGCGGAACCGGCAGCTAAACGAATATAAGATAGTATTTCCATTATTATTTGCCCTCCCTTATTTTTCTTTCCTGATAAATACCCATAAATACTTTTGTCAGAACTACTACTGCAAGAAAACTGATCATGGCATAAATCAAACAAATATCCGCAAGGTATCCTTCATTTAACATCAGAGATAGTATTGCAATAATAACCATGACCATGGTTCCCATCATATTAACCGCTACAATTCTATCTGCGATTTTAGGACCTTTTATTGCTCTGACCAAACATAGCAAAAGCATGATTGCAAGAAAAATAATTGCAGTAACAAAGATATAGCGATATGTCTGCTCTAAAAACGTCATTTCTTTTGATATTACCATTATAATTCCTCCAATCTGTGAAGCAACGTTACAATACGTCCTTCTGAGATTCCTTCTGCAAAATCTTTATCCAGACAATGAACTACATATTCATCATCTTTTAACTCAACCGTAATAGTACCCGGTGTCAAAGTTATGGAATTGGCAAACAACACTCGTGCTGTTTTTGATTTTAAGGTTGTCTTAAATCTGATAATGGCGGGTTCTATTTCATATCGATTTGAAAGAATCATTTTTACGGTAGCACCATTTGCCTTTAAAATTTCCCATATAAGAGTAATGACAAACAGTAAAAAGATTCCACTCTTTTTCATTATTAAAATGTCTTTATGAATAGAAAAATCCATGAATCTGCACATAAAGGCATAAACCACTGCTGCGATAATCAAACCAAAAATGACTATTTCTAATGTTATCTTTGCATTGAATATTATCCATAATAAAAACAGAAATATGTACATATTAATTCCCTTTCTTTCTATATATTGCCATTTAAAACAGACAAAAGTGTTGGCTATTTCGCCAACACTTCCTCTATTTTCGCTGTTAAGTCTTTTTCTGACATTGAGCCAATATTGGTACTTACTGCCTTTCCATTTTTGAAAAAAATAAAGGTTGGAATAGACATTACTTTATATTTTTCTGCTAAATCCATTTCTTCATCTATATTACATTTTCCTACTACCAGTCTGTCTTTAAATTTCTCTGCTATTTTTTCTACAATCGGTCCCATCATCATACATGGTCCACACCAATCTGCAAAAAAGTCAATTAAAACAAGCTCTTTTGATTCTAACACTTCTTTTTGAAAATTGTCAGTCGTAATTTTAATTTCCATAATTTCACCATATTCCTTTCTATAGAAATAGTGTTAACGGTTTATGATATATTTATAAATGGGATTACCTAAAGACGAAAATTTTTCTTCGTATTCTGTCATAATGTTGCCTTGTCCCATTATATCATCATGATGTAAATCATATGTAAGCTGCTCAATATGCCAGCCGGCAGGCTCCACTTCTTCTACCGCAAAATCAAATAACAAACGATTATCTGTTTTAAATTCGATTACTCCGTCTTTTTTTAGAATCTGATTGAACTTTGCTAAAAACTGTCTGGATGGTAATCTTCTTTTTGCATGTCTGTCTTTTGGCCATGGATCTGAAAAATTAAGATAAATCCTGTCTACTTCTTCTTTATCAAATACGCTTTCAATTTCTGCAGCATCCATTAAAATAAATTTCAGATTACTGAGTGTACGTTCTTCCATTTTTTGTACGGCTCTTAAAAGCACGCTGGAATATTTTTCTATACCTATATAATTAATATCCGGGTGTGCAGTTGCCATATCCATTAAAAATCTGCCTTTACCCATTCCTATTTCAATATGAAGAGGAGCTTGTCTTTCAAAAAGCTCTTTATATCTTCCCTTTAAAGATTGAGGCTCTTTTATCACATATTCACTTTTCTCTATTACTTCATCGGCACCTGTAATATTTCTAAGCCGCATATATGAACCTCCATCTTAATGTTTCTCAAATGATACAATCTCGTTCGGCACGTTTGCTTTTTTCTAATATCTTTCATTTATTGTACACTATTTATAATTAAAATTAAAGATTTTGTGTACTTTTTATGTTTACTATTTGGTTTTGAAGGGAAATAGTGTATTATAGATTTTATAACATTGATTTTATGAAAAGGAATTTTGACAGCATGACTCTTTATAAACGCAAACGGGGAATTCCCCTTTTTATATGTACTTTTTTCTTAATATGTAGTCTTTTCTCCAATTCTTTATTGGTTAGGGCAACTGATTATGAAGCAGAAGCGGACGCCAGAAAGTCTATGCCTATCGAGACAAATGAATTGGAAAATTGGCCTGTCGGTCCTGAAATCGGAGCACAATCTGCTATTTTAATAGAAGCGAACTCCGGTGCTGTTTTGTATGCAAAAAATATTAATGATAAATTGTATCCTGCAAGTGTAACCAAAATTTTAACAGCTTTAATTGCAGTGGAAAATTGTGAGATGGATGAAATGGTTACATTTTCAAGTGATGCGGTTCACAGCATTAACTGGAAAGAAGATGCCAACATGGGTATTAATGTTGGAGACCAGATAACCATGGAACAATGCCTTTATGGATTGCTCGTTGGTTCAGCAAATGAAGCTGCATATGCGATTGCGGAACATATTTGCGGAGATGGCAATCTGGAAGATTTTGCAAAGCTGATGAATGAAAAAGCAAAGGAATTAGGCTGTACCAATTCCAACTTTGTTACTCCGAATGGTATTCATGATGAAAATCATTATACCTCTGCCCACGATTTATCATTAATTGCACAAGCTTTTTTCTCAAATGAATTACTTGCTAAAATGTCTTGTACGACCAGTTATCAAATTCCACAATCTGCGACGCAGCCACGTGATGACATGATTGTATGGGCAAAAAGCAAAATCCTTCCGGGAAAAGAATATGCTTATGAAGATTTAGTTGGTACCAAAACAGGTTTTACTGCAGAAGCACGACAAACTCTTGTCAGTTGTGCTTCACGTAATGGTTTGAAATTGATTTGTGTCATTATGAAAGAAGAAACACCAAACCAATTTACAGATACTATCGAATTATTTGATTATGGTTTTCAGAATTTTACCGCTGTTAATATTTCAGAGAAAGATACGCAATATACGATTGATAATTATAATTTCTTTTCAACGGATGTTGATTTCTTTGGAAGCAGTGATCCCATCATGCAGATTAACAAGGAAGATTATTTGGTTCTTCCTATAACAGCAGAATTTGGTGAAACACAATCCGAGCTTTCTTATGATGGACTGGATAATAATGAAATTGCCCGCATCAATTATACTTACAATGATGTTTACGTAGGACATGCAAGCATTGTTCCAATTGAAGATACACAGACAACTTTTGATTTTGGAACAAAGCAGGCTATCATAGAAGAAAAACCGGAAGAAAAGAATACTGTTTACATTAATGTGAAAAATATTATTATTGGTATAATTGCTGTTGCATTCTTCTTTATTATTATTTTTATGATTCGCTCTTTAATTAAAAATTCCAGAAAGTACCATCGCAGAAGTAAAATTATGAAGCATCATACTTCTAAAAAACATCAGCTGGATTGGAAACATTTTAAATAAAATATTTAAGTCACAAAAAAACATAAGGCCCAAAATGGACCTTATGTTTTTATTTACATTCTTTTAGTAATTCTTTTTTCTGTATTTTTATCTCTTTTATCTGGTCTCTTTTTTCTGAGATTTTTCTGGCTTCTTCCGGTGAAATCATTTTGCTTGTCTTAACCGCGTATACACCACCATCTTCTGCCTTACGAATTCGAAGCTTACTTTTCATAAATCCATGTCGGAAGCAATACGATACTGCATAGTAGTGTTTTCCGTTTGGCGAAAACCATTTGATTTTCTTTTTTAGATTTCTCTTACACAGATAACAACGGGTAGTCATTACACCTTTTTCCTGTAAAAGTTCACATTTATCTGCAAATTTTCTTGATATGTATTTTGCGTAGTCATCAAAAACAATATGTACTTCTTCTTTTTTCGTCTCCGGTATCGTAAAGGTATCAAAAGAGACTTTTTGTAAAACGGACGGATCTTCGATGTTATCAAAAATCTTTGCCGTATAGTACGCATCACTGAATGCTCTGTGGAAAGGAATGTCTTTTTTGATATTTAACATATCAATTGCATATTCCAGTGAACGTCTGCTTTTTTTATCTTCATAAGCTATACTGAATAACTTTTGAACATCATAGTATTTTATTGGACGGTCTGATAATGGCTTCATTCCATAATATTTCATATTACGCTGCAATTCGAGAAGATCGAGTGGTCCCCAAGTACAGAAAAGACAATCATCTCCGCACCATTCCAAAAAGCGGTTGACTACTTCTACAAATGGTTTCCCTTTTTCAAGTTCCTCCATCTGTAAGTGAATCAGCTTGCTGGTGATATAATGCATCTCATGATAAATCTGTGGTTTAATCAATTCCGAAAACTCACTTATCATATCTCGATTGTCATTTAACTTTACCGCGCCAATTTCAATAATCTCAAAGGGAAGATTTTCGCCTTCTTTGTTTGCAGTTGTATTACTCTGATTCCATTCTAGGTCAAATATAATATAATCCATGCTTAATCCTTTGAATCAAATTTATGATACTTTAGACTTAGTATACCATATACTTTAATGTATGAGAATTTTTTTTATTTTCTGTTAAAAATTTCCTATCTTTTAAATAATAAAAACAGATGTCTAAAGCCATCCCGCATGAAATGTAAATGGGAAGGACCGTCTCTTCCATCCTTATGAAGGATAATATTAATTTCCTTAATGTGAAAATTATTCTTAACTGCCTTTCCAATCATTTCAGATGCAAATTCCATTCCTTCTGATTTCAGTTGCAGGTTTCTCACTTTTTCTGTAGACATACCACGAAGACCACAATGAAAATCCTTTATGTTTGTGTGATAAAAGCATCTTCCCATCCAGGATAAAAATGGCACTCCTATATAACGATGAGAAAATGACATTGCGCCTTTTTCCATATCTGAGTGCATCCTGTTGCCAATTACAAGATCATACCCTTCTCTTAATGCTTCCATAAATTCTTCCAAATGTTCAAAATCATAACTCAAATCACAATCACCCATAATAATATAAGTACCCTGTGCTTTTTCTATCCCAAAACGAAGCGCATTTCCATATCCCGGAAAAGGGCATATCTCTACTCTTACTCCACATTCAATTGCTATCTTTGATGACATATCTGTGCTGCCATTATCAATGATGAGGACTTCTCCCTCTATTTTGTTTTTTTCTATAAACCCTTTTGCCTGTTTAATACATTCCGCTATCGTCTTTTCTTCATTTAAACATGGCATTAAAATTGTTAATTCCATATATCCCTCGTCTCTAAATCCGGTTTTTTATTTTTTTCCTTTTTGACAGAGCTTTATAATCCCTGTTATGGCATTTTCCCATGTAAACATCAGAATAATCATAACCGTAACCAGTTGAGCACGATATGTAAAAAAATAATGAAGGTAAGCATGATTTGATAAAACCAAATATCTTACATAAGGCAATAATGCCAGTAATCCCAAGGGAACATACAGCGTTTTTGATATCTTCCCCATGTGAAAAAGGTATACAAGACAAAAAATAACAAAAAGAATGATTCCTGTAATCAGGATAATAATTCCGCCATTCATACGGTCTTTAAAATGAAAGAGACAACCAATATTATGCCATATGGCACCATCTAATCGTTGTGAAAACGTGGCAGTGGGACTTAAATTGGTAACTCCAAGATTAACATCGCCCCCCATTCTAAGTGCCGCCTGTGCAAAGGATTCTTTTAATGCAGTCGTACCAAAGAATGCTGCTGACAATATCCATTTAAGTAAAAACATGCTTCCATATCCTGTTACCCATGCAATTCCATTTTTAAGCATAATTCCCATTGCTTCTTTTATATTCTGTATCTTGTTTTGATGATATAACATGACCATTATTATAAACAGGGGAATTGTACATGTGATAGTTTCAGTTGTTAAGAAATCTACAAATGCTGTTACGATTCCTATCGATAAAAACATGGGAATAAACTGTGTTTCCAATTTTACACTATTTTCTTTTTTACTCCCTGCTTTTTGTATCAAAAAGATTGCACCTGCTCCCATAATAAGAAAAGTCGTAACATACTCGATACAAAAACAAATCATCCAAACATCAACCAAACATAAACTAACTAAGTATATAACTGCCAACTCTTTTTCCTTTTGCTTCCATAATAATATGGCGGCCGTCACCGATAACATAATGGCAAGAACTCCTAAGATTAACCTTACCCCAATAATATCCGTTATCATAAGCAGCGGTCTTAATAAAACCATAGAGCCATGCCAATAACGGTAATAATCAACATTTGGTATTACTGTTTTTTCTACTGCTTCTGCAAAAGAAACATCCACATTTTCCAGTTCCGGTTGATAATAGGAAGCTCTTAATGAACTAATAACAGGATGTTTACTATCAATATGGTAAATAATGTTAGATAAAATGCAGTCGGCATAATTATCCTGTCTGGAAAAAAAGAAAGTGTCTACTTTTGTTACAAACAACTCCTGACTACTATAATAGTCCGCACTTTTTACAGAATTTTCCTTAATCAGTTTTTGCGGAATCATAGAACTTACAAATAGTAAAACCAGACATATTGCTATCGTTATTACCCCTGTTCCAATTATTCTAATTATATTTTTCTTATCTTTCTTCATTTTTATATTTCCTTTTGAATCTGTATTTTCTGCAGGTAATTGCAAAATCACAAGACTATCAAAATAGCCTGTGTAATATTTCTATCAATTTTATCACAAAAGACAAAGAAAGTAACCTATCCCTTTGGGTAGTCTTGTATTAAAAAACCGATACTTTTTAAGTACCGGTTTTCTTGTTATATATACTTTTATAAGGATTGTTATTTTACGATTTCGGTTCTGCCAAACATTTGCGTGAGTTTTTCAGGACCATACCAGTCACAAGTTGTATCAATTTCTGCTTTTGTAGGTATTACTACTTTCCATTTTTTGGTCTGATAAGGAAATTGTATTTCTACTGTGATGTCACGTCTCTCTGCTAGTGCATCGATTACTCTTTTAGGAAATGAATTCTATATATTACTTGTAAAAACAAGGGAATCTCCTGCTTTTGCTTCTTTGATTTTCTTTATCATTTCATTCCAGTAAAATCCGCTTGCTGATATTATTTTTTGCTCTGCCACATCTCCACAATCACAAATATAAGCTTCTTCACCATCCTGTGTTTCAGTAGCTTCACTAATAGTCTGCCAAGTGTAGGAATGGGTGTGGGAATCTTCATTATTACCGGCAGGTGCAACAGGTAGTAAATTTAAGGTATACGTCTCATTGCTTGCATTCAATGATGTTGTAAAGGTATATTTTTCTGGAGGTGAAGGCACTGTATAAGTAGAAACATCATTATAAACTTTTGTTTTTTCAACTCCATTAATACAGACTACTATTGTTCCTCCTGATGTACTTAAGGATATTATACTATTTGCTTGTATTTTTTCATTTGCGTCCACATCAGCTCCAGTGTCAGAATAATGGAAAAAGGGATTTCCACCTGTTGGGCAATAATATAGCTCATATTCTGAATTTGCTGCCTGTACTCCTAGTGTCATTCCAAAGAACATTACCATTGATAATGTTACACATAGCAGACCTTTTAATCGTCTGCGAAGATTTAATTCTGTTTTCATTTTCGTTCTCCTATCATTTCTTTTTAAAATGGTTTTTCATCGTTGTATATCTTACCACATGAATTTTACTTTGTAACCTACCCCGCGGGGTAGTCTTTTGAAAAAAATTTGTGTCAGGATAAGATAAATAGATTGCAATTATTTTTCATATATGATATCTTATTTAAA
>CAZAQH010000042.1:0-19107 GCA_964487395.1 uncultured Lachnospiraceae bacterium | reverse complement strand
TGTGTGACTATGAGAAATCATAGCCATTAGGTGGAAGCAGGATATCAAACTTTGGTCGGGGAGATACCTGCTTCTTTTATTTATAGTGACAAAGACTATAATAATACAAGAAGCTACAGAATAAAACAATCTGCTGTAAAATGCGTCAGATTAATTTAAACTGTACCTTCTTTTAATTTGAAGAATTTCCGCGTAATTGGAAGCAGGTAATGTTACGAATAACAAAAGTAGCTGATGCAAGTGTGTCAATATCAGGTAAGAATAACTATAGTTATGGCTATGTTTCTTCTTTGGAGAATGAACCATTGAAGGCAACTGTTACGATTACCGGGGATAGCGAAGAAGTAAATGCAACTTATGTTGTGGGTTATCAGTGGTATGAGGGAGAAAATGCGATTCCAGGTGCTATTTCTTCAACCTATCTTTTTCCTACGGGGAAAAGTAAGGGAACCTATTCCTACAAATGTAAAGTGACTGTTGCAAGAAAGGATAACGAAAGATCGGTGTATGTTTCTCCGGAATATCCGGTTACGGTATCCCCAGCCAATATGGAGATAACAGTCAGCAATTATCAGGGTACATATGATGGGTTGGAACATGGTATAACCATTTCTGTAAAAAAACCGCTTTCAACAGAACCATATACGATATATTACGGAACCGAAGAACTGACTGCAGATAATTACACAACAAAAGGCAGAACAGAAAATATTATTTATAAAGATGCTAAGACAGATAATGAAGGAAATGTAAGCAGTTATCCAGTATATTATTATATTACAAATGAAGATGGAAATTATCTGGATTGTGCAGGAAGCGCAACGGTTACGATTGAGCCGATAACATTATCAGTTCGTGCAGGAGTGGCCTTTTCTAAGGTATATGATGGAACAACAGATATTTCGGGTAGTATTACAGAAGAAGGTACGGACAAATATAAGCTTGCCAGAGGAAATGGAACTAACTTTGTAATCACAGGATTGTTGACGGCAGATAAAGATACAAGTCTGCTTGATTTTGATGCTGCCTTTAATGATAAACATGTAGATACTGCCGGTACGATAACACTTCAAGATATGAAGATTGTAGATGCAAGTGGAAATATTAATAAAAATTATAAATTTGCAACAGGTGCCGAATTAAATATTTCAGGTAACATTGTTCCGCTTCCTTTAAAGACAAAATGGTCCATTACCAATAGCTTTATTTATGATGGAGCATCACATGTACGTGAGGTATCTCTTGAAGAAGGACAGACTATACCGGATTCTGGGATTGCTTTGACGACACAGGGCGAACAGACCAATGCAGGAACATATAACGCATATGCGGCAATTGTTGCAAATGAGGCATATAAAACCTCTGACTATACGTTTACGAATGCAAGTGGTTCTTTTACGATTACAGAACGTCCGCTTACGATTACACCGGTAGAAAATACGAAAGCATATAATGGAAAAATACAAAAGCTGGATGCCTTTACTCTGACGGAAACGAATACAGGAGTTGGTCTTGTGAGCGGTCATACCTATACCGCAAGTACAACAGGTGCAAGAAATGTAGGAACCCATGAAATTACGGCGGCTTCTATGCTGATTAAAGATGCAACAGAGAAAAATGTTACAGATAATTATAATATTACTTATGGAAAGGCGAATCTAACTATTACGCCAATAACGATTACTGTATCAGGAATCATTGCAAAGAATAAACAATATGATAAAGGAACGATGGCAACACTTGATGTATCAAAAGTTACCTTTACTGGTATGATTGCAGGAGATAAACTGCAACTTGATCCATCCAAAGTAAATGGTGAGTTTGAAAATGCAGATATAGGACAAGAAAAAACGGTTAAGATTAAAATTTCAAGTGACGCATTGACAGGAGCTGATGCTGGCAATTATATTTTAAATATTGACGATAGTCAAAAGAATGCGACAGCAAATATTACAGAGAGGGAACTTACCTTAAGAGCAGATAATAAAACGATGACTTACAGGGTAGGAACCCTTCCAAGTTACACAGGTACTTACAGCGGACTTCTTGATGAAGATGAACTTAAAAATGTGGTGACAGGGACACCGACATATACATGTCTAGCAACACTTACGTCTGATCCTGGCAAATATGATATTACGCCGGAGATTACCGGTTTAACAATTAAGGATAATCATTATAAACTTAAAACAGAAGAAGGCATATTGACTATTGCTAAAAAAGAAATCGGTATTAGTGGTATCACGGTATCTTCTAAAGTCTATGATGGAACAACTGATGTCCTGGCAAGTCAGATTAATACAAATAATGTAACTTATACGGGAATTGAATCGGCAGATGATTCTTATAAAGGAATAAAATCCGTAACCGGTATTTATCGGGAAAAGGATGTTAAAAATGGAATAACCATTGATTTGGAAGTGACTTTGAATGATTACCTTGCAGCAAGATATACGCTTAAATCAGATAGCCAGACAACCGCAATGGCTGATATTACGAAAAATCAGCTGATCGTTACTGCAAAGGATAAAGAGATTGCTTATGGTAGTGATATACCTGCATATGAGGTGACATATTTAGGTTTTCAGAATAATGAAACGGAAGGTGTATTGGACGGTCATTATCCTTTGATTGTGATTACATGGTAACCAGTCCTGTAAATACCTATACTATAACACCAAAAGGATATACTTCCGGTAATTATGATATCAGTTATTTGCCTGGAACATTAACAGTAACACAAAGTAAATTCGACACACCCACACCGACATGGAGTACAACACCGGGTACGGTGACCTGGAGTGCCATTAGCAAAATGGGAAACGTGGAAGTTGCGGAGTATAGTGTAGCACTTTACAAGAGTGGAACCACAGCCCCAGTTTACACAACAACGGTAACAGCACCTACTGTTACATATGATTTAGCATCAGCTATTAGAGATAAAGGAGCAGGCAGCTATACTGTTAAGGTAAAGGCAATTGCTTCCACCACCAATAATAAGGATAAAGTCAATGTGGATGACAGCTTGGAAGGTATTACGACAACGTCACTTTATGCAGCAAAAGTAGAAGCAAAATTTGCAACGGATACGGTAACTACTGCAGGGAAAGGTGATTCCATATTAGTCAATAGTAGCGCAAGTTACATTATGATAGCCGGGGAAACAGGCGTTTCTTTGAATGCCACACTAAAAAATGCAACAGGCTATACAGTAAATAGTTGTATATCATCCGCTACAAGCCTAACAGTATCGAAAGGCACTTTGTCGGGAACAAATTATAGCAATTCACTTGCTGTGGACAGTACGTTAGCTTCGACAGATTTGATTACGGTAACGCTTGCTTTAACGGCAAGGCCAGCAACAGTGTCTGCAAGCATTACGTCAAATCCTACTTCGGGAAGTGCAATGTATGGTTATTCTTCCGCCCAGGCGCCTGTATTGAAGGCAAATGCAGGGATAGTAACCGGAGATAATATAACTGCAAATGATTATAACTACACATATAAATGGTACTTAAAAATAGGTGATGGTGCTAATAATCAACAAATAGGAACAACAGAAAGTTGGACATTCCCAGTAGGACAGTCGGCTGATTCTAATTATAAAGTAAGTTGTGAAGTGACAGCTACCAGAAAAGATAATGGAATGAAGACTAGTACGACAGCCGAATACACAGTAATTATTACGAAAGCAACATTTACCTCAACTGTTAATCTGACAGGCTGGGTTTATGGAAATACAGGCAATACACCGACTGTTTCTAATAATCCTGGAAATGCTGATGTGGAATATTTGTATAGTATACAAAATTCTGATGAGGCAACGTGGACTAACCAAAAGCCAACAGTAGGAGGAATTTATTTTGTAAAAGCAAAGATAAAGGAAAGTAGTAATTATTCGGAATATACAACACCTGCTATCGCTTTTACTATAACAGGAAATAATAATGATTGGATTATAGAACCTGCAATAGCAGACTGGACTTATGGTACAACAGCTAAAAATCCAACTGGTGCGGCAAAGTATGGAAATGTACAGTATACCTACAGTGGTTCATCAACAGGACCATTTACAAATGACAAGCCGAGTAATGCAGGTATTTGGTACATGAAGGCATATGTCCCTGAAACAAGCGATTATGGTTCATTAGAAAAGGTGGTTTCCTTTAAAATTATGAATGCATCGCAGAATGCGCCAAATGGGTTGAATTCGCAGAATGCAACAGTTTCCGGGAAAAATGATGGTGGAATAAGCGGTAATTTAAACGGAATGGAATATCGAAAAGCCGGTGAAAATACTTATACAACAGTTACGCCGGAGATGATTTCAACAGGTAAGATAACAGGTATTACAGATGGGCCTTATTATGTTCGCTATGCTGCCAAACCAAATTATAATGCCAGTCCTGATACGGCTGTAGTGGTTGGATGTGATTTAAAATTAAAATTATCCGTTCCAACTTTTTCGGATGTAACAGAAGGTTATGTACAGCCACAGGCACAGATATTGCCAATAAAAGCAGAAGGAACTGTGGATGCACGGATTACTTCCATTATAGTATCAAATGCTACAGAATTTGAATTAACAGGAACGGATATCTCAATTACAGCAGGCAGCACGCTTTCCACCTATAAAATCAGACCTGTTGCAGGACTTGCAATCGGCACGCATACAGCCACAATTACTGTTAATTATAATAACGGTGCTGTAGTAACAGGTACAGTATCCTTAACAGTAAAAGCAAATACAACAGATGCCAAGCAGAATACAGAGCAGAGTGATAATGAAGAGGAAAACACGTCTACTACAAATACAAAGAAAGATACTGTTATTACAAAACCAATAGAAAGTGATGTCATTGCAGAACCGAAAAAAACTGAAGAAGTAAAACCTGAAACAAACAGTCAGGAAAATGATATAACACCACCGAGTGATATCACTGAAGATATAGAAGAAACTGGTAATTTGGGCAATATTATTGTAATAGTAGAAAGTCCTGAAGAAGAACTTAAAAAGCTGAAAGTTGAACTTCCAAACAAAGAGCAGGTTATTGATGCATGTCTTAGTGAAGAAGAAAAACAGGCAGTAAACAGAGGCGAGACAATAGAAATCAGACTTACTATTAAGAGAATTGAAGAGAAGATACCAATTAAGGATCAGAAGCTTGTTGAAAATCAAGTACAAGAGTTGCTTAAGGAAATAGATGGCTTAACTATTGGTAAATATTTAGATATCAAACTTGATAAACGGTTTAATGGTGGTGACTGGATTGGAATTCCGGAAACAGCGGGAAATGTGGAAATTATCATAGAGATTCCACCGGAGTTACAATTTCCCAATACACGCTACTATATCAGCAGAGTACATGGAGAAGAAGCACAATTATTACATGATTTGGATAAGGACGAAAAGACGATTACAATTTCTACCAGATTCTTTTCTACCTATGCGTTACTGTATGAAGCGGTAGATGAGCAACATCATTGTTACTGGCATCTTGCAATATTACTTGCATTGCTAATTTATCTTGGATTTTTAATTATTATAAGAGATAAAAAACGAGGGAAAAACAGAATATGGTTCTTAACTTTGGATGTATGATTGTGATTGTATTTGCAATTTGTGGAAGCTGTGTGTTGGATTGGCCATTTGCTGTAGGAAATATTATTATTGCAGCAGCTATTACACCTGTTTTAAACTCAAAACATAAGGAATTGGATAGTAACAGTTATTAAAGACAGACCAAATAAAGACCTCTCATAAGTAGGATTTACATCCGATTTATGAGAGGTCAATTATTATACTAAATGATTGTTTTTATTTATTTAGTGTGCTTTGATTTCTTCCCATAAGGAATTGTATAATGCATCGCCATCTTCACCGATATAGTAGAAAGTTTCAAGGTTATCATACTGTGTGAAATCAGGGAACGCGATAGGAGAATTCTTGATGTCTTCATCTTCAATTAATTCTCTTGCTGCATCATTAGGAGTAGAATATGTAATGTAATCAAAATTCATTAATGCGATATCTGCACGGCACATGAAATCAATGAATTTTTCTGCATTTTCCTGGCTTTGGCAGTTCTTAGGAATTACCCAGCAGTCAAGCCATACGTTAGTTCCTTCTTTTGGAATGACATACTCAAGGTCTGGATTTTCACGTTGTGTATAAATAGCCTCCCCAGAATAAATAACGCCAAGAGCAGCTTCATTGCCAATCATTTTATCTCTAACCTGATCTACAACATATGCCTGAACAAGAGGTTTTTGTGTAATTAAGTCATTTTTTGCAATTTCTAATTCGCTTTCATCTAAGGTGTTTGCAGAAAATCCGTTTTTCTTTAAAGAAACCATAAATGCATCACGAACAGAATCCTGCATTAAGATGCTGTCTTTGTATTTTTCATCCCAAAGGATATTCCAGCTGTCTACTGGCTCAGAAACCATGGTTTTGTTATACAGAATACCTACAGTACCAAAGCAATAAGGAATGGAATATTTGTTTTCAGGGTCAAAATCTTTTGCTTGGTCGTAATATTGCTGTCCAATGTTAGCAGTTGCATTTGGCATATTGTCCCAGTTTACTTCTGCAAGTAAATCATTTTCAACCATTTTCTGGATCATGTAATCGGAAGGGCAGATAACATCATATGCAGATGCACCGGATTCAACTTTAGGATACATAATTTCGTTTGTTTCAAATTCATCGTAAACTACCTGGATACCAGTTTCTTCTTCGAACATGGAAATTGTTTCAGGGTCAATATATTCTCCCCAATTGTAAACATAAACCTTTCCGTTTTTGTTGTTAGCTTTTCCACATGCAGCAAACACGCATGCAAGAAGAGCGAGGGCTGTAATGACTACAATTCTTTTTTTCATAATTTTCTCCTTTTATTCATGCTGTAATAATTCTTTATCTTTTTTGGTAGGTCTGTTTACCAAAAGAAGAAGCAATAGAACCGTTGTAAAAATAATCGTGGACAGTGCATACATTTCCGGTTTGATTCCTTTTTTTACTTCTGTATAAATCTTCGTAGAAAGAGTATCAATGCCGGGTCCTTTTGTGAAATGAGTAATAATAAAGTCATCCAGTGACATGGTAAATGCCATTAGGAAGCCTGATAAAATACCGGGGAGTAAATCCGGTAAAATAACCTTGAAAAAAGCATAAATATGGGATGCTCCTAAATCCAGGGCCGCCTCAAAGGTAGAGCGGTTGGTACTTTTCATTCGGGGCATGACGCTTAGTATTACATATGGAATATTAAACGTTATGTGAGATAACAAAATCGTTCCAAACCCAAAACGAAGTCCAAAACTTAAAAACAAAAGCATTAAAGAGATACCGGTTACAATATCTGCATTTAACATGGGGATATTGGTAATTCCAAGTAATACGGAACGAGTTCTTCTTTTCATATTATTAATGGCTATGCAGGCAATGGTACCAATTAAGGTTGCAATAATAGAAGAGATAAGAGCAATTAATAGTGTAGTATATAATGCTTCCATGATATCTTCGTTTTGGAAAAGTGCACCATACCATTTAAAGGTAAAGCCACCCCATTTAGCACGGGTTTTGCTTGCATTAAAGGATAATACGATTAAGGTAGCAATCGGGGCATATAAAAAAATGAATATTAAGACAACATATATTCTTTTTGCAATTTTTGTCATTATAACATTGCCCCCTCTCCATCTTTGTCGAAAATAGAAGTAACAATCATATTGATAATGATAAACAGCATCAGTACAATGGATAATCCACTACCCAGATTCCAGTTGCTTGCCTGGGTGAATTGTTCTTCAATTACATTACCGATTAATAAAATCTTACTTCCACCCAACAATTTACTGATAACAAAGGTAGTAAGGGCAGGAACAAATACCATGGTGATTCCACTTATAATTCCAGGGATGGTAAGTGGAAGAGTGACCTTCATAAAAGTCTGAAAGCCATTCGCGCCCAAGTCTCTTGCGGCATTTATAACATTCACATCTATTTTTGTAAGTGAATTATAAAGCGGTACTACCATGAAAGGCAAAAAGTTATATACCATACCAAGGATAATGGCATAGGGTGTATTAATTATATTTAAAGATGGAAGGTGTAAAAAAGATAGAATGTTGTTAATTACACCTGTTTTTTCGAGTAATGTCTGCCATGCAAGGGTACGTAATAGAAAGTTCATCCACATGGGCAGTATAAAAATAAGTACAATCATGCTGTGCTGGTTTTTACTCATTTTGGCTAATATAGAAGCCAAAGGATATCCTAAGAGCAGACAGATTACTGTTGCAATAAAGGATAATGCCAGAGAAAGCCAAAGTGCTTTTATATGCTCGGGGGTAGCAATGGAGCATATGTTTTCGAGGGTAAATACCCCTGTTTTATCTGTCATTCCGTAATAGAATACCATGCATAACGGAATAATGATAAAAGCAGCTGACCAGACAACAAATGGAGAAGCCAGTAATTTTGTTTTACTCTTCAACACCAACCGCCTCCTCATCTTCAGATGCCGGTTTATTCATGATCTGAATATTGAAAGGATCAATTTTAATACCGACTTTTGCACCGACCGGCAGCATCATAGTAGAATGAACAAGCCATTCAAAACCGCCTGCCATAACTTCCATTTCATAATGGACACCTTTAAAGATGATATGTGTCACTTCACCGGTAATTCTGCCGTTTTCAGGAGATACTAACATAACATCTTCCGGACGGATTACAACATCGACCGGTTTATTCTCACCAAAGCCTTTATCAACACAATCAAATTTGGTTCCAAGGAAGGAAACAAGTTCATCGTGCACCATAATACCATCTAAAATATTGCTGTCACCGATAAAGTCAGCAACAAAAGCGTTTTCAGGTTCATTATAGATATCTTCAGGTGTTCCAATCTGCTGGATATAGCCCTGATTCATGACAACAATAGTATCAGACATGGTAAGAGCTTCTTCCTGGTCATGGGTAACATAGATAAAGGTAATACCAAGTTCATTTTTTAAACGGATTAATTCATACTGCATATCCTGACGAAGTTTTAAGTCAAGAGCACCTAAAGGTTCATCTAAAAGTAAAAGCTTAGGTTCATTTACAATGGCTCTTGCAATGGCAATTCGCTGTTGCTGGCCACCACTTAAAGAATCCGGCATTCTGTTTTCAAATCCATCCAGATTAACAAGTTTTAATGCGTATTTAATTTTATCTTTGATATAACTATCAGTTTTTCCTTTGATTTTTAATCCAAAGGCAATATTTTCACCAATATTCATATGAGTGAACAAAGCATATTTTTGAAAAACAGTGTTAAGCTGTCTTTTGTTTGGTGGAAGTGAAGTAATATCAGTTCCGTTAAAGAAGACGTTTCCCTGATCCGGGTTTTCAAAGCCACCAATAATGCAAAGTGTAGTAGTCTTACCACAGCCACTTGGACCAAGAAGAGTTAGGAATTCATTCTCTCTTATGTATAAATTCATATCATCTAAAACAATGTTATTGCCATACGCTTTTGTAATATGCTGAAGATCAATTAGTTTTGTGCTCATTTATATGATTACCTTTCTTTTGTCGTAATTAAAAACTTGGTGGTGAACTAACCCATATAAAAAAGGCATTGCTTTTGCTCGTTGCTTTTATATAGTGAGTAGAGTTGGGTGTAAAGTAAAATGATTCGCCTTTTTTTGCTTTGATTATCTTTTTTCCCAGATGAATTGCTATACTGCCAGCTAAAACAAATCCAAATTCTTCGCCCTCATGAGGATAATCAGGATAAGTCTGACCATCAGGGGAGAGCGTGACTCGGATTGGTTCCATAATGTTTTTTTGGGCATTTGGAATAATCCATTCTGTTTTATTTTTATATTCCGTATCTATTTTTTCAAAATAGTCGTTTTCATGAAATACAATTTGTGTATCAACATCCTGTGTGAAAAAATCACTTAAATCTGTACCGAGACATTGAAGGATATCTACTAATGTGGATATGGAGGGAGAGGTAAGGTCACGTTCGACCTGCGAAATGAATCCTTTTGAGAGTTCCGCTCGGTCCGCCAGTTCTTCCTGGGTAAGTCCTTTTATAATTCTCAGTTCCTTGATACGATGTCCTATTTTCAAGTAAGCCTCCTTTGAATCACGATTAATAGTTATAATAAACTCAAAGTTTACTGATACTAAACTTGAGTAGCGAATTTAATTATACAAGAAAGCATGTATTTGTCAACGAAAATATGAAAAAAAGATTAACAAAATTATTCCATTATGATAAGATTAGAAATGTGCATAAACGAATCGGAGGGATTTTATGAAAAACGAAAAATATGTTGCATATGTATCTACTTATACATCAGGAGATAATCATGGCATCAAAATATATGACGTGGATATGAAGAATGGATATTTTAAAGAAAAAGATGAAGTGGAAATTACGAATTCTTCTTATATTACAATATCACATAATGCAAAGTTTCTCTATTCGATTACTGATTTTGGAGTAGAAGCATATGAGATTACGGCAGATGGCAATTTAAAGGTTATTAATTCTCATACAATAAACGGTATGCGTGGCTGCTATTTGTCAACGGATTATGAAGACAGATTTTTATTTGTAGCAGGTTATCATGATGGTAAAATTACTGTTTTAAAATTAAAAGAAGATGGAAGAATTGATGGAATTGCAGATGAATTATTCCATAAAGGATGGGGAAGCATTGCAGAACGTAATTTCAGACCTCATGTAAACTGTGTTAAAATGACCAGAGATAATAAATATCTGTGTGCTGCAGATTTAGGAATGGATTATGTGGATGTATACAGAGTAGATCATGCAACTGGTAAGCTTAAATTAGTAGATATAATAAGAAGTGAACAGGAATCAGCACCAAGACATCTGAAATTCACAAAAGACGGTAAATTTTTATATATTGTCCATGAATTAAAAAATTATATTGATGTATATTCTTATAAGGATAAAAATGATAATCCTGAATTTGAAAAAGTACAGAATATCTCAACATTAAATGAATATCATGCGAGTGGTTCTGCTGCCAGTGCTTTGAATTTATCAGTGGACTACAAATATGTTATCAGTTCTAATGCAGGAGATAACAGTGTTATTGTTTATTCAATTGAACAGGAAACAGGAATGCTTAATAAGATTTTCTGCCTTCCTATTAGTGGGGATTACCCAAAGGATGCGACTTTATTCCCGGACAATAAACATTTAGTATCCCTAAATCATGAATCAAATACCATGACATTTTTTAATGTAGATTTAGAAAAAGGATTACTTGTAATGAATGGGAAAGAAATTCCGGTTGAAAGACCAAACTGTCTGATTTTTCATAAATTATCAGAAGCATAAAGAAGTACAAAAGCCTGTATCAGTAAAAGATACAGGCTTTAATAATTTAATCAATAATGTTATTTGTTATAGAAATCCTGAATGGATGATAATTTTGCACTCATATTTTCAAGCAGTAAATCAAGTATCGTGATACATACCATAGATTCTACGACTACGACACCCCTTGGAACAATTACAGGGTCATGTCTTCCGTGAATGTTAATAGTAGTATCTTTTTTTGAAGTTGTAACGGTTTCCTGAGCAAGTGAGATAGATGGGGTGGGTTTAAAGTGTGCCTTTATAAGAATATCACTTGCATCACTCATACCACCAAGTATACCGCCACTGTGATTAGTTTTCTTCTTTATATTATTACCATCCATATAAAAAGCATCATTATTCTGAGAGCCATAACTCCTACTTGCTTTTATACCATCGCCAATTTCGAATGCTTTTACGGCACCTATTGACATAATGGCTTTTGCAAGCTGGGCATCTAATTTATCAAATACAGTTTCACCGATTCCAACAGGCATATTTTTAACGATGCATCCCACAATACCGCCACAGGAATCCTGTTTTTTGATACATTCATCTAAATGGTTCATAGCAGCAACAGATGATGTTTCATCGGGCATATAAATAGGAGAAGCAAATATTTTTTCACGTGTAACAGAGTCTTCGTTTATTGTGATAGAACCGATGGAATGCGTATATGCCATAACCTCAATGCCAAGTGTGGATAAAATCTTAGAAGCAATAGCACCGGCAGCAACTCTGGCTGCAGTTTCACGTCCGGAGGAACGTCCACCGCCACGATAATCGCGAATACCATATTTTTGATCAAAGGTATAATCTGCATGACCGGGGCGGTATATGTCTGCGATATTGCTGTAGTCTTTACTAATCTGAGATTCATTTTTAATAATAATAGAAAGAGGAGTTCCGCATGTGATACCTTCAAATGTACCGGAAAGAATCTCGGGAAGATCACTTTCCATGCGTTTTGTGCCATATGGGTTAGCACCGGGACGTCTTCTTGCAAGAAAAGGAATCAAATCTTCTTCCACAAGAGGTAAACCGGCAGGAATTCCATCAATCACAACACCAATTGCTTTTCCGTGTGATTCTCCCCAGGTAGTTATTTTAAATTGTTTTCCAAATGATGATCCACCCATAATTAACATCCTCGCATATATTTTATTTACTGATTAGCATTATAGCGAAAAGTGGCACATGTCTCAAGTCAAATAATGGAATTCATTTTTTTGCTGTACAAATTTGGCGATTATGATATCATAAAAGAGTGAGAAATATCGTAAATTGACAATAAATGTAATTAATATATAAGATACTTTTTTCTTGTAAATAGTATGTTAATACGATTAACGGGAGAATACATGTTAAGTGAAATCCAAACCAGACAAATAAAAACATATAAAAAACTCGCAAAAAAGAACAAATGCTGTAAATATATTGCAACAGCATTAATTGTTGTTACTATTTTTACGGGTGATTTGTTAAGACATAATAAGAAATTAATAATAAGAACAGCTCAGGTAACCACCGTTGCATTACTTTTTTTATTCAATGCAAGTTTTGCTCCACCGGCATTTCCTAAAGAAGTGACAGTTCATGATACACAAATCAATGTAGAAGATACAACACTTCCGGAAGAGACGCAATCAAGTGAACTGGAACAAATTGGAAAAGATGACAAAGTTTCTCTGGATGATTTGAAAGAGAATAAAGATAATACGGTTGTTGAAGAGTCACAGGAAGAAGAAAAGCTTATTTTTGAAAAAGATGACTGGAAGCTTTTATTGGTAAACAAACAACATCCTATACCGGAAGATTACAGTTTTACACTTGGAACGATTAAGGGTTCCATGAAATGTGATGAACGTATTATAACGCCACTTACAGAGATGTTTGAAGCGGCTAAAAAAGATGGTATTAATCTTGTTGTCTGTTCGCCGTATCGTGATATCAACAGACAGGAATTTTTGTTTAACCGTAAAATGAATCAATATCTCAATAATGGTTATTCTTATTTAGAGTCATATAAGAATGCATCAATAACCGTAACGGTTCCGGGTGCAAGTGAACATGAAATTGGATTAGCACTTGATATTATAAGTGATAATTATAGTGCTCTTGATGAAGACTTTGGGGAGACACAAGCAGGGCTATGGTTAAGAGAGAACAGCAAGGATTATGGCTTTATACTGCGATATCCAAAAGGAAAAGAAAATATAACAGGAATTCAATATGAACCGTGGCATTTCCGCTATGTTGGCAAAAGTGCGGCAGGTGTTATTATGGACAATGATATTACGTTAGAAGAATTTATTGATTCCTTATAAAAAGAAAGTAGATTAATAATGTATAAAATAATTAAAACAGAAGGACGCGCAAAGAGAGCAGAGCTTACAACCGTTCATGGAACAATACAGACGCCTGTATTTATGAATGTTGGTACGGTGGCAGCGATTAAAGGCGCCGTTTCTACTGAAGATTTAGAACAGATAAAGACACAGGTGCAATTGTCCAATACATATCACTTACATGTTAGACCGGGCGATGCGTTAATAAAAGAGCTTGGCGGTCTGCATAAATTTATGTCATGGAATAAACCTATTCTTACAGATTCCGGTGGTTTTCAGGTTTTTTCCCTCTCTGGACTTAGAAAAATAAAAGAAGAGGGTGTAACCTTTCATTCGCATGTTGATGGCAGAATTATATTTATGGGTCCGGAAGAAAGTATGCAGATTCAATCTAATCTTGCATCAACTATTGCGATGGCGTTTGATGAGTGTGCACCGGCACTGGCATCTAGAGAATATGTGTTTCCGTCTGTAGAGCGAACAACCAGATGGCTTGAGAGATGTAAAAAAGAAATGAAACGTCTTAATGAATTGGAAGACACTATTAATCATAATCAATTGTTATTTGGTATTAATCAGGGAGCAATATATGAGGATATCCGTGTAGAACATGCAAAAATCATTTCCGAGATGGATTTGGATGGTTATGCAGTTGGTGGTCTTGCAGTTGGAGAAAGCCATGAGGACATGTATCGGATATTAGAGGAGACAGTTCCATATCTTCCCAAGGATAAGCCTACTTATCTGATGGGTGTTGGAACACCTGCCAATATTTTAGAAGCAGTTGAACGAGGTGTTGATTTCTTTGACTGCGTATATCCAAGTCGTAATGGACGACATGGACATTTATATACGAATCATGGCAAAATCAACTTATTTAATCAAAAATATGAAAAGGATATGCGTCCAATTGAACCGGGATGTGAGTGTCCTACCTGCAGACGTTATTCAAGAGCCTATATCAGACATCTGCTTAAAGCAAAAGAAATGCTTGGTATGCGTATGTGTGTACTTCATAATCTCTATTTTTATAATACAATGATGGAAGAAATAAGAGATGCACTTGATAATGGAAGCTTTACACAATACAAAAAATGGAAGTTGGAAAGTATGAATACACCGGAAGAGGATATGTAAGTTAATTATTAAATTTTAGAAAACAGGTTTAAATCACTTGATGAATGTGAAAAAGTTGTGTATGATTGCTTGTATATCAACCAAATATCGAGGAGGAAATAAAATGGGTGTAATTTTAACAGCAGCTACAGCAGGTACTCAGACAGGTGGAGGAATAGTATTAGTTCTTTATCTTGTACTGATTGTTGCGTTTGTTTATTTTTTAATGATTCGTCCACAGAAAAAAGAACAAAAGAGAATGAGTGCATTGTTAGCCAGTATGGAAATCGGTGACAGCATTTTAACAAACAGTGGTTTTTATGGTATTGTAATCGATATTACAGATGATACTGTAATCGTAGAATTCGGTAACAACAAAAACTGCCGTATTCCAATGCAGAAAACTGCAATTTCTCAAGTAGAAAAAGCAACAGTAGAATAAATTCAATAATAATTAAAATGCAGACCTTTTGGTCTGTATTTTTTTCGTTCATAAATTTATCGTCATAACTTCAAGTTATGAATTCTATAATAGATATATATATTATGGATAATAGAAAATATGATACAATATATGCAGTTTAAAAAAGAATAAAGTTTAATAAGGAGTAGATGAGATGAATTTACATATTGCAGTCATTAAAGGCGACGGTATTGGACCGGAAATCGTTACGGAAGCACAGAAAGTATTAGATAAGGTTGCTGAAAAATACAATCATAAAATAGAATACAAGGAGATATTAATGGGTGGAGCATCTATTGATGCTTACGGAATTCCACTTACAGATGAGACAATTGCAATTGCTAAAAGTTCGGATGCTGTATTAATGGGTTCTATCGGAGGCGATACCAATACCTCTCCATGGTATAAATTAGAGCCATCAAAAAGACCGGAAGCGGGACTTCTTAAAATCAGAAAAGAATTAAACTTATTTGCAAATTTACGACCGGCTGTTTTGTATCCACAGTTATCCGGTGCTTGTCCACTGAAAGAGGAAATCAGTCAAAAGGGTTTTGATATGTTGATTATGAGAGAACTTACCGGTGGATTATATTTTGGAGACAGAAGTACGACAGAAGAAAACGGAGTTCGCAAAGCAGTTGATACATTAACCTATACCGAAACGGAAATCAGACGAATTGCTATTAAAGCATTTGAAATTGCAAAGGTAAGAAATAAAAAAGTAACAAGTGTTGATAAGGCAAATGTATTGGATTCTTCCAGATTGTGGAGAAATGTAGTAAACGAAGTGGCAAAGGATTATCCGGACATAACGGTTGAACATATGCTTGTTGATAACTGTGCAATGCAGCTTGTTAAGAATCCGGCACAGTTTGATGTGATTTTAACGGAAAATATGTTTGGCGATATTTTATCAGATGAAGCAAGTATGGTAACAGGGTCTATAGGAATGCTTGCATCAGCCAGTATGAATGACACGAAATTTGGCTTATATGAGCCAAGTCATGGTTCAGCACCGGATATTGCAGGAAAAAATATTGCTAATCCTCTGGCTACTATTTTATCAGCAGCTATGATGCTTAAATTTTCATTTGGTTTATTAGATGAAGCAAAAACTATCGAGGACGCCATTTCTTCTGTATTGACAGAAGGGTATCGTACTGGTGATATTATGTCAGAAGGTAATGTCAAAGTATCATGTAGTGCAATGGGCAGCCTGGTAGCGGAAAGAATTTGATTTTATCCCCATTAACTGCTATTATTGATAAGAAAATGTACAATAGGTTTGATGATAATTAGGAGGCTTAAAAATGAGAAGTGATGCTGCAAAAAAAGGTGCAAGTCAGGCACCGCACAGATCTTTATTTAATGCACTTGGATATACACAGGAAGAAATGGACCGTCCCTTAATTGGAATTGTCAGTTCATATAATGAAATTGTACCAGGTCACATGAATCTGGATAAAATTACAAATGCCGTTAAAATGGGTGTTGCCATGGCAGGCGGAACACCGGTTATGTTTCCGGCGATTGCTGTTTGTGACGGAATTGCAATGGGACATGTCGGAATGAAATATTCTCTTGTTACAAGAGACTTAATTGCAGATAGTACGGAATGTATGGCAATGGCTCATCAGTTTGATGCACTTGTTTGTATTCCTAATTGTGATAAAAATGTACCGGGCTTATTGATGGCTGCTGCCAGATTAAATATCCCTACTATTTTTGTTTCTGGTGGACCTATGCTTGCAGGAAAAGTACAGGGCTGTAAGACATCTTTATCAAGTCTCTTTGAAGCAGTAGGAGCTCAGGCTGCCGGTAAAATTACAATGGATGAATTAACAGAGTTTGAAGAAAAAGCATGTCCTACATGTGGTTCCTGCTCTGGTATGTATACTGCTAATTCCATGAACTGTTTAACAGAAGCAATTGGTATGGCACTTCCAGGAAATGGTACGATTCCAGCTGTTTATTCAGAACGTCTTCGTCTTGCAAAGCATGCGGGTATGAAGATTATGGAACTTTTAGAAAAAGATATTAAACCAAGAGATATTATGACAAAAGAAGCATTTTATAATGCACTTACTGTTGATATGGCACTTGGCTGTTCCACGAATTCAATGCTTCACCTTCCAGCTATTGCACATGAAGCAGGCGTAGATCTTAATTTAACAATAGCCAATGAATTAAGTGCCAAGACACCAAATCTTTGTCATTTAGCACCGGCAGGTCATACCTATATTGAAGAATTAAATGAGGCTGGTGGCGTATATGCTGTTATGAATGAATTAAATAAAAAGAATCTTCTCTATACAGATTTAATTACATCAACCGGTAAGACTGTAAAAGAAAATATTGATGGTTGTGTCAACAAAAATACGGATGTAATTCGTCCAATTGACAATCCATACAGCGAGGTTGGCGGTATTGCCGTATTAAAAGGTAATATTGCACCGGATACATGCGTAGTAAAACGTTCTGCAGTTGTGCCGGAGATGCTTGTACATGAAGGACCTGCACGTGTATTTGACTGTGAAGAGGATGCGATTGCCGCTATTAAAGGTGGTAAGATTGTAGCAGGAGATGTTGTTGTGATTCGTTACGAAGGACCAAAGGGTGGTCCGGGTATGCGTGAAATGTTAAATCCAACATCTGCAATTGCAGGAATGGGACTTGGTTCCAGTGTTGCGTTAATTACAGATGGTCGTTTTTCAGGAGCATCCCGTGGAGCATCTATCGGACATGTGTGTCCGGAAGCTGCTGTTGGTGGACCAATCGCTTTAGTAGAAGAAGGCGATATTATTAAAATTGATATTCCAAAGAATACAATTAATGTAGATGTAAGTGATGAAGTCTTAGCAGAAAGAAAGAAAAACTGGAAACCAAGAGAACCTAAGGTAACAACCGGATATCTTGCAAGATACCGTGAACAGGTTACGGGAGCCAACAGGGGCGCCGTTTTAGAAATGCCAAAAAGTAACTAATATTACCGTGGAGGAATAAAGGGAATGAAACTGACAGGTGCTGAAATTGTAGTAGAATGTTTAAAAGAACAAGGCGTAGACACCGTATTTGGTTATCCGGGAGGAACTATCCTTAATATTTATGATGCATTATATAAACATCAGGATGAGATTTTTCATGTTCTGACTTCTCATGAACAGGGTGCATCTCATGCAGCAGATGGTTATGCCAGAGCAACAGGAAAGGTCGGAGTGTGTCTTGCAACGAGTGGACCGGGAGCAACCAATCTGGTTACCGGAATTGCAACAGCATACATGGATTCTGTTCCTATGGTTGCAATTACTGCCAATGTTAATTTACCATTACTTGGTAAAGATACATTTCAGGAGGTAGATATTGCAGGTGTGACGATGCCAATTACCAAACATGGTTATATTGTAAAAGATGTTAAAATACTTGCGAAAACCATCCGTAAAGCATTTGAAATTGCAAAAAGTGGAAGACCGGGACCGGTTATTGTCGATATTACAAAAGATGTTACAGCAGCATTGTGTGAATATACTAAGGAAGAGCCAAAGAAGATAGAAGTTTTTTCTGATTATACAGAAGCAGATATCAACAAAGCCTTATCTTTGATAAATGAAGCTAAGAAACCATATATATATTTGGGTGGTGGAGCTATCATTTCAGGCGCTACCGAAGAAGTTAGTAAATTTGCCAGTTTAATTGATGCACCTGTATGTGACACCCTTATGGGCAAAGGTGCTTTTGACGGATATAGTGAACGATATACCGGAATGATTGGAATGCATGGAAC
>CAZAQH010000041.1:0-19784 GCA_964487395.1 uncultured Lachnospiraceae bacterium | reverse complement strand
AACCTCCAATTGAACCATTTTATATTATTAATGGTGTGAAAAAAAGGCAAGTACAATAATGTACTTACCTTAACTTTCAACTAATAAACAAAATGATATTATTTGTTAAGTAAATCCTTTAATGCTTTTCCTGCTTTAAATTTAGGAGCTTTTGAAGCTGCAATTTTCATAACAGCACCGCTCTGAGGATTTCTTCCTTCTCTTGCAGCTCTCTTAGAAACTTCAAATGTACCAAATCCAACTAACTGAACTTTACCATCTTTCTTTAATTCTGCAGCAACAGTCTCTGTAAAAGCTTTTAATGCTGCTTCTGCGTCTTTCTTAGATAAACCTGCCTGTTCAGCCATAGCTGCAACTAATTCTGTTTTGTTCATCGTGAACTCCTCCTCTTAACTGGGATGTATTCTTAGTACGTTTATAACGCCTATAAATATATATATCGTTTTTTCGTTGATTTGTCAAGGTTTTTTAGGCTTTTGTCTCGTATTTTTCGACTATTTTATCTATTTCATCCCCTAATAACTGTTCAGGTGAAATTCTTTTCTTTGCAGCAATGGAAGAAATAGCTAAAAGCATCTTTCCAAGGGTATTTTCATACATTGAGATGTCATTTGAATCCTGCAGTTGTTGTAAAATGTTCAGATTATTCTGTATTATTTCTATATTTTCCTCAATCACATTATCTACGTGGTAGATTTGTTCTCTTTTTCTAATGGTTTTTGCTGCTCTGGTAAGTGCAGGTAATTCCGGTGGAATATCTCTTAATGGAGTGGTAATCCATGCTTTTCCTTCTTTTTCTTTTTTCTTAAGTTCTTCCCACTTCTCAAGTTGTTCAGAACTTGAGTTAACGGTATCACTGCCAAACACATGAGGATGCCTGTATACCATTTTTTTAGTTTCCTCATCTACAACGTCTTCAAAGGTAAACAGTCCTTCTTCATCTGCTATAACACTGTGCATTACAACCTGTAAAAGAATATCGCCCAGTTCCTCTTCCATATTTTCTGCATTCCCTGTTTGATTGTATATACGAATGGACGCCAAAAGCTCTGCTGCCTCCTCCATCATACAGGAACGCAGTGTATCATGTGTCTGAACCTTGTCCCATGGACAGCCATCTTCAGCCCGCAAACGTTTAATGATTCCAATAAATTCTTCGATTGAGTATTTTTTTTCCACTTTTTATCTTCCCTTTATTCTATTATTGTTAAATCAGAGAAAGAAAAACTTGCATCCTTTTTCTCACTATCAACATTAATCGTATAACTTCTGGTAGAGTATCCCGTCTTACGCAGTGTAACCACGTGAACTCCTTCCACCTTTTTAAAGCTGATTGGTGAAATACCTACATAATTGCCATCAATATATACCTCTACACCGGTTGGTGCATCTATCGTAACCTTGTAACCTGAGGTCGATGCTGTTGTATTCGAAGAAACAGTTGTATTGGACGGAACTGTTGTATTAGCCGAAACCGTTGTATTTGTGGAAATGTTACCTGTATCATTGGAAGATACTGTTTCTTCCTTTGTTCCCTGTTTTTCTAATGTCACTTGTATCGTGGCATTCTCTTGTCCAACCTTAATATACTGCGTAACGGTCTGATATCCTTCCGCTTTTGCCATCATCTGATGAATTCCATATTCTGCTTTGACAGGCTCGCTTATATCTACTTCCTCTCCATCAATGTAAACTGTGGCCGTATCAGGTGTAACAGAAAAAATAAGGGTACCAAATTTCTTAATCTCTTCTCCCTTTAAATCTCCAATATCAAGTTCGGTTTCTTCATTACGTTTAATCGTGACTTTTTTCGTCCCTGATACTCCCTGTGCTGATACCAAAACATCATAGGTTCCTTCCGGTACAACTAAAAGCATGTCCTCAGAAACCGTTCTAATAATTTCCTGGCCTACTTCTATCCAGCCGCCCAGGAAATACTCATCATTTTTCAGTCTTAAATATCCATGTCCTTTATCAACTGCAATACTGTAAACAGTATGTCCTATTCCCTGAATGTTTAATTTGTCACATTGATTAATATCCATAATCTCTGCGTTTGCTCCATCGGAATAAATGAGGATATCATCTGTATATCTGTAAATACTGTCGGCAACGTAAATCTCCTGTTTTACCGACGAAATTTCAAATTTAGATACATCATCCAGTGTCCATGACTGATTAGACAATTGCATGGAATTCAGATGTTTTTTTGATTTTAAAAAAGTAATATCAACAATATCGCCTTCTTTAATCTGTTCCATTGACATAGAAGAGCCATATTTATCTGAAATTTTACTGGTTCCGTCAAAATGCAAAGTATAATTACGCTCCATAACGAGATTATAAAGCGTAACTAATTTCTCTTTTGTATCCTTTGTCACCACAACCGCCGTATCTGCACAATCATACATTCCTGCTTTAGCCGGAATAAATCCTGTATCTGTAATGGGTGCGTTTACAGGCGCACTTTCTGCACAGGACACCATTGTGAAGCTCAATATAAGAATAACGGACAGCAGTCTGATTCTCTTTTTATGTAATACTTTCGATAAATTCATCCTTTGCTTTCTCCTGATACAGTATTTTTTCCAGTTTTTCTTTATTCCTGAGTGGAATCCAGGACTTTGTATTATTATAATAGAAATTTACAATTTTCCAAAATTTCTCCGGATATTTAAAACGGTAAACTAATTGAATGAGCTCCTCTACGGAAATACTTCTTTCTTTGCTGTATTCTTCTATTAGTGTCTTGCCAAGCTGAATATCCCAGTTGTTTTTTTCCATTAGCTTTCTGACAAAAAGATATAAATCACGAATGGGATCATCAATTGCATTTTTCTCAAAATTGATGATATTTACCTGTTCCCCATGAAAAAGAATATTATGATACTGATAATCACCATGACAGAATGTTCCATTTTCTTTAAGCTGCTGCATCCATTTTTGCACCGGATACTGATTCAGTTCTTCTGCCGTTTCAAGTGCTCTATCAAAAAAGAAATCATAATTCTGTTGTAAGTATAACTCAAATTCCGTCTTTTGACCCTTCTCTTTTAGATATTTACGAACTTTACGTAGTTCCTTATTTCGCTTGTCAAATTCGTGTACAATTGGAAGCTGATATAAATAAATATCCTCTTTCATTTCCGGCAATGTCATGGCAAGATGAAGTTTTGCCAAGGTTTTAACTGCTGCAATACACTCTGTTTCTTCTTTTATATTACATTCTCTGCCTTCAAAATAATCTTTTACGATATAAACGGTTCGGTCGGTATCCTCGCAAAAAGGTTCACCTTCTTTATTTAACTGAATACCTTCAATCTCTGAAAAACCATTTTCTCTGGTTTTATCTAATAATTGTTTTAAGAAGGCAATTTTGTTTTTTGACCCATTGTATTCTTTTAATATTTTTATACCCTGATTCGTCTCACATAGGATAGAACCTCTGCCCTTCCATGTACGAAGTATTTGAAGTTCATAATTATCAAGAATAGATATCGCTCTGTCATTCATATTCGTTACTCCTTACGATTTAATCAGGTCATTTGAATATTCCAAATGTTATAACCTATCTTATGAATACGAATGATAAAGTATGAATTATTTACGAATTATTGAAAGCAGGTATTCTTTATTGTTCTTCTCTGGGTCTTTTAGGACGATATCCAATAATACTGCTAATTGATCTCCTATTTCTTTTCCCGGTTTCATACCGTTTTGTATTAAATCATTGCCATTAACTGCCAGTGTTTTAAGAGAAACACATTCCTTTTTTTGCTTCATCTGCTCATATAGCGAACGAATACTGTTAAGATTTTCTTCCTTTTCTTGTCTTTTATATTCGCTTTGTGCCATAAAATCTGCCTGTTTTATATCAAGCAGTAATGGAAAAAGTTCTTCTCCTAATTTGGCGACTGCTCTTCTTACCGCTTCCGGTGTCGTTTCAATTTTATTATCATGATATTTTACTAATTTAATTACCTTATGCATTGTATCATTATCAAAACGAAGTCTCTTCATAATGCGGTCCGTCAATTCTGCTGATACCTCTGCATGACCATAAAAATGATCCACTCCATCTTCATCCGTAGTCTTCGTTTGGGCTTTACCAAAGTCGTGAAACAAGACCGCAAAACGAAGGATTTTATCAGATGACACCTTTGTCAGTGCGTGCAGTGTGTGTTCTCCGACATTATAGCAATGATGGGGGTTATTCTGAGGCATTTCCATGATTTGATCAAATTCCGGCATAACTACCGAGGTGATGCCCATCGTATATGCATCTCTTAAATAATCCGGGTGACTTGATAATAATAATTTGGTTAATTCCGTGTTGATTCTCTCTACACTTATATTCTGTAAATTAGGACTTAACTCTGCTATCGCCTTTTGTGTATTTTCTTCAATCTTATATCCCAATTGGGCAGAAAAACGTACTGCACGCATGATTCGAAGTGCATCCTCTGTAAACCGTTCTTTCGGATTCCCAACACATCGAATAACTCCTGCCTCTAAATCTTTTATTCCTCCAAATTCATCTACCATACCCGTTCTATCATTATATGCCATGGCATTTATCGTAAAATCACGTCTCTTTAAATCCTCCAGCAAATCCGATGTAAAAATAACTTCCTTAGGATGACGACTGTCCTCGTATTCTCCATCAATACGATAGGTAGTAACTTCATAGCCTGTTTTATCAATTAATACGGTTATCGTTCCATGCTGAATACCTGTATCAATTGTACGCGGAAATAAAGCCTTAACCTGAAGTGGGCTTGCACTTGTAGTAATATCCCAATCATCCGGCTGTTTGGACAAAATGGTATCCCTTACACAGCCACCAACTGCATATCCTTCATATCCTGCTTTTTCTAATTTTGAAATTATATATTTAACATTTTCAGGGAGTTTCATTCGGTTCTTCCTTTTCCTAAATTCTGCTATTAGTATAACATTTTTATGCAAACTTTAGAATATCTTTATAAAGGTTAGAATTCTTTCCATCTATTTCCACAGAGAGTTCACAATTTGCAAATATAATATACTTATCAGCTGGAAACATAGACAACATGAAAGGTGTGATACTGAATGGTTCATAAACAGAAAAAAGACAAGACAACCCAGAATGATAAAACAAAAACATATATTCCAAATAATAATAAAAAAACGGAAGAACACGATTTGTTTATTGATTTATTATCATATGAAAGGAGAAATAGTTTTTCGAAAAGTGATATATGGAATTATCAATATGTTTAAAATCCGGTTTAAAACCGTACAAAAAAACGTTTAAACCAATTTTATATACATTAAAGATTTTTTGAACAAAATAAAGAAATGAATGCTAGAATACTACTATATTTTATGTTATTCATTTCTTATACGTTCTTTCTATAGAACGTAATATAAGAGAAGAGATATCATAGGATATCTCTTCTCTTCTTGTCTGGTCTTTATTATTTTACAAGTCTTACGGTTTCTCTTGCGATAGCTAACTCTTCATTCGTAGGTACAATCATAGTTACTACTTTGTCTTCCGGTTTGGATAAAATAATTTCTTCACCACGTATTTTATTTTTCTCCGGGTCAACACTTGTTCCAAGAACAGTTATATATTCCCCTATCATTTCTCTCATTAACGCATTATTTTCTCCAACGCCTGCTGTAAAAGCAACAATATCCACACCCTTCATTGCCATTACATATGAACCAATATATTTGGCAACTCTGTAAGCATATGTCTCTAATGCATCTTTTGCTTTCTCATTACCCTTTGCTGCTGCCGCTCCTAAATCTCGGAAATCACTGGAGATACCATCGGATAATCCAAGTATTCCTGATTTTTTGTTGCAGATTGTTATAACATCATCTGCACTGATATTTTCTTTGTCAGCAAGAAAGCTGACAATTGCCGGATCAATATCACCACAGCGGGTTCCCATAATTAATCCTTCAAGAGGTGTTAATCCCATTGAAGTATCAATGGATTTTCCGTTCATAACTGCACTGACAGATGCTCCATTTCCCAAATGGCAGACGATAATCTTTAAATCTTTTCTGTCTTTTCCAATCATTTCAGCTGCACGTTTGGATACAAAATCGTGGCTGGTTCCATGGAAACCATATCTTCTGACTTTATATTTCTTATAATATTCATATGGAAGTCCATATAAATATGCTTTTTTAGACATGGTCTGATGAAATGCCGTATCAAATACCGCTACCATCGGAACATTTGGCATAATTTTTTTGCAGGAATTAATACCAATTAAGTTGGCAGGGTTATGAAGTGGTGCTAATTCGTTGCATTCTTCAATCGCCTTCATTACTTCGTCGTTGATGATAACGGAGCTTGCAAACTTCTCACCGCCATGAACAATTCGATGACCTACAGCATCTATTTCGTCTAATGATTTAATAACACCAACCTCTGCATCGGTCAGTTTTTCAATCACATAACGTACTGCATCGGTATGGTCTTTCATTGGCACTTCTGTCGTAATCTTATCCAATCCTGCCGGCTGATGGCTGATTGCACTTCCATCAATTCCAATTCTTTCACATAATCCTTTTGCAAGTACTTCTTCACTTTCTGAAGAAATAAGCTGATATTTAAGTGAAGAACTTCCACAGTTAATAACCAGAATATTCATTTTCTTTCCCTCCGTTTTTACAACTCTTAATATGCTCTTCCCCAATAAACCATTTTCTTAGCCGGTTTGCCACAGCAAATACATTTATCAGATATCTGTTCCTGTTCAAATGGCATACATCTGCTGGTTGCAGAATACAGTTCTTTAATCTTGTCTTCACAAGCCTGTTCTCCACACCACATTGCTTTTACAAATCCCGGTTTTTCATCAAGGATTGTCTGTAATTCATCCATAGTAGTTGCTGTATACGTATGAGCATCTCTATGTGCTTTTGCTTTTTCAAACATATCCTTCTGGATTGTTTCAAGCAGATTTGCAACAGTGTCTTCTAAATCATCAATACAAATTTCAATTTTCTCTCCATTGTCACGACGAACTAAGACACATTTATTAGCTTCAATATCCTTAGGTCCGATTTCAACACGAATCGGAATTCCTCTCATTTCCTGTTCAGAGAATTTCCATCCCGGGCTCTTATCAGAATCATCTACTTTTACGCGGCATCCTTTTTTAGCAAGTCTTTCTTTTAATTCCATTGCTTTTTCTAAAACACCTTCTTTTTTCTGCATAATCGGAATAACCATAACCTGTGTAGGTGCTACTCTTGGAGGTAAAACCAAACCGGAATTATCACCATGAACCATAATGATAGCTCCTATCAGTCTTGTTGTCATTCCCCAGGAAGTCTGATGTACATATTTTAAAGTATTGTCTTTATCGGTATACTGTATTCCAAATGCTTTTGCAAAACCATCACCAAAGTTGTGACTGGTTCCGGACTGCAGTGCTTTTCCATCATGCATAAGAGCTTCTATTGTGTAAGTTGCTTCTGCTCCTGCAAATTTTTCTTTGTCTGTTTTTCTACCTTTAATAACCGGCATAGCAAGTACTTCTTCACAGAAGGTAGCATACACATTTAACATCTGAATGGTTCTTGCCTCAGCATCTTCTGCTGTTGCATGAGCCGTATGACCTTCCTGCCATAAAAATTCTCTGGAGCGAAGGAATGGTCTTGTCTCTTTTTCCCATCTTACAACAGAACACCACTGATTATATACCTTCGGTAAATCACGGTATGACTGAATATCATTTTTATAAAAATCACAGAACAGTGTTTCAGATGTAGGACGTACACATAATCTTTCCTGTAATTTATTTAAACCACCATACGTAACCCATGCTACTTCCGGTGCAAAACCTTCTACATGATCCTTTTCTTTTTCCAAAAGACTTTCCGGAATAAACATTGGAAGGTAAACATTCTGTACCCCGGTTTCTTTGAATCTGTCATCTAACTGTCTCTGGATTAATTCCCAGATTGCATAACCTGCAGGCTTAATAACCATACAACCCTTTACACTCGTGTAATCGATTAATTCTGCTTTTTTTACCACGTCGGTATACCACTGTGCAAAATCCTGCTCCATCGAGGTAATCGCCTCAACCAATTTTTTCTCTGCCATTTCTTTTCTCCTTTTCTAAAATTAAAGAAAGCCGGTTCTCTTCCCAACAAAGGGACCGAAAACCGGCGTTACCACCCTAATTAATGCATATCGCATTCACCTCAAAACCGTTAACGCCGGCATACGTTGTATTTTCATACAAAACTCCAAGGCAGGTTCAAAAGCGTCCTTGCAGAAACCTCGCAGCGTACAGTTTCCTCTCTGGGCCAATTTGACTTTTTACTAATCCTCTTCAACGTCTATGCCACATTATATGGCTACTTATTTTCATTTGTCAACTCTTTACCGGAAAAATACGGGTAAATAACTGTTTAAAGATTACAATCCCAAGTGGACCTTTTATAATTCCGGAGATTCCAAATAATTGAATGCCGGCATATATAGATAAAAGTAAAATGACTGGATAGATTCCCAGTTGTTTTCCCATAAGCTTTGGCTCTAATAATTCTCTTGCCACTATACAAATTATATATAAGATGATGCAGACAATGGCTCGCCCAACATTTCCATTTAGTAGTTGTATAATAGCTGTCGGGATTAAAATAACACCTGTTCCGATAAAAGGAAGTGCATCAAGTAGACCGGCCAGTATCCCCAATAGATATGAAAAAGGAATCCCAGATATACGCAGACCCACGCAACAAAGAATCGCAATTATCAGAATAATAATTAATTGTGCTTTTACATATGTTCCAATGGTATGAAGCAATCCTCCCATTGCTGAAATAAAAGCATCCAGTGCGCCTACCTTATGAACCTGAATCATTATTTTATCAAAATCCTTCAAAAATAGAATGGTGGCTATCAAATAAATTCCAATAAAAGCAAGTACGGGAAGTGTTTTTTTTAAATAGGAAATAGAATTTACCATCATACCCGGCAGCCCTGACTTTTCAAAGAATCCATGCAATGTTCTAACTGATAATTCAGATATTCTTCAAGTGCCAGTCCGTCCATTCCAAATTTATCCTGTAAAACAAAAGCTGTATTTGCAATCGTTAATTTAATATTGTTGACCAGTTTCCCTATACCCGAAATTAAATTTCCCATATTTTCACCCGCAAAATAAGTAATTATACACAATAAAAAAGAAAGTATCGCAATCACAAAAAGAAGTAGAATAACAGATGTTATTGTTTTGTTGATTTTCCATTTCTCCTCTATTTTATACAAAAAAGGATACAGTGAATAAATCGTAATAAATGCTAGTAGGAACGGAAAAAATAATGGGAATAGAAATTTCAGCAAAAAATATAACAGGAATCCAATTCCGATTCCTGTTATAATCTCTTTTTTATAGGCAATCAATTTGCTCATACGCTGTCTCCTCCTATATCCTTTTTATGTAAAGGTTATAGTCTTAGTATGAACATTTCCTGTTATTTTCATTACTGTAAATTAATGTATTTTATCAATCCTAGTATTCTTCCGTTATCTGATTACGTATTATATTTGCACCAAGTCCCATAAAGATATAAATAAATGGTGTGCAGCAAACCTGCTGATAGCAAAAAATATTATGTGCCATATATGCAATTATACAGAGTGCAAATCCTGCAACAATAAGATTCTTTTTTCTGGCTTTTATAAATGTAACAATACCTGTTATCAACATTCCAAAATAACTGATTAGACCAAATATTCCATAATTTATTAGTGTTGTCAGATATTCATTGTGAGCATTGGTAAGATTAAGTTTTCCCCAAAAACCATGCAATACATCTGCATATTCCGGAATACTGTAATTATATGCTTTGAAGCAGTCCGGTCCAACTCCAAACAATTTTTGAACTACCGTAAAATTTTTAAAGGAAAAAACACTAAATCTCCAGGTAAATCCCCTGTTATTTCCCCAATTATCATTAAACAGCAGATAATTGTTTGTATTGCAGTAGCCCCATTTTTCAAGTAAATATCCGTTAGAATTCAGCACTATAAAAATAAGTGTTCCAAGAACTCCTGCTCCAAGTACCGATACTAAAATATAGAATGGATATTTTTTTATTAATCCCTCTTTTTTTGATGGTTTTATGTAATAACGTACAACGTAATAAACAATTGCAAGTATAAAAAGAATCGTTGTGATAAGTCCCTGTGACATCTGAATGGAAAGTGAATCCAACTGAATACAATGTTCTTTAAATATAATCTGGAGAATTCCCATTAATTTAAATGAACCCAGCATAAGTAATACACATTCCCAAAATCGCTTTCTATTTTGCACACTATCCATACTAAGATATAAAAGCAAAAAGAATACTGCCATTGTGGAAAGATATGCACTATCTGTATTTTGTGTAACAATAGTGGAAAATCCAAGGACACAGTATATCCCGGTCCATGTTTTTATTTTGGATTTAGTTGTAGAGAAGAAAATATACAAACCAACAGGAAACACCGTACATACAAAGCTGGAATACCAACTCGATTGACCAATTGTTGATAGAAACTGCAATCGATATGTTTCATTTAAGCCCACATACATAGACAATGGATCAATGTAAAAGCGATGGAAAATTCCCAACAGAAAAACAATGGAACTTGATATAAGCAGTATTGTGATAATGTGTTTATTCCATTTAAAATCACGTGAAATAAAAAAATATGAGAAAAAGAATATCAATTGTGCTGCTAAGCCCATGCACCAGCCATCTGCCCCAATTAAGGATTCCTGTTTAAAGTCACTAAATAAAAATGAAACTGTTATTACAAGAAAATATATTATTACTGCCTTATCCAAATATGATAAGTTCCGTTTTTTCCCTGAAAAAGCTTTATCTGTATTTTTCAATGTATACACCAAATAGTTAATAGCGGATAAAACAGTTAATATGCCCAAACAAACGACTGACGTATACAGAAAGACCTTGTACTTACCATCACCCATTCCCACGTATCTTTGCTTATAATATAAGGGAAAAAATCCCAACATAATAAACAAATAAATCCATAATATATAATTCTTAACTTTTGCCATTCCCCTATTCCCCCTGCAACATCTTTTGTATTTCCTCATGGATTGGAATGATTTCGTATTCTTTTTTTTCATTCGTAACAGGATGTAAAAATGCTATTTTATATGCACACAATGCTATTTTTTTAATACTCTGCTGTCTGCTAAATTCTATACTTTCCGGAATACCATATTTCAAATCCCCAAGTATCGGGTAACCCATGTGCGATAACTGAACACGAATCTGATGATGTCTTCCTGTCTGTAAGTTTATTTCCAATAATGTTTCAAGTTGTGTGTGTGTTCTGATGCTATAAGATAATACTGCTTTTTTACTGTCCTTTATTTTTTCTGAAACATTTTCTGATAAATTAGTTTTAGGATTTTTTCGAATAAAATTTATTACCTGTCCTTCTGTTTTTTCAGGAACCCCGTATATCACTGCCAGGTATTTTTTTTCTATTTTGTTATTTTGCAGCTGGGCGCTCAAATTTGCTGCCGTCTTTGCATTTTTAGCAAATAAAACAATACCCTCAACCGGTTGGTCCAGACGATTAATAACTGCAAGATAGGGATCTTTATCCTGATACTGTTCAACAAGATAATTTTTCACTTTACTATATAAGTCCATTTCACCCAGTTTGGCTGTCTGTGTGGCAAGAAATGCTTCCTTGTGGACCAATATATAGTCTTTCTCTTCATGTATTATTTTCATATTTAACCTTTATCTATTTCATTCTTTTTAATATTTCTAAAATAAATTGATATACTCTTTGAACCGATGAGATGCTCATGCTTTCTCTAACTGTGTGAATCTGTGTCAAATCGGGGCCAAAGGATACACAATCAAGCTCCGGTATCTTACCTGCAAAAATACCACACTCTACTCCTGCGTGTACTGCTTCAATTTTGGGCTCTTTTCCATACTGATCTTTAAAGACTTCTATCATTAAATCTCTAAGTGGTGAATCTTTTCTATATTCCCATGCAGAATAATCACCGCTAATATTTACAGTTCCGCCAATCTGATTCATCGTTTCTTTTAAACGTCTGGTTAACATTTCTTTTAGTGATGCTACACTGCTTCGTACGCAGAAGGATATTTTTAATATTGTCTTCGTCGTTGTTACAATTCCCATATTTAAAGATGTTTCCACTAACCCTTTAATATCAGCACTCATTCCCTGAATACCATTTGGAAGACAGGTTAACATAAATATGATTTTCTGTGTTGTATTGTTATCGCATACTTTTTGTTTATTAATCTGTATTGATCGTAAAGTGAAATGAACCTCAGCATCTGTCGTGCGGAATTCATTTTGTATTTTTTCCTGAAAAGCATTTATGGTTTGTTCAATTTCTTCTTTTTCAACAGTTATGACTGCCATTGCGTCTCTTGGAATTGCATTATCTTTAAGACCGCCGTTTACGCTCAGAATCTGAATTCCA
This sequence comes from uncultured Lachnospiraceae bacterium, assembly GCA_964487395.1. GTDB lineage: Bacteria > Bacillota > Clostridia > Lachnospirales > Lachnospiraceae > RGIG8767. The sequence continues at coordinate 7,263 of CAZAQH010000041.1, read as the reverse complement.
CAAGACAGATTTAGTTCCTGTAAAAGACGCCCCATTATTACATTTGCATTTCCTCTTCCTTTGTTGATTTCAATGCCGGAATGTCCACCCTGTAAACCGTCAACTTTGATTTCATACGCAATCCCGGAGTAAATTATCTGACTTAACGGTAATATGCATTCTGTAACATTGCCTCCTGCACAGCTGACCGTGAAAACACCTTCTTCTTCGGAATCAATGTTAAGCATCCGCTTTCCCTGCAAAGGACTGATATCAATACTTCCAGCACCCAGCATGCCAATTTCTTCATCACCCGTAAATACGGCTTCAAGCCTTGGATGTGGAATATCTGAATCCATTATAGCAAGACTCATGGCAATGGCAATTCCATCATCACCGCCAAGTGTTGTTCCTTTGGCATATATTTTATCTCCATCTGTTTGAAGAATAAGACCGTCCTTTTCCATATCAATAAGACTATCCGGTTCTTTTTCACATACCATATCCAGATGTCCCTGCAAAATAACGGCATCTGCATTTTCATAGCCTTTTGCTGCTTCTTTTATAATAATAACATTATTACTTGCATCCTGATACCAGGTAAGGCCTCTATCTTTTGCAAACTGAACACAGTAATCGCTAATCTGCTTGGTATTGCGTGAGCCATGTGGAATTTGGCATAACTCTTCAAAATAGTAAAATACTTTTCTTGGTTCTATATTTTCAAGTACGGACATTGTAATCTCCTTAAAAAAATTTACTATTTATATTCTATCCTTTTTCCGTAAAATAATAAACCGATTATTTTGCAGGATTATAAGATATTTTACCAAACGTTCATAAAGTGGTTCCACTTTTTCTCCAAATTTTATTTTTAATCGCTTCCCTAACTCCTCCACTGTTATCTGTCCGGTTATGTTATTCCATACAACACTTCCATATTCATCCAACTCAATATGGCTGACTTTGGGCCTTTTAAATAAAATCTGCGCAATTCGATTATAGAAACCTTTATTGTTGACATGAAGGGTTATTCGATTGTCATCACTCATACTCCATGTTACTGCAGGATGAGTCTGCGGGATATAGTCTAATAAATTATTTCTTCTTTTTTTCATTTACTTATTCCTTTGCTTTTGGATTCCATATCGAAAAGAACATAATGGAAACTAATAGTAAAACAAAAAAGACAAGTGCTCCGATATTCCCCAGATTAATCACTTCGGAAATATTGATAAAATCACTTAAAAAGTCTTTTCTAAATGGAATCACCGCACAAATCGCCAAAAGAATACCGATAATACCTTCACCGGCAATCATCCCAGAGGTATATAAAATTCCTGACTGCACGCAGTCGTTTTTCTTCTTCTCGTCTGCATATTTTTTCTTTTCTAATAAAAAGCGAATTAATCCACCCGCCATAATTGGAGTTGACAGATGAATCGGCAAATACAGACCAATGGCAAATGGCAAAACAGGGATTCCCAATATCTCTACGATAATAGCAATAAACACACCGGTAAATACAAGTGCCCACGGAAGATTTCCCTCCATAACTCCTTCAACTACCATTTTCATTAAGGTTGCCTGTGGAGCCGGTAATTCCGAAGAACCATATCCCCATGCCATACTAAGCAAATATAGAATGCCTCCAATTGCAAGTGCCGAAACAAAACATCCTATAATTTCTCCTATCTGTTGTTTTCTAGGCGTAGAGCCAACCAAAAATCCCGTTTTTAAATCCTGTGAGGTATCGCCGGCAATCGCAGCAATAATACAGATAATAGAACCTATCGTAATGGATGCAATCATTCCGGAAGCGCCGGTATTTCCTGTCGCTTTTAAAAGAATCGTTGAAATAAGCAAAGTCGCAATCGCCATTTTGGATACCGGATTGTTAGATGAACCAATCAGTCCTACCATACGAGAAGAAACCGTTGCAAAAAAGAATCCAAAAATAATAATAATCAGCGCTCCCGTAAAGCTAACCGGTATTACCGGAATCAGCCACATAATAATAGCTATGGCAATAATGATAATGCCCACTACTTTTATTGGTAATTCCTGTTGCGTTCTAATATTACTGTTTATGTTTTTGCCATATCCTGAAACGGCTTCTTTAAAGGTTTTGATAATTAATGGCAGTGTTTTAATAAGACTCATAATACCACCGGCAGCAACAGCTCCTGCTCCAATATAGCGTACATACTGTCCCCATAATCCCCAAGTTCCACTTGTCTGCCATAACTGCGCAACCGAAATCTCCGCCGGATAAATGATAAGGTCACTTCCAAAAAGTGCAATAAGCGGCATAATAACAAGCCACGCCAAAATACCGCCGGATAGTAAATAGGACGCCACCTTTGGACCACAGATATATCCAACGCCTGCAAGTGCCGGAAGTACATCAACTCCAACACCTGAACCCTTATATGCAGGAATTGTGTAATCCACCTCACTTGGAAATAGTTTTAAACCATCAGCAATAAATTTATACACCGCCGCAATCCCCAGTCCGGCAAATACCTTTACAGATTTTGCGCCACCTTCTTCTCCTGCTATTAAGACCTGAGCACATGCCTGTCCCTCCGGATATGTCAGTACCCCATGCTCTTTGACAATTAAAGCACTCCGCAGAGGAATCATAAGCATAACACCCAGAAGTCCTCCACAAAGTGCAATCAATCCAATTTCCACTAAAGATGGCATTTCGCTGATACCCTCTCCTGCCCACATAAAAAGAGCCGGAAGTGTAAAAATAGCTCCCGCTGCCAGGGACTCTCCTGCAGAACCAATTGTCTGTACCATATTGTTTTCCAATATGGAATTTCGTTTCATTATCTTTCGCATAATACCCATAGAAACAACGGCTGCCGGAATAGATGCTGAAACGGTCATTCCTACTCGTAAACCCAAATAAGCATTTGCACCACCAAAAATAATTGCAAGTAATGCACCTAAAATAATCGAAGTTACCGTAAATTCCGGCATGATTTTATCTGCCGGAATATACGGTTTAAACTCTTCGTTTGTATTATGTTCTTTTTCCACTTTTTTTCCTCCGTTTTCTAAAATAAATACGCATTTATAAGAAAAACACCAGATTTTATTCTGGTGTTTTTAATATGATAACCATATTTAAATTTTATATGAAAAACAAAGGTGAATGAATAGGCCAAATTATTCCATTAAACTTTAAAGCGATATCCTACGCCCCAAATCGTCTCGATATATTGTGGATTGGCAGTATCAAACTCAATTTTTTCACGGATTTTTTTGATATGAACCGTAACCGTTGCAATGTCACCGATAGAATCCATATCCCAGATTTCTCTGAATAATTCTTCCTTGGTATATACATGATTAGGATTTTCTGCAAGGAAGGTTAATAAATCAAATTCTTTTGTGGTAAATGCTTTTTCTTCACCGTCAATGTAAACTCTTCTTGCTGTTTTATCGATTTTGATTCCTCTTATTTCCACAATGTCATTCAGCTTATGATTGGTGCTTACCAGTCTCTGATAACGTGCCATATGTGCTTTTACTCTGGCAACCAGTTCGCTTGGGCTGAAGGGCTTTGTCATATAATCATCTGCGCCAAGACCTAAACCACGAATCTTGTCGATATCATCTTTTTTTGCAGATACCATTAAAATAGGAGTGTTTTTTTCTTCTCTTATTTTTTTGCATACCTCAAAACCGTCCATTCCCGGAAGCATAAGATCTAAAATAACTAAATCAAATTCTTCTTTTAATGCTTTTAATAGTCCGGTATCACCGGCATGCTCAATTACTACTTCAAAACCACTTAATTCTAAATAGTCTTTTTCTAAATCTGCAATTGCTTCTTCATCTTCAATAATTAATATTCTACTCATTATCCGTTTCCTCTGCCTCTCTGTATTTACGAATTACAAAATGCATACAGGTACCTTCGCCTTCTTTGCTGGTCGCCCATATATATCCACCGTGATCTTCTATGATTTTTTTCACAATGGATAAACCAATTCCGCTTCCACCCTGTGCTGAATTACGTGAAGCGTCAGTTCTATAAAACCGTTCAAAAATACTACTTAAATCTTTTGCTGCAATTCCTTTTCCATTATCTTCAATTTCTACCCGGATAGAATCTACTTCATCCAATAACCGGATATCAATAATGCCATCTTTTTTATCGATATATTTAATACTATTTCCAATAATATTGTTGATAACCTTTTTAAGCTGTTCCGGATCTGCAATAATCCGAGTGTCCGGTGGTAAAAGATTCGAATAATTCAATTTGATATTTTTTGATTCTAAATCAAGTCCTACATCCTCTACACAGTCATTAAAATATTCCGATACATTAATTCTGTGAAACGTATATGGAATTCTGTTGGAATCAATTCCGGAATAATACGTAAGTTCATTAATCAGTCTGTCTAATTCTGTAGTTTTTGTATATATAGTCTTAATGTACTTATTCATTTTTTCCGGTGAGTCTGCTACTCCATCAATAATTCCTTCTACATAACCTTTGATGGAGGTAATCGGTGTCTTTAAATCATGCGTAATATTACTAATTAACTCACTGTTTTGTTTTTCGTTTTGCAGCTTTTCTTCACTGGATTCTTTTAATTTTAAACGCATTCCTTCGTAGCTTTGATAGAGTTCGCGAATCTCTCCACGATTATCATCTGTTGTTAATGCACAATCAAAGTTACCATTGGCTATTGCCTGCATCGCCTGATTCAGTTGTCTGATTGGATAAAAAACACCTTTATTAATCCATCTAGTCAACATCACACTTGTAAGAATCAGTATCAGCACAATTGCAATGAAAACATCTACTACAAGATGTCTTGAGACAACTGTGTTAATGGAAGTAACGATAAAGAGTGTGCCCTGCTCTCCTGTCGGAAACGTAAAGTCTAACTGTTTCACCAATTTATGAAGATCCTTGTAATAATACCCGGTATCTGCCTTGGTGCTGCTGAATCCATACTTTGGAAGCTTATCATATAACAGCTTTGCCGCATGTTCATCGCCGGTATAGTATATACTGTCGTCTTTTCTTACAATAATATAAGAAGACATCTCTTTTAAATCATTATTTATCTGTTTTAAATAGGATGTATCCGTAAATCGTTCCGGATCTATAGATAATTGTGCCTGTAATTCATAAAAGGTCTCGTCGGTAAGTTCTGTAAAGGATGTTATAGAATCTGAAATAAGACCATAACGTTCATCATATACTTCCTTATTTTGAGCAGAATTATAGGACAAAACACTTCCAATAATCAAGAAAGCTATTACCGATAATATAACCGGCAGAGAAATAATGGTGATAAACGTAATCGTTAATCGTTGTTTTAAATTCATAAATAACCTCGACTTTTACAAAAGACAATTTCATATATATATTGATTATACCACAGGATTTTCAGGAAAAAAGAAAGTGGAAGAAATATTATTATAAAAAAAGAATAAAATAGTTGACAGAATTAGTTTAATGCATTATGATAACAATATAAGTAATGATTACTATTATCAGAAAGGAGAGAGCATGACTTTAAAATATAGCAGACAGCGGGAAGCAATTAAGGAATTCCTGATGACCAGAAAAGATCACCCTACCGCAGATGTTGTATATGATAATGTGAGAAAAGAATTTCCAAATATTAGTCTTGGAACTGTATACCGCAATCTTACATTGTTATCTGATATGGGCGAACTGCTACGGCTTCGAGTCGGAGATGGAATGGATCATTATGATGCGACTGTCACACCTCATTATCACTTTATCTGTAATAAGTGTAGACACGTTAGCGATTTAGACCTGGATACCATACCTTCTGTGGATGAAATTGCCGGTACTTCCTTTAAAGGAAAGATTGAAGGTCATGTTACTTATTTCTATGGTATCTGTCCTGACTGTTTAGAAAATCAATCTTAATTGTATTAATGTATGAAACTGTTAAAATCGGAAAAAATTATAAAACAAGTAGAAAAGGAGAACAAGATTATGAAGTATGTATGTCAAGTATGTGGTTATGTTCATGAAGGAGATGCTGCACCAGAGAAATGTCCAGTATGTGGAGCACCAGCTGATAAATTTACAGCACAGAGTGGTGAAAAAGAATGGGCTGCAGAACATGTAGTAGGAATTGCAAAGGGTGTAAGTGAAGATATTATGGCTGATTTAAGAGCTAACTTCACAGGAGAATGTACAGAAGTTGGTATGTATCTTGCAATGGCCAGAGCTGCTCACAGAGAAGGATATCCTGAAATTGGAATGTATTATGAAAAGGCTGCCTGGGAAGAAGCAGAGCATGCCGCAAAATTTGCTGAACTTTTAGGCGAAGTAGTAAGTGAATCTACAAAGAAAAACTTACAGATGAGAGTAGATGCTGAAAATGGTGCTACTGCTGGTAAATTTGATTTAGCAAAACGTGCAAAAGCTGCTAACTTAGACGCTATCCATGATACCGTTCACGAAATGGCTAGAGATGAAGCAAGACACGGTAAAGCATTTGAAGGACTTTTAAATAGATACTTCAACTAATTGACAAATGCTTTACATTTGAAGGATTACTTAATAGATACTTTGGTTAACGAAAACACCATAAATTTAATACTTTTACCATTCTAAAGGGTGTATGAGAGAAATTTCATACACCCCTTTTGAGGAGTCAGCTTATACTGATTCAATATTCACAATTGCATTATAAATATCAATACTCATTTATGAATATACATATTTTTTATTTATATTCAATTTTAAAATAGTTAAGACATTTTTTCATTTCATCTTGCGCTGTCAGACAAGTATCACATAGATAACCTTTTTCTGATTTCCATTTGGAAAGTCCACGATAGTAATACATTTTTAGATTGTCCGTAATGATGAAAGGAACAATATTATGTTTCAAACATTCTTTGAATAAAATCAGCCTTCCAACACGACCATTTCCATCTTGAAAAGGATGAATACGTTCAAATTGAACGTGCAAATCAAGCAATGTCTCAAAATTTGGTGAGCTGACAGCATTATAGCGATCCAATAATTGCTTCATTTTATCATGTACTTCTTCTGGGCTTGCAGTTTCCAAGCCGCCTACTTCATTCGGCAGTTTTTTATAATCTCCGACTGCGAACCAGGATTGCCTGCTGTCAGAAGTTCCCGTCTTTAATATCATATGAAGGTTCTTAATTATTTTTTCAGAAAGAGCTTTGTCAATATTATCGATCATGTAGTCTATGCATCTAAAATGATTTACCGTTTCTATAATATCATCCACA
>CAZAQH010000040.1:14456-19963 GCA_964487395.1 uncultured Lachnospiraceae bacterium | reverse complement strand
ATTCTTTTCTTGTCTGGAATCAAGAGTGCGAACTCGTTTCGCAATTACCTATATAAAATGAATTCTATTCAACTCTAAATATAAATTAATTCAACTTTTATAATTATATTACATCATTATCAAAAGTAAAGAGATAATATGACATTTATTCATTTGCAAAGTGAATTTTTTCATCCATTTGTGATAAATAGCAAAAATTAATACAGAGAAAGCAAATTTTATATGGAAAAATATCCAATAAATTGGTACAATAGTAACATATTAGATTTTAAAGGAGGCATTGGTATGGCAAAAGGTTCCAAACAAAATGAACCACTGGTTACAAATATTTATACCGCGGATCCATCCGCACATGTTTTTAATGGTAAGATTTACGTTTATCCTTCTCACGATTTAGAGCATGACGGTGAGGATAATGATGACGGTGATGAATATCAGATGGAAGATTACCATGTTTTATCTATGGATGATATCGACGCTCCATGTGTTGATAACGGAGAAGCTATTCATATGAAAGATATCCCATGGGTTGGCAAACAGATGTGGGCACCAGATTGTATTGAAAAAGATGGTACATACTATTTATACTTCCCTGCAAGAGACAAAGATGGCGTATTCCACCTTGGAGTTGCTACATCTAACAGTCCTGTAGGTCCATTTAAAGCAGAGCCTGATTATATCAAAGGAAGCTTTAGTATCGATCCTTGTGTATTACAGGACGACGATGGCAAAACATACATTTACTTTGGCGGACTTTGGGGTGGTCAGCTTGAGAAATGGCAGACAGGTTCTTTTGTAAATGATCCTGTTGTTCCAAGTGGCAATGATAAAGCATTAGGTCCACAATTTGCTGAACTTACAGATGATTTATTACAGTTTAAAAATGCTCCACAGGAGATTCAGATTCTTGACAAAGAAGGTAACCCTATCACTGCAGGTGATGAGGAAAGACGTTATTTTGAAGGACCATGGATGCATAAATATAATGGATTATATTATTTATCCTATTCAACAGGTACTACTCATTTACTTGTTTATGCAACCTCAACTTCACCTACCGGACCATTCACATATCAGGGTAAATTCTTCGAACCTGTTATTGGCTGGACAACCCATCATTCTATCGTAGAATTTAAAGGAAAATGGTATCTGTTCTATCATGACAGTTCTTTATCCGGTGGTGTTAACCATAGACGTTGTGTTAAATTCAGAGAATTAAAGTACAATGCTGATGGTTCTATTATTCCAATGAAACCTTACGAAGATTAGTTTAAACAAACAAAAACTTCAGGATAACTCCTGAAGTTTTTTGTTTATTTATTCTTCTATCGGTTCTAATTCTCTTACCAGGACAAGCAGTGAACGGCTTATAGTCTTTTTTCTCAATAATAATTCGGAAAGTTCCTTATATGCCGAAATAATTTTTCCATTTTCAACCTTTAAATAATCTTTTGCAATTGCATCCGGAAGTTGAAAATCTTTCTTATCCGATTTAAATGTAACAGAGATGTGATTTTCTTTCTGATCCACAATTTTTCCTGTTCCAAATTTACCATGTAAGACTGATAATCCTTTGACTTTTGGATAAGAGATTGTTTTTATTCTCTCTTCTACTGTTGTAAGTTCTTCTTCAAATTCATCTCTTCTTTTCGTTAACAGTTCTGTCCTTCTTTTCGTTTTTGCTCTTTTCAAAGCAGCTGCAGTCATTTTTACCGGTTTCTTTTCTAGAATTACCACATCATTATTCTGATCCATTAATCTCCTCTCGTAGTATGGAGCTTACCAATACTACTTATATAACCATTGTATCAGAAAATGGCAGCTTTATGTAAATAATTTATTTTACCCTTGCTTTTTTTATTTTATTTGCATCCTGAAACACTTCTATATTCTCCAAACTTTGTATGAATTTAGACATTTGGGAATATCCATATTGTTTCAAATTGAAATCATCAAACTGTGCGCGTACTGCATTACTAAGTTCTGAAATACCCAAACCTTTCTTGCCACTTTTCTTGATTTCTTCTTGCAAGAATCGAATGATTTCATCACTCTCACTTCTTCCGCTTTTGAGTGAAACAGTAACTCCGTTTTTCACACGGTCAACTGTAAACTGTTCCATATCCTCTACAAATTTGGTAAGTGAACTGTAACCAAAACTTCTCACATCAAAATCCGGATACTTCTTAACTAATCTGTTACCCAGTTCAGCAAGTGTCGTCGAACGATTTTCTCTTTCAGACAATATGCCGACAATCGTCTGAATAACACTTCCCTTATCGGTCTTAACACTTTCTTCATCCGTCTTAACACTTTCTTCATCATCTATCAGGTTCTCTAGATTAGTAAAAATCGTACATGCCGATCTAAACGACTGTGGCGTCTTATTCTCACCCATTCCGATTACCTTCATGCCTGATTCTCTTAAACGGCTTGCCAGTCGTGTAAAATCACTATCGCTTGACACAATGCAAAAGCCATCCACTTTTCCAGTGTATAAAATATCCATAGCATCAATAATTAATGCTGAATCTGTTGCATTCTTTCCTACTGTATTGCTGAACTGTTGCACCGGCATAATAGAATTGGAAAGTAATTCTTCCTTCCATTTTGTCGCCTGAGTACTTGTCCAGTCGCCATAAATTCTTCTATATGTTGTTATTCCATGTGTCGTCATTTCATCTAAAATTCCACTAATATATTTTGCCGAAATATTGTCAGCATCAATTAATAATGCAAATCGTAAATCACTCATTTTTATTCCCCATTCTTTAACCTGTTCTTTAAATAAATTTACCTTTTCATGCTATTTTAACATAATTTTTGCTATGTTTCTATTACATCCTTGCCTTTTCTTTTTCTTTGTTCTACAATGAACGCAGTTTCGGTTGAAAGGAGTATTTAATATGAAAGATCCCTTATTTAAAAAAAGACTATTTATGGCACTGACAGGTGTATTAATTGCCGGCATTTCCGTAGGACTGTTTCGTCGTTCTGTATTTGGAACAGATCCATTTCAGGTACTTGTAAACGGAATCAGTAACCAAATAACATTTACGGGTTTTGGTACTGTATATATGGTAATTAATTTACTGATGCTTGTTGCTATATTTTTTCTGGATAAACATTATATTGGAATTGCAACATTTATTAATATTTTCCTGTTAGGATACGTAGTTCAGTTTTCTGATGATATGGTTGGTAAACTCATCGGTGATGCACCCAGTATGCTGATTCGTATTATTTTGCTAATTGCAGGAGTTGTTATTTTGTGTTTTGCTTCTTCTTTATATTTTACTGCTAATCTCGGCGTATCGACGTATGATGCCGTTTCACTGATTATGACAGATAAAAAGCTCGGCAAATTCAAATATCTTCGCATTGCTACTGATTTGTTTTGTGTTATCGTCGGTTTTTTCCTTGGTGGAGTTGTTGGAGTCGGGACGATTATAACGGCTTTCTTCATGGGACCATTAATTGATTTCTTTAATAAAAAAGTTGCTGAACCTTTTCTTCACAAAACCAAGCAAAAATAAAAGCACAAAAAAACAGGCTGATTATCCAGCCTGTTTTTTATTTGTTATTCTTCAGTAAAATATGCATAATTTCCACTATTCATGTTAGCGGCTTCATAATAACCCTCATAGAAAAATCCCATATATGGTGTAATGTATGCTTCTTCATCAGTCTCTTCGCCATCTATATATGCTCCGGTATTATTAAGAACCAAAACGCAGAAGTTTTCTCTATTATAAAGTTCATCACCTTCATTGCGGTCAAAGTACTCTTCCAGTTCAGTAGATGTAACACCATAATCCGACAAATCATCTATAAGATACTCTTCTGCTTCCTCACCGTAATAAAGTACATATTCTCCATAACGGTAATTATCGTCGTATATTCCTTCTTCCTTATACCATACAAATTCTCCGTTATCGTCAAACAGAATCTCGGATCCATCACTGCAAGTATAAATATTGCCTTCCATGCCTTCACTGGAAAAACTAAAATCGCTGTTGTCATCATCCTTTGATGAATCAGAATCCTTCTCATAAATATCGCCAATAGTGCTTCTTGATGAATCAGATGAGTAATCATCATCTATATTTCTTTCTTCAAAATCTTCGTAAACATCCCTACTGCTTTCATAAGAATCTTCATAGGTGACGCCAATTATAAATATTGCTACAATGACTAAGATAGAAATTAATGTTCCCAATCCTCCCGTTATAATACCTGCAATTGCGCATCTTTTTTGGGATTGTTTTTTAGCTAATGAAACCGCACCAAAAACAATTGCCAGGATTCCAGGAAGAATACCTATAAAAACGCTTAATACAAGTGCTATAATTCCCAAAACAAGAGAGGCGATTGGCAAAACCATTATCATCTTTTTTCATCATCCTAGCATTTGGCAGTGGTGCATTATAATTCGTTCCACCTTGATTATTGGGTCTTTGTACAAATGTCTGGTTGTTTGATTGTGATGAACCAGTATTATAACCGGTATCCATATTCTGGTTCGTATTTCTCTCATAATATGGGCTGAAATTATTATTCGTATACATTCCATCATTAGTATTTAATTCATCTTGTGTTGCCATTTTTTCTCCTCTTACGCGTTTTATTTAAACTATCATATGTATAATAATCTACTGATACGATTATATCTAAGAATGATTGTTAAATCAACCCTTTCTGTTTTACTGTGTAAGTTCGGCTTCCATAAGTGTCCTGGATAAAATTCTCTCAATGGCTCCAATTGGTGGTGGAAGTACCAAAACGTCATGAATGTTTAATTCCAATGCCTCTTTCAAACGATGCATGTCGCCTTCTTTACAAATTGCAAGCATCAAAACCCCACTATTTTCTCCCTGCTTTAAAACAAATCGATATATGTCATCCTTTTTTGAAATAGGCTGTTCCATCATATCAAAACAAATAACCCGTATTCTTCTTTCCAATTTTTCAAAAGCCACTTTAACTTCATCTAAATTCTGAACCATAACAAATGCTGCATCACTTCCATAAGTCAAAGCAATCGTGGAATATATTTGCTGTTCTTTACTGTAAATTAACACAACTTGTTTATCATCATTAATAATTGGAGGAACCTTTTCTCCAAAAGTAACCGCCTTACCTTTTCCAGAATTCTTTGCTTCATACAATGCATGATCAGCACGTAAGAACAAACTTTCAATCGTATCCTGTCTTTCATAGAAAGCAAGTCCAATACTTAAGCTTGTACTGATGTTGAATTTTTTAACACAGCTAAGCAATACAACTTTAATAACCTCTGCTGCTTTTATTTTAGCCATGTCCCTTCCTTTTATTTTGGACATCAATACAATAAATTCGTCGCCTCCAAACCTCCCAATTAAATCTGTTTTACGGAAAATCTTCGTCAACTCATCCGCGACACAACGTATTACATTATCTCCTGCCAAATGTCCATATTGATCATTAACCTGTTTAAAATCATCAATATCTATGACCATTAAGGCATG
>CAZAQH010000040.1:7997-14356 GCA_964487395.1 uncultured Lachnospiraceae bacterium | reverse complement strand
CATGTTATATTTTGGAATTATATATCCTGATTTATTAATTTTCTTATTTTTCAAATAGGGGACTTCTTCTATATCCTGTTTTTCATATTCTTCTATTGTAAGTGATTTACTGAAATAATCACCCTGTATGATATCACATCCAGCACCCTCTAAAAGTTCATATTGATGTCGGTTGTCTACTTCTTCCCCAATAACTGACATTCCAAGCCAATTAAACATTTTAATAAGAGAAACCAGCACAATTTCATCATTCTCCAGTTCTTTAATAAGAGAACGATAATTTAAATCTACCTTTAAAGCATCTACCTGGATTTGTTTCAAGGTGTTTAACGCCAAATAACCGCTTTCAAAATCACTTAATATAATTTTGAAATGATTCAAATGAAGTTGTTTAATAATCCGATTGGCTTGTCTGATATTTTGTAAATAAGTTTTTTCCGTTATTTCAAGATGTAATGATTGTTCTGAAAGCCCATATTTAATTAATAATTCCTGTAAATCAAGCATGAAATTCTGTCCATAAAAACTTTCACTTGAAACAGGAATCGTAACAAAAAGCTGTTTTTTCTTTTTTTTATCTCTTTTGCAAAGCATCTGACAGACTTTTTCCCATACATAATAATCCAGTCTTGAAAGTTGATTATTTTTTTCAAGCATTTCACTGAATTCATCGTTGTTCAAAACACCTTTTTGTGGGTGATTCCATTTTACGGATACTTCCACACCGCATATCTCTTTTGATGTCAAGTCACATTTGGGCAATAAGTAGACTTCAAATTGCTTTTTTTCAAATGCTTCATTTATTTCTTCTATATTTCCCCTATCTTCTGTTTTCCCCATGCTATTTCCTCCATAATGGTATGACAATTATACCAAAAACAGAAACTATTTACTATATATTTGACAAAATCAGACTAATATCAGCATATTTGTAGCAATTTACACATCAAGTACCTCTAATTGTCTTAAAAAAAGAGTTTACATTTCAAATAAACTCTTATCCCAACCCAACTAGGAACTATCTGTTATCTATGGTAAAATAAATAATAATCATATTATCTATTAAGCAAAGGGGTATCCAATATGGAAAAAAGAAGAATTTTGTGTTTTGGTGATTCTAATACATGGGGTTATAATCCCGAAACGGGAGGACGCTATTCACCTGATGTACGCTGGACGAGACTGCTTGGCAAAATACTTGGAGATGAATACGAAATTATTGAAGAAGGACAAAATGGACGTACTATTACCATGGACGATAATGCGGAAGGCGGGCATAAAAATGGACTTGCCTATCTAATTCCCTGTTTGGAAACACACCTTCCACTCAATGATATTATTATTATGCTTGGAACAAATGATTTAAAAAATCGCTTTCAATTTGATGCGATGTCAATTGCCGGCGAAATGCAATTACTTTTACAGGAAATGACCTCATTCTTACAATATAAATGTACAAATATGCCTCATATCCTTCTCGTTGCACCACCTCACATCGGACCAAATATTCGCAAATCCGTTTTTGGAAGTAGTATGGGATATGAACGCAGTATTGAAATTTCAAAAGAAATATCCGGCTGGTACAAACAACTGGCAGATATCTATCATTGTGATTTCTTAGATGCTTCTGTATTTGCAAGTGCAAGCACCACTGATTCTCTCCATTTAACAGAAGAAGGACATATGGCTCTGGCAAAAGAATTTGCCATATTTTTTTAATCTCCTAATAAATGCCTTGAATCTCCATTTGTAAGGATACATTTTTCTTCTGAATATATACGTCTGACAAAGTCATGTATATCATTTATTTTTGATGCATATGCCATTCCACCACCCAGTAGATTAGTCGTATGCATATCAGACCCTGCCGTCATCTTAAAATTATACTTTTTGGCATATTTCAAGGCAAGATTATCGTATTCCGGATTAAAATGTGCACCACTTTCCGGATTGGAATGACATGCATTAATTACTTCAACTGCATCAACATATTCAGGGAATAACCTTATCTCTTTAATGTATGGTTCTTCTCTATAAGGATGTGCATGAACTACAATTCCACCAGCCTGCTTTATTAATTTATATTGCTCCTCAATACTTGCATCCTTAATTTGCGGATGTGTCAGCAGCCAGTTTTTATCAAGTCCTAAAATTAGAAATTCCGTAGAATGATAAGAGGATTCCCAGCCAAACAATACCTGTAATCCAATTTTATCTCCTTCTGCTTTTGCATCTTCATATCCCTTGCAATATTCTAAAACCCATCCTTCCCACTCCAGTTCATGACTAACAGCAGTATTCCCATAGTAAAAATGATCTGTAATTATAATTCCAGCATATCCGGCTTGCTTATATGCCCTTGCCATTTCTGCTCCACTGCATTTTCCGCATGCACTCCCCTGTTTTGTATGTACATGCGTATCATATAAATATGGGTATTCTATATTATTCCATTTGTCTTTCATTCTATTGCCCTTCTTTTATCAATTAATTTCAAAAAATATAATCATATAATAACATTTTTTTGCAAGATGTGCTAAAATATCCATAGGGGTTTAGGGTGAGAAATAAAAACGGAGGTACCATCATGAGTTACAAAATTTTATTTCCAGAAGGCCGTCAAAGTGCCTTCACCTTAAGTTATGATGACGACCAAATACATGACAGAAAACTGGTCGACATGTTTAACCGCTACAAATTGAAAGGAACTTTCCATTTGAATTCCGATACTATCGGTGGGGGAGACGCTGATAATGAATTCGTTAAATGGGAAGAATTAAAGGAGTTGTATGCTGGGCATGAAATTGCCTGCCATGGTTATTCACATCCTTGGTTTTCACAACTTCCAGCCGGCAGATTAGTACAGGAGATTCTTGAAGACAAACGCAAAATTGAAGAATGCATTGGTAAACCGGTGCGAGGAATGTCTTATCCATTTGGCGTTTATTCAGATGAAATCTGTGAAGCTGCCAAAGTACTTGGAATAGAATATTCCAGAACAGTTAATTCTACAAATGATTTTCCAATTCCAACAGATTTTCTGCGTTGGAATCCGACCTGCCATCACAATGATGATGTTTTTGCTCTAACAGAAAGATTTTTACATCCAGCATCCTATATGGAGTTGCAATTATTTTATGTGTGGGGACATAGTTTTGAATTCCACAGAGAAAATAATTGGGATCATATGGAAAAATTCTGCTCTGTAATATCCGGGCATAAAGAAGTGTGGTATGCAACCAATATCGAAATTAAAGAATACATATGTGCTGCTAAAAATTTAATTGCAACCGCCAATAATGATGTTATCTATAATCCATCTGCTCTTACGGTATGGATTACGAATAACAACAAAGTTTTATCCATTAAACCGGGTGAAACCATCACACTGTAACACTATTTTTAGTAAAACTTCGGAATATGAGAAATCAACAAGATTTCTGCAATTCCGAAGTTTTTTAGTTATAGCAAAATTTTTAAAAAATATTTAACTCTCATCAAACAATTTTATTTTTATTTCATAATCTGTTTTTACTTAAGTGTGTTATACTTAAAGTAATTAAGAATACAGTTCTCTTCTTAAGGAATAGGAGGCAATACCATGAATGACGCAAAAAAAGAGGCCAAAATTTTAAAATTGGCTGCCAAAAGAAAATCTGATGCAATAATTAAAATGTTAGACAAGGGTGATCCTGATGTAGTCGCTTGCTGCCTGAACGCATTAGCAACAATCAATGATGAAGATTCCTTTAACACTATCACCCGTTACCTGGAAGATTCAAACAGCACCATTAAACTTGCTGCCTGTAAAGCAGCTATCGTCATCGATACTGATTACATGAAAACCCATGTACGCCATGCAGTATCAAAGGAAACTGATCCTACACTGAAACAACAGATGCTCGATATTATGAACGCCTCCAAATAAAAATATAATATGAACACGCCACTTGGCGCATCCATAAAAAGAGACTTTCTATGAAATGACCTCCCAAAGGTTAGATATTAATTGATTCTAACAATTAGGAGGTCATTTTATTTACAATTTCTTTTATTATTTTATTTTCTTTAAAATCAGTTTTGCTGTTTCTCCACCAAGCATCGGTAAGAACGCAAATACCAGTGCCATCAGCATTTCATCAAAATTAAGTGGAACTGTGCTGAATACAGGATTTAATACCGGTACATAAATGCATGCAAGCATAAACAAAATAGAAACAAGTACACATTTATTTAAGTATCCATTCTCAAATATACGCATTTTGAAAATAGATCTGGACTCTGAACGAGCTGAGTATGCACGTAATAATTCTCCTAATACAAGTGTAAAGAAACATGCACTTCTTGCTACATCAACAGAATCATGTACATAATATCCGTAAATAAAGGAAGCTAGTGTTCCCAGTGCAAGTGCCACACTCTGTATAATAACTGCTATTGACATTTTCTTATCTACTATAGGTTCTGCTGGATCTCTTGGATGTTTCTGCATTACCCCCGGTTCTTCCTTCTCCATACCAAGTGCAAAAGCCGGGAATGCATCTGTAATCAGATTAATGGATAATAACTGAATCGCAACAAGTGGAACCGGAAGATTCGAAAGCATAGCGAAAAGAATAACTAAAATCTCACCTATATTACAGGAAAGCAGGAATCCAACTACCTTACGAATATTACTGTAAATGGTTCGTCCCTCCGCTACTGCTTTTACAATACTCGCAAAATTATCATCTGTCAGTATCATATCCGCAGCTTCTTTGGATACATCTGTACCGGTAATACCCATTGCCACACCAATATCTGCATGTTTCAAAGAAGGAGCATCATTTACACCATCACCTGTCATAGCTGCAATATTTCCGTTTGCTCTGACTGCATCTACAAGTCTAACCTTATGTTCCGGTGAAACACGGGCAAATACACTTGTGTGTTTAACACATTCACATAACTGTTCCTCTGTCATATCGGAAATCTCTCGTCCTTCAACAGTTCCTTCCGTGACGATTCCAAGCTGATTTCCAATTGCACTTGCTGTAATCTTATGATCTCCGGTGATCATCTTAACCTGAATACCAGCTGCTTTACATATGTCAATTGCTTCTTTTGCTTCTTCTCTTGGTGGATCAATCATTCCTAAAAGACCTACAAAAATCAAATTATTTTCTGCCTCAAGAGATGTATCAACTTTTTTAACAAGACGATAAGCTACCCCAATTACACGCAATGCTGATTCAGCAAATTCTTTGTTTTTGGCTAATATTTCGTCTCTCTTTCCTTTAGAAAGTTCTTGTACTTCTCCTGCTATTTCTACATGTGTGCATCGTTTCAGTAATTCATCCGGTGCACCTTTTGTATACATAACAAGTTCTCCATTTATATCATGGAAGGTTGACATGAGTTTTCTGTCGGAATCAAATGGAATTTCCTGAATTCGCGGATATTTTTTCTCCCACTCATTTTTTTCCATATTGCATTTATGAGCAAGTACTACCATTGCGCCTTCTGTCGGATCTCCAATAATAGTCTCTTCTTCCGGATTATATATAGAATCATTACAGAGTAATCCACCTTCAATTAACTTTGTCACAGAATCCGATGCTTTTTTGCCATCCATATCTGTTACTTCGCCTTTTGGACTATAACCGCTTCCACTAACCAGATATTCTTTTTCTGCATCATACAGTTTCTGAATTGTCATTTTATTCTGTGTCAATGTTCCAGTTTTATCTGAACAAATAACAGTTGTACTTCCAAGTGTCTCAACGGCACTTAACCTTTTGATAATTGCGTTACATTTAACCATTTTCTGCATACCCATTGCAAGAACAACGGTAACGACTACGGTAAGACCTTCCGGAATCGCTGCAACAGCTAAAGAAACAGATGTCATAAAGATATCAAATAATTCCATGCCATGCCATAATCCAAGTAAAAAGATAATACCACAAATTGCCAGACATACAATACCAAGCAATTTTCCAAGTCTATCAAGTTTTTTCTGTAATGGTGTGGACTCATCAGGAGTTTCATTTAACATATCTGCAATGTTACCCATCTGTGTCTGCATACCAATATCAGTAATCAAGCCTTTTCCACGACCATATGTAATAACAGTTCCCATATATGCACTATTAATGCGGTCTCCTAATCCTGCGTCCATTGGCAATACCACATTTGCATCCTTTTCAACCGGAACTGATTCACCTGTAAGAGCAGCTTCGTCAATTTTTAAATTCACAGTTTCAATTAAACGTAAATCGGCCGGAATATAGTCACCTGCTTCTAAAATAGTAATATCACCTGGAACCACATCCGATGATGCTACCTCTACAATTTGTCCATTACGTAAAACTTTTGCA
>CAZAQH010000040.1:2016-7897 GCA_964487395.1 uncultured Lachnospiraceae bacterium | reverse complement strand
TTGCAAGAATAATGATTCCTTCAAGTGCTTCTCCTAATACAATAGAAATAACTGCTGCTATTATTAGAATAATAACAAGAAAATCTTTAAGTTGTTCTAACATCATCTGAAAGATAGATTTTTCTTTTCCCCCCTCCAAACGATTAGACCATACTTTTCACTTCTTTTTTGTGCTTCTTCATTCGTTAATCCCGACGTAATATCTACATCTAAATTTTGTGCCGCGTCATTAACGGATTGATTAAAAAATAATGCCATTCCTTTTGTAACCTCCTCTTCTTTCCCTTTGTACTATAAGAAAAATATACATGACTTTGTACCATCTTTGGGCTAAAATAGTGTTAAGAAGATGATCACACTACATTTATAATATATGAAAAGACGGCTCTAAAAAGAACCGTCTCATAAAAATCACATGAATTCTGTCTGCTTTTATATTTCTAATATAAAAGAGTTACTAAAAAAACTGCAAAAATAAATTCTAACACAGTAGCTAACAGCCATAGTCCAATACATTTCCATACTCTCACTGCTGTCTTATCTTTACTATTTGATGCAATACGTGCAGTCAGACCTAACATCAGAACAGCCAGCACACCACCAATTGCACCGCCAACCAGCATAAAGAAATTAATAGCATGTAATATGACAAATATCCAGCCCCATCCAGGCATTTTAAATGGTACAAACGCTTCTCCGGTATTGCAGTCTATTCCATCAACCACAAGTGTTCTCTTTCCAAAAAAATCAATGTGAAGATAAACTGAAGTCCCGTCTACCGGAATTTCATATATCTGGTCAAACATACTACCACTTTTTTTGAATTTCTTAAATGAGGCTGTCTCTCCCGGATTAACAGAAACTTCTTTTACAGATGCTTCAATCGTGTAAGGGAAACCATTGATTTGGACATTCCATGATTGCTTTTTCATAAGTTACTCCTTTTGGTATTATTTGTTATGTCCTAACAGATAATTTCCAAATTGTAAAATTTAAGCCTCAAAAATCATAGCGTCCAATTATTTATTTGATTACTAATTTATAATACGTCTTCGCTGTCAGAAGATAACTGATGCCATAAAATATCACGAATATAACCACCACCATAACAGATGCAAACTGAATCGTTCCTGTATTATATATATTTAACGCATATAAAAGTTTTATTGTGAGTTGTAAACCAACTATTGTGTGAAGAATTGCTGCTGCCAGTGGTAGTCCGAACACCAAAAGAATCTGATTCTTTATTGTATTTTTACATCCTCCCGGTTCATTCCTACATTCTGCATAATACCAAAACTGTCACTGTCCTCCATCCCTTCTGCAATCTGTTTGTAATACATAATAAGAACCAGAAAAATAGTGAAAATCAATCCAAAGAATACACCTAAAAACAAGAGTCCTGCATTCATTGATTTAAGCATTCCGCCCCGATCAATGGAATTCTGTGTGTAATAATAGGATGTCATATTTTTTACATATGCATCTGTCTTTGAAAGAAATGCTTTTCGTCCTTCTGCCATGCCATTTACATGGAAAAGCACTTTATACATTCGCTTATCTCCACACATTGCAGTTTGAATCTGCTCGTTTTCTACAATAACGTAATATCGGCGATTGGAATAGGTATGTGGTTCTTTTGTATCAATACAAAACTCAGATAACTGCTTTTTAATATGATACGTATCTCCTTCTATCACTGCCTGAGCATATTCATAATCCCTGGCAGTTGAAAAAAATAAAATCTCATCCGCTTCTATCGTCTCGTTTGCATTTTCCAGTGTATTGTATTCCTCAATCGTAAGCACTACAACCGGCATTTCCTTATCCATAATCGCTGAATTGGTTTCTTTCGGGAATGTGTCTTTTTCAGTCGCACTGCCATCTGTAAATACATATTCGCCATCATACGGGGAATCAAAGTGTAATATATCATTGCCACTTAAAAATAGTGTCACGGTACAGATTAGCGTAATAATAATCATAGTGCTGAAAATACAGATATTTACAAGACTGGAGGCATTACGTTTCATACGATAAAGCATTCCCGAAACTGTTACAAAATGCTCTTTTTTATAGTAATAATTCTTTTTCTTTTTTAATGTTCTAAGCAGTGCAATACTGCCTGAAGTAAACAGGAAATGACTGCCAATGACAACCATAAATACGGCAAGGAAAAAGTTAATAAATATAAACGAATC
The DNA here is from genome assembly GCA_964487395.1 of uncultured Lachnospiraceae bacterium. Lineage (GTDB taxonomy): Bacteria > Bacillota > Clostridia > Lachnospirales > Lachnospiraceae > RGIG8767. The sequence continues at coordinate 5,696 of CAZAQH010000040.1, read as the reverse complement.
CATTTGCGCCGTTATGGATATGTAATATCCAATTCCCAGTGTTATAATTCCTACAAAGGTATAAAACCAAAGATGTTTTGGCTCTTTTTCACCCTTATGACCTTCCCGTAATAATTCCGTTGGATTTATCATCGTAACCTGAAAAAGATTGGTCATAAGATTTAAAAAGGAAACAAATCCAAATAAAGCAAGTGTAGAAAATAAGCTTGCAGCATCCATTGTAAAAACAGCATCTTTTGGCATTCCCGCTACATGAATTAAAATCATAAAGATAAGTTTTGAAAAATCAACAGAAACTGACAATCCCAATAAAACTGCACCAATATACATGCATATTGTTTCTACAACCATCATAATGCCAACGTGCTTTTTTTCCAAACCAAGTACTGTATATAAACCCAGTTCCTTTTTTCGTCTCTTTATTAGAAAACTGTTGGTATAAAATAAAAAAGGAACAAGCATAATGGCAAGAAGTACACGTCCTATCTGTAACAGCATTAACATATAACCTGCATATGGTACATTTGCAAGCATTTTATTACTAATCATACAGCCAAACATAAAAAACACGGCTACCGCAAGTGCCATTGTGAGAATATAAGGCAGATATACTACTTTGTTTTTTCTAATAGAAGTTACTGCCAGTTTCGGGAGCAGTTGCATCTTATTCATGCTTCATGCCTCCCTTACCATTTTCCTGCTGCAATACGGTCAGGGTGTCGGAAATCTTTATATACATTTCTTCATTCGTTGCATTCCCTCTATAAATCTGATGAAATAACTTTCCATCCTTAATAAATAATACTCTGCCGGCACATTTAGCTGCCTGAATGCTGTGTGTTACCATAAGAATCGTCTGGCCTTCTTGATTAATCTGTCCGAAGATTTTAAGCAGACTGCCTGCTGCTTTGGAATCAAGTGCACCCGTTGGTTCATCTGCAAGCAGAATCTGAGGCTTTGTAATCAGTGCTCTGGCTACTGCTGTTCTCTGCTTTTGTCCGCCTGATACTTCATATGGATATTTTTCCAGTAAGTCGCTGATTTTTAATTTTTCTGTCAGTGGTTTTAAACGTTCTTCCATTACTTCCGGTTTTTCACCCTGTAATACGAGTGGCAGAAAAATATTATCTTTGAGTGAAAATGTATCCAACAGATTAAAATCCTGAAATACAAATCCAAGCCGGTCTCGTCTAAAAGCAGATAACTCCTTTTGCTTAATACGGTGGAATGATTGTCCATTTAGAAGAATCTCACCCTCCGTTGGCTTATCAAGAGAAGCCAGTAGATTTAAAAGTGTTGTCTTACCTCCTTTTGACAACACTTTATCAAATCCTCAAAATGTCTGCCTTTATTTTACCTTACATTTTCGTATTGCAATCTTTCATTATTGTAAGATATACGCTTGTTCCTTTGTGCAAGACGGATTCTACCTTTATTGGAATGCCAATCATATCCGCGCTTTTTTTACATAAATACAGACCAATTCCAGTGGAGCGTTTATCCAGGTGTCCGTTGTATCCGGTAAAGCCCTTTTCAAAAATACGTGGCAAATCTTCTGTTTGTATTCCAATTCCGGTATCACAAATTGATATTATGTAAACTTCTTCTTTTTCTTCGTAATTAATAGCGATTTCACCTTCATTTGTATATTTCAGAGCGTTTGATAAAATCTGTGAAAAAATAAAAGCAAGCCATTTTTCATCTGTAATGGTAGTGCATGAAAAAGGTTCTAGTACAAGTGATAATTTCTTTTCAATGAAAATTCCTTTGTATTGTTTAATTACCTGTTTTATTGTTTCATAAACATCGCAGGTACCGATATCTAAGTCTGTTCCATTTTCCTGAAGTCTTACATACTGCAATGCCATTTGCGCATATTGTTCTACTTTAAAAAGTTCCTGTGCTAATTGTGCTGCTCGCACCTTATCATCCATATTCTGTAAAATCAGACGCATCGCTGCAATTGGAGTCTTAATCTGATGTACCCAGAGTGTATAGTAATCCTTTTCCTCACTTGTTCGATGCATAAGTGTCTGCTTTACCTGTGTGCACTCTTCGTATAGTTCCTGCAGCATTTTTTGGTATTGCTCTTCCGTATAATCCACCGCTATCGGCAAGTTTGCAAGTGAATGCTGCATTTCTTTCTCTGCCTGTAACAATGCATGACATCTTTTATTATAAAAATAAAAAGAAACAACACACCAAAGTATAAAAAAGAAGCCACATACCTGTAATGTCAGAAATGCCGGCTCCATATTTTCTCCATATAAATAAGTGCATAAAAGTAAGAGGCATGTGATAAGAAACATACCTGATAACATGGGAAGTTCTTTTTTTATCCACATCATTACTATCTTCATCTATTCCTCCACCAGATATCCAATTCCCTTTTTTGTAATGATTAAATCCTCTTTTTCATATTCGGAAAGTTTTTTACGAAGTCTTGTCATATTGACAGCCAGTGTATTATCATCCACAAAACAGTCACTGTCCCACAAATGAGTCATTAATGCTTCCCTTGTGACAATTTCGCCTTTATGGGAAAATAATAGTTGTAACATACGGAATTCATTTTTGGTTAATTCCACCTTTTGTCCTGCGATATCCATTACTCCATTTGAAGTATTCAGCATAACCCCTTTGCATTCCTGCAATTCATTCTGTCCCTGATAGGAGTAGCTTCTTCGAAGCATTGCCTGAATCTTTGCCGAGAGCACCTGTAAATCAAACGGTTTAGCAATGAAATCATCTCCACCCATATTCATTGCCATCACAATATTCATATTATCGCTTGCAGATGAGAGAAAAATAATTGGAATCTGTGACAGTTTGCGAATCTGAGTGCACCAATGATACCCATTGAAAAATGGCAAAGATACATCCATTAAAACAAGGTGTGGCGAAAAAGCACCAAATTCTTCCATTACTGCTGAAAAATCCGAGATTAAACCCACTTCAAAATCCCATGTTCTTAAATAGGTGCTAATCTCTTCTGCAATTGTTTTATCATCTTCGACTACAAGAATACGGTATTGCATATATGCTCCTTTATTGGATATCACTAATTATTTTCTGTTATGATTCCCTCATTGTTAATTGTAACATTGGGGGAAATATCTTCTATAAAATCAAAGATTTCTCTTTCTTCCTGTTCATCTTTATATAGTCTTGTTGCACAATTTTGCTGAACACAGGGTACAAAGGTCATATCTTTAATTGTTTTATTTGTTGTATCAATAGACAGCTTAATATACCCAGAATAAAGATCTTTTTCATTAAACCAGAAATTCCCGAGACTATAAAAAATCGGGACCTCTTTATAAATCTCAATTCCCTGCAAAACATGTGGATGTGTTCCGATAACCGCATCTGCCCCTGCCTCTACGAGTGCATGTCCAAGTTCTATTTGTACCGCTTCAAGTTCATAGGAATATTCGGTTCCCCAGTGAATATTAGCTACCACAAAATCACTGTTTTGCTTTGCTTCCTTTACAAGTTCAATAAATCGCTCTGAGTCATATGCCCGAAGTATTCCCAGACTATTTTCCGTTGCCTGAGGTGTCATTCTGTTTTTCTCAGCTCTTGAGGCTGCAACATAAGCAATCTTCATTCCTTCTATATCATAATAGACAATATTACATGCTTCCGTGATATCACGACCGGCTCCTACATAATCAATG
>CAZAQH010000040.1:0-2006 GCA_964487395.1 uncultured Lachnospiraceae bacterium | reverse complement strand
AGTACATCAAAGGTATCAAGCATGGCATCCTTACCATAATCATAAACATGATTATTTGCAAGCAACACAATATCTACACCCATATCTTTTAGTAAATCTACTCTCTGTGGCTTTGCCCGAAAGGTATACATTTTGCCTTCCATCGGCGTGCCTCTGTCGCTATATGTAAATTCATTATTAAGCATAAACAAATCACTCGACTTTACGTCTTCAATAATATCCTCAGATATACAGTCCGAAAGACCATTTTTCTGTTCGTTAAAACATTGCATCGTCGGCCAGTTTTCATCAAAATTGATGTCTCCTGCAAAACAAAGCACAATAGCTCTGCTTTCCTCAACATCTTCTGTATCTGTATCTGTATCTGCTTCTACACTTTCAACCTCTGACACACTATCCGAAATATTCGCTTGCGTCTCTGTAACAGTCTCTGTGATTTCGCTTGCTGTTGTCTGCTCAAATATAACTGCCTGCGTCTTATTTCCACATCCGCAAAACAGCAACATGATACACAATATAATAACCCCATTTTTTTTCATATTTTGTATTCTCCTAAGTTATTATATACTAATATGAATTCAAGAAAAAAACAACTTCCGGTTTCACTAAACCGGAAGCTGTTTATAAATACTATCTGCTCATAAAATCTTTTTCTGCATCGTAATGACTAATCTCTATAATAGTAATTTTATTACTTTCTTTATTTACCTTAATACTGACTCTTTCCAACTCTGAGTCCAATAAAACGATATCATAATAGAAAAATGTGTCATCTTCATCTGTCACAACATCTGAAATTCCTGATATGATTTTATCAAGATCTTTCTTTGACATTCCTGTTTCTATTCCATTTGGTAATTTCATTGAAAGATCTGCACCATATTCACTGGCTTCTACTTTTGAGATAAAACAATTATTAACGGATGTTGCATTACCATCATAATTATTCACAATTGTGTGAAACTTCTGATTGTTTTTCATCATGGTAACCCAACCATAGCTTTTGCCTTTTATTACCATATCACTATCATCATCAATAACCTTCCAGCCGTTCTTTTCAAATTCGCAAACTGGAGCAGGCAAGCGGTATAAATCGCCATCTAATTCGAAGACAAATTCTTCTAAATCTCCTTTTAATGAAGTTGGTGCCTCATATTTTAAAACAACATCCGGCACTTCATCGCTGATTTCTGCTGATTCAGTATCCGCGCCCTCAGACTCAATTGGTACTAAATTTCGTATATCAATGTTTCCCAAAGTACCAGTATCTTTATCTACATATAATTTTACTTCCTGATCATAATCTAAATCGTATTCTAACATCGTATAAAGGTCACCATCATAATCTGATGAAGGATCTCCATATGCTGCTTTTACATCATCTAACGTGGATTCTCCTCGCACAATACCACCTGGCAGTTCGACTTTAGGATTACTATTCTCTTTATCAAAATAAAATTTTTCTATACTAACGCCACATATGATGCATTCTTCTATTGATACTGTATTCATTCCCAAATTAGCTACAACACCATTTATCTGAAGTCCATCTTTCTTAAATTTTTCAAATGGTGAATACTGATTGGGTGCTAACTCTATTGCATCATCATAAGATCCCGGATCATATTCCCATCCATATGCTGTAAAATCTTCATATGTCATCGGGAACTGATATAGCTCATCATTGATTGTAATTTGAAAACTATAAATATCATCCGATGCTTCTATATTGGATTTTGATGTTTTCTTTGCTTTTTCTCAACTTCTTCACTGGTAGTCTCTTCTTCTGTTGATATAACTTCCGATGATTCCTCTTCTGTTGACTCAATTACTTCTGATGTGCTTAATACTTCTTTTTCAGACGTAGAACCACATCCGGCAAGACATAATACTGCCACTGCCGAAAAAATACATAATTCTTTTTTCATTTCCCCATTTCTCCTTTAATCACAAATAGACTCTCGGAATCTCTAAGCCTCTGTTTATCTGGCTTCTGAGATTCCATT
>CAZAQH010000039.1:0-20055 GCA_964487395.1 uncultured Lachnospiraceae bacterium | reverse complement strand
ACTTTATCTACTTCCTCTGCTTGTGCTTCAATTGACATATTCTTATGAATAATACCAATTCCACCCTGTCTTGCCATTGCAATTGCCATTCTGTGTTCTGTAACAGTGTCCATTCCTGCGCTCATAATCGGAATGTTTAATTTAATCTTTTTTGTTAACCAGGTTGATACATCAATCTGATTTGGAATTACATGTGAATATGCCGGTACTAAAAGTACATCATCAAATGTAATGCCTTCGCGAATAATCTGACCCATTTTTCTCCTCCTTCATTTATGTGATAATTTCAAAATATTAACAGACTAATTTCGTAATGTCAATCACGATAAACCTTACGCGGTGCAATATATGTAATGGCCTCTACCATTTCCTGTGTCGGTTCAAAAACTACTTTTTTTTCACCATTATAATACATAACGTATCGTCTTTCGGGACTTGCATCTATTCCGGAACTGTAATCACATAATTTGTAATTACGATTTTTAAATTCATCTAAATGGTAGGAATTAAGAGGTGCTAACACTTCCATTTTTCCTATGTCAAATGTGTCTAAATGTTTTCTTTTCTGTTTGGAATATATAATATCTACATCCAGTTCCTTATTCATGTATGCATATTCGTATTCCACCTGAGATCTCATCGCCACAAAATATGCTCCAACTCCACAGGCAACTGCCAATAAAATAGAAACTATTCCGAAGAATATATAGCCTGCCACAAAAATAACCGTAAAAATATAAAGAACATATTTAAAGATATTTGTAAAAATTGGGGTTTTGCCTTCTACAAGCACTTCAATAAATGTATCGCGTGTCATTTATACGTTCCTCCTTATTTCCCACTTTATAATAAGTAAATTTCTGATTATTGCTAAGAAATGAATTTACGAAATGGTTTTTATAATCATATTACATATTTTCAAAACTTTCAAGTCTATAACCTCGCATATTCTCAACACTTTTTAAAGAGTTTATAAAAATTTTAGATAGTACACATTTCCTTTCGTTGACATTAAATGACTTTGCTTTTATCATATAATTTATCAAAGAAAGGACGACAATATCATGGCAATCGGCAATTCCGTAAGAGACGAGATTAAAGAACAACGAAAAAAAGTTCTGAAAGAGCAGGGAATGAAAGAAAGACTTTCTTATTTCTTTTACTATTATAAAACGCATACTATAATTGCTGTCTTAGCAATTATTGCTATCATTTTAACAATTTCATCCTATCTTAACAGACAAGAATGCATATTAAGAATGGTATATGTCAATGGTTTTCCTAATGTAGATGCCGAAGTAATTATGGATGACTTTTCAAAAAATATTACATTTGATGCTGATAAACAGGATGTAATCCTTGATACTTCTTTTTACATTGCATCTGAAAACCGTACACAATACGACGACACCAATGAGCAGAAATTAATTCTTATGATTGCTGCCGGTGAACTGGATGGCTGTGTAACTGACAAGCGTTATTTTGACATTTTTTATCAAAATGAATATTTACTGGATTTATCCACTGTGCTTACTGACAAACAACTAGAAACATACAAAGACGATTTGATTTATATGGACTCCTTCGAAACCCCCGGCAAAAAAGTACCTGTTGCTATTCGTGTAACGGACGCACCCAGTATTGTAGAGACTAACAGTTACCCTAATTCCGACGCTTATTTCTGTATCTTCTATAATTCGCTGCATGTTGATAATACTCTTGCTTTTTTAGACTACATTGAAACTGCAAAATAAATGTTAATAAAAGAACGGATATCTATGAAAGCAGTAATCTGCACTCATAAATATCCGTTCTTTTTATGTCGTCATTTATTATATTCTTTTCTTTTTACGTTTAATTTCATACATCTTTAAATCTGCTTCTTCAATTGCCTGTTCCAAATTCATGCCACTTTCTTTTGCCACCACATAGCAGCCGATACTTGCATCTAATTTATACCGTAACCCTGACTCCTTATTGTGCTTATCCATTGCATCATGAATTTGTTTTTTGAAAAATTCTCCTGTTCGTTTCTCTGAGACAGGTGCCATATACACAAATTCATCACCGCCATATCGCATAATAATATCGCCATGGCACTTAATTTCCTTTAGAATACCCGCAAATAATCGAATATAATTATCTCCTTCTTCATGACCATATGTATCATTTACTTTTTTCAGTGCATCCAAATCCATGAAAAGAATAAGAATACCCTGTTTGCTCATTCCCTCTTTCCATACCCGCAACCCATATTTACGAAATCCCGAACGATTATACAGTTTTGTCAGTGTATCAAAACTCCATACGGAATCAAGTTTTTCAATCATGGACTGCAGTAATTTCTGTTTGCGAATGGTCTCAATTGCATTACCAATGTTAGTAAGCCATGAATAGTATAATTGATTGTCATAGGGAAATTCGCTGTTACAAATTACGAAATACCCAAAGCACTGATTACCATAATGAACCGGTGAAATAGCATATACTTTTCCGGTTTTTCCTGACTCTTTAACCATTTGTAATAAATCATTAAAACCAAAATGGGAGTTGTCCATAAAATGCTGATGATCATATCCCAACAAAAGTTGGTCATTCTCACCATACCCTTTATTAATATAATCAGAAACAATAGCATCTTCCCGATAAATATCTGTAGTTCTGTCAATATCAGAAAAATCATCACATATAAACAGATAACTTTCCTCACATTCAATCTGAAGAAAATATCTTCTTAAATAATCCCGTAATTGTTCAAAAGATTCCACGCCGACTAAGTCTGCTGACATCGACTGGGTGATTTCCATATATAATTCTGACGTACGTTTTCTGTCATAATAATTTTTACGAAATGTAAGATAATCTTCACTATGTTCTTCTTTACATCCGCAGCTTTCACGAAAGTGTGACTCTGTCGGAATAAAAAGTCTTCCCACCAGATTTTTACTGTTAAACAAAACTTTTTCACATGCAGCATATCCTACATCTTCCTGTCGTCTTGAAACAGAACTTAAAGACGGAACATGGAATTTGGCGTCATAGTCATCATCAAATCCAGCCAGTGTAATATCCTGTGGTACTTTAATGTTATGTTTTTCCAAAATATCATATATTCCCATTGCCATAACATCATTTTCAGCAATAACCGCCTGAGGTAATTCCTTCTGTGTCTCCAAAAAATATTCCATTGCTGCCATACCGGTAACCTTTAAAAAGTCACCATAATAGATGCGTTCTTCTTCAATTGGAATGCCATTTTCCCTTAAAACTTCTTTATAGGCTTCCAGGCGTTCCCATGCTTCCTGATTGGTCATGGGTCCTGTCACAAAGTTAATCTTAGTATAGCCATGTACCTTGACAAAATGCTCTACCATTTCGCGCATAGCAGCTCTGTTATCAATACAAATATTGAACATATTGGCATCATCACGTTCAATGCCGACAGCCGGAATCTTAGCATCTTCTATTCTATGCGTCATAGCCTCCAGCACCTCTTCACAACCAACGGTACTGTTTACTAAAATCGCTCCATCAAGTAAATGAAAATCAGGGAGATTATAAATATTATATTCTCCCTCATCATATGCTTCATTTTTTCTAAAACGTCTTCTACAGGTAAAAATAAAAGCATTCGCATTATTTTCTTCTACACATTCTGTCACACCGCATATGATTCTATGGGCATGATTAACATCCAAACCAGCCGTAATGACTGCTATGTTTTTCATTACTATTGCCCCTTCCCAATTTAAATACCCCAATCGAAAAACTACTTTAGCATTATTATACTATAATTTTTCAAAAAAAGTATCCCTTTTTGGAAAAAAAGCAAATTTTTTAATATTTCTGTAACATTTGGTAATTACTTATGACAATTCATCTTCAATTATCTGTCTTATGGTAACCGGATCTGCTTTTCCGCCCATCGCTTTCATCGTTTGACCCACTAATGCACCGATAGCTTTTATCTTACCACCCCGATATTCCTCTACGCACTTCGGATTATCCTTAATTATCTGTAAAATTACATCATTTAGTTTTCCATCGTCACACTCTGTTTTGAGTTTGTTGTCTTCTACATATGCAATCGGGTCTACATTATCCATAAACATAACTTCAAAAACTTCTTTCGCTACAGTTCCACTGATTTCCTTTTTTTCTACCATAGCAAGAAAAGCTGCAAGATTCTTGGAAGTAATCTTGATTTTATCAAGATCCATATTCTTTTCTCTTGATAAACGCATGGTCTCACCCATCAGCCAGTTGGACACTTTTTTTGCATCCGCCCCAAGTGCTACAGTCTGTTCAAACAAATCTGCTATCTGCTTTGTCTGTGTGAGAATCTGTGTATCATAATCCGGCAGACCATATTCTTTCTCGTATCGCGTTAATTTCTCTTCTCTAAATTCCGGCATGTTTTTCTTTAATTCATCCAGCCATTCTTCCTCAACACAAATAGGTGCAAGATCCGGATCTGGAAAATAACGATAGTCTTTTGCATCTTCCTTAGAACGCATCGGATATGACATGCCTTTTGTATCATCCCATCTTCTTGTTTCCTGTGTTACCTTTTCGCCACTTTCAATTAAATCAATCTGGCGGATGGTTTCTCCTTCAATAGCACGTGCTATTGCCTTAAAAGAATTCAGGTTTTTCATTTCTGTTCTTGTACCAAATTCTTTTGCCCCCTCTTCTCTTATGGAAAGATTAACGTCCGCACGCATGGAGCCTTCCTGTAATTTGCAGTCAGATGCTCCCAAATACTGAATCTGCATACGTAATTTATCAAGATATGCTATTACTTCATCAGCACTTCTCATATCCGGTTCTGATACGATTTCGATAAGTGGAACTCCTGAACGGTTGTAGTCTACAAGAGACACATCATCCCAGTCGTCATGAATCAGCTTTCCGGCATCTTCTTCCATATGAATCTCATGAATTCCTATTTTCTTTTTACCGTTTTCCGTATCTATTTCTACATATCCATCATGACATATAGGCAGATAGAGCTGGGAAATCTGATAATTTTGTGGATTATCCGGATAAAAATAATTTTTACGGTCAAATTTTGCATATCTTGTAATCTCACAATTAGTTGCAAGTCCAACACTTACCGCATATTCGAGAACTTTTTTATTTAAAACAGGAAGTGTCCCAGGCATACCTGTACATACTGGGCAGGTGTGTGTATTCGGTGCACCGCCAAATGATGTTGAGCAACCGCAGAAAATTTTGGTTTTCGTTGCAAGTTCTACATGCACTTCCAATCCGATTACGGTTTCATATTTTTTTTCCATCTTATTCTCCTCCATTAATACGGTAAAGAAAATGCTCCTCTTGAACATTCATACGTATATGCTGTCTGAATCAGTTTCTTTTCCATAAAACAGTCCCCAATCAACTGGAGTCCGATTGGAAGTCCTATCTTGTCTGTTCCACAGGGAACTGTAATTCCCGGAAGACCTGCAAGGTTTACTGAAATTGTATAGATATCTCCTAAATACATTTTAAGAGGGTCATTTAAACTATCACCAAGTTTTGGAGCTGTTGTTGGTGCTGAAGGTCCAATGATGACATCATATTTTGAAAAGGCTTCATCAAACGCTTTTTTTATCAATGCCTTTACACGCAACGCCTTTAAATAATATGCGTCATAATATCCACTGCTTAATACAAAAGAGCCAAGCATAATACGTCTTTTTACTTCAGGACCAAATCCTTCGGAACGTGTCTTTTTATACATATCATGCAGTCCTTCAAATTCTTCTGTTCGATAGCCATATTTGATTCCATCAAAACGTTCCAGATTCGAACTTGCTTCTGCTGATGCAATTGTGTAATAAGCCGGAATTGCATAATCTACAAGTCCTAAGTCAAATTCTTCTATCACTGCACCTTTTTCTTCTAACATTTTACATGCACTTAAAACGGCTGTTTTGACTTCCTCATCCAGTCCTTTTTTAAAATAATCCTTAGGAATTCCGATTTTCATTCCTTTGACATCATTTATAAGTGCACTTGTAAAATCAGTATCTTCCCGCTTAATGGATGTAGAATCTTTTTCATCATATCCTGAAATTGTCTCTAGAATTGCTGCACAGTCTCTTACGTCTTTACACAATGGTCCAATCTGATCAAGTGAAGAACCATACGCAATTAATCCATATCTGGAAACGGTTCCGTAAGTCGGTTTCATGCCAACAACTCCACAAAATCCTGCCGGCTGTCTGATAGAACCACCAGTATCTGAGCCAAGTGCAAAGGCACATTCGCCTGATGCTACTGCTGCTGCCGAACCACCGCTTGATCCCCCCGGTACATGTTCTTCATTCCACGGATTTTTAGTCGCTCCAAAAAAAGAAGTCTCTGTTGTAGAACCCATGGCAAATTCGTCCATATTTGTCTTTCCTATAATAACAGCACCCGCTTCTTTTAATTTTTCCACTGCCACTGCCGAGTAGGTCGGAATAAAATTATAAAGGATTTTAGAAGAACATGTCGTAAGTAAATCCTTTGTACACATGTTATCCTTTATTGCTACCGGGACACCGCAAAGAGGTCCATTTAACTTTCCTTCATCAATTGCTTTTTGTACCTCCCTGGCCTGCTTAATGGCACCTTCCTTATCTATTGTCACAAATGAGTGAAGGGATTCTTCTTTTTTTTCTATTTGATTAATAGCGGTCTGCAAAGCTTCCATAACTGTTACTTTTTTTTCTTTAATAGCATTTGAAAGTTCAACAGCCGTCATCTGTAAAATATCCATAATGTCTCCTTTCTACTCAAACGTTTTGGGAACTACAAACATACCATCTTTTTCCTGCGGAGCATTCTCAAGGAGTGCTTCTCTTGTATCTTTATTAGTCACTTCATCCTCTCGAAAGACATTAGTAACAGGAAAAATATGAGACATAGGCTCTACCTCTTTTGTGTCCAGTTCATTTAATTTATCAATATAATTCAGCATGCTTTCCATATCTTTTTTTGCCTGTTCCTTTTCAGAACCCGATAATTCAAGTTTTGCTAAAATTCCTACATATTCAATCGTGTCATCATCTATTACATGTGCCATGTGGTTCCTCCTTTACTATTCTCTTACTTTAATATGAACCTCTCGAAGCTGCTGCTCTGTGACATCATTTGGTGCCCCACACATCAAATCTTTGGCCTCTCCACTCATCGGGAACGCAATTACTTCACGAATGTTTTCTTCGTTACGAAGCAACATAATCATACGGTCTACACCAGGTGCCATACCGGCATGTGGAGGTGCTCCAAACTGGAATGCCTGATAGAGTGCACCAAATTTGTTCTTCAATGTCTCTTCATCATATCCTGCAATTTCAAATGCTTTTACCATTATCTCCATATCGTGATTACGTACAGCTCCTGAAGATAGTTCCACCCCATTACATACGATATCATACTGATATGCCAAAATATCCAGTGGATCTTTTTCTTTTAATGCTTCAAGCCCCCCCTGTGGCATGGAAAATGGGTTGTGTGTAAATCCAAGCTGTTTGGTCTCTGGGTCTAATTCATACATCGGGAAATCGTTTACGTAGCAGAAACGATATGCATCTTTTTCTGTCAGTCCAAGTTTCTCACCCAATTCGTTTCTAAGTTGTCCTGCAAAAAGACTTGCTCGCATTTCTTTATCTGCTATAAAGAATATTGTATCATGTGGATGTAAATCCGCCAATTCAATTAATGACTTCTTTTTATCATCCGGAATGAATTTATCAATTGGACCCTTGTAAGATAAATCCTCCATAACCTCTAAATATCCTAAGCCACCCATTCCAATAGATGTAGCAAAGTTAAGCAGTTTCTCATGAAATCCTTTGGACATTTCAGATGAAACCTTAATGGCACGAACTGTTTTTCCAATGAATGGTTTGAAGGTACATTTCTGGAAGAAATCCGTTACATCCATAATTCGAAGCGGGTTACGTAAATCCGGTTTGTCTGAACCATATTGTAACATGGCCTCCTTGTAACTGATAACCGGATAAGGAGCCTGTGTAACCTTAAATCCTTCCGGTGCAAATTTATTAAAGGTTGCTGTTAATATTTCTTCTCCAACACGAAATACGTCTTCCTGTGTTGCAAAGCTCATTTCAAAATCAAGCTGATAGAATTCACCCGGTGACCGGTCTGCTCTTGCATCCTCATCACGAAAACATGGTGCAATCTGAAAATATTTATCAAACCCGGATACCATTAAAAGCTGTTTGTACTGCTGTGGTGCCTGAGGAAGTGCATAGAATTTTCCTTTGTATTTTCTGGAAGGAACAATATAATCTCTTGCTCCTTCAGGTGAAGATGCACATAAAATCGGAGTCTGTATCTCAACAAAATCCATCTCTGTCATCTTCTGACGAAGGTAAGCAATAACCTTTGACCGAAACAGGATGTTATCCCTTACTTTTTCGTTTCTTAAATCTAAATAACGGTATTTTAATCTGACATCTTCTCTTGTCTCTTTCGATGTCATAACCTCAAACGGAAGTTGTTGATATACTTTTCCAAGTATCTCTATTTTCTCTGCTTCAAGTTCAATTGTTCCGGTTGGAATCTTTGGATTGTATGTTTCCTCATCTCTTTTTTCAATCAATCCTTCTATCGAGAGACACATTTCCTTAGTAATGCCCTTTAAAAGAGAAGTATCTCTTAAAACCACCTGTAATACTCCATACATATCACGCAAATCAATAAAAGAAACGGCTCCATGATCTCTTATGTTTTCGACCCAACCTGCTGCCTTAATTGTTTTTCCTATGCTTTCTTCTGTTATGTCTTTTAAAATTGTTGTTCTGTACTTGTTTTCCATCATTGTTTTTTCCTCCCTTGAAATTATTTTCGTTTCCTTACTTTTCGTCCCGGCAGCACTGCTGGGACGCGCAAAAAAGTCCCGAGACACAGTTTCCTGTATCTCGGGACGGATTATTGAATATATCCGCGGTACCACCCGCATTGAACTACCAAAGGCAAATTCCTCTCACGTATGACTTTCATCATACCACATGTAACGTATGTCAACGGATTACCCTAACTGTATATACAGGTTCAAGTAATCTGCTCCGGAGTGTTCCCTTAATTATTTTCCATGTATAACGCTTTCAGTCGGTGACGTTATCTTCCTGTCATGTTCCCTAATCAGAGTCTCTTTCATCGCATTTAACGGATACGCCTTTGCATCCTTGTTTATCAAATTATATTCTGTATGCTAACACATGATTTTTGAAAATGCAATCTTTTTTTTCACATTTTAGAGTGCTTTAATACGTTTCATAGCTTCTACAGTATTTTCATAGCTTCCAAATGCAGTCAGGCGGAAATAGGTTTCGCCACAATTACCAAATCCGGAACCAGGTGTACCAACCACATTGGCTTTTTCAAGAAAGTAATCAAAGAATTCCCAGCTTGTCATGTTATTTGGTGCTTTTAACCAGATGTATGGTGCATTTACACCACCATATACCTCATAACCGTATTCTTTCATATGGTCGTAAATATATCGTGCATTTTTCTGGTAATAAGCGACCTGTTCTTTTAACTGGCTTTTACCTGCTTCTGAATAAACTGCTTCTCCGGCACGCTGAACAATATAAGGTGCTCCATTGTATTTTGTACCATGTCTTCTTGCCCAAAGGGAATGAAGTGATGTACCTTCACACACTAAATCCTTGGGAATTACAGTATAGCCCAAACGGAGTCCGGTAAATCCGGCGTTTTTGGAAAAAGAATGTAATTCAATGGCGCATGTTCTGGCACCTTCGCACTCATAGATACTGTGTGGAACATCATCTTCTGTAATATATGCCTCATATGCCGCATCATAAATAATGACTGCATCTACTTTATTGGCATAATCAACCCATTCCTGTAACTGGGATTTTGTTATAGCAGCTCCTGTTGGATTATTTGGGAAGCATAAATAAATTAAGTCAGGTGTCTCCTCTGGAATCTGTGGAACAAAATTATTTTCTGCAAGACAAGGCATATAGATGACACCTTTAAAATTGCCTGCTGCTTCATCAAATTCCCCCGTTCTTCCTGCCATAACATTCGTATCAAGGTATACGGTATAAACAGGGTCGCATACTGCAATCACGTTATCCGTACTGAAGATTTCCTGAATATTTCCCGAATCGGATTTGGCACCATCTGATACAAATATTTCATCTGCTTCAATCTGGCATCCTCTTGCTTTGTAATCATTTTCCATGATTGCATTACGTAAAAAATCATATCCCAAATCCGGTGCATAGCCACGAAATGTCTCTGCTTTTCCCATTTCATCTACCGCACTATGCAATGTATCAATAATAGCAGGTGCAAGTGGCTGTGTAACATCTCCAATTCCTAAACGGATTACTTTTTTATCCGGATTAGCACTTATAAAAGCATTTGTTTTTTTGGCTACAGTAGAAAACAAATAACTTCCCTGCAGTCTTAAATAATTACTGTTTATTTTATACATCGATTTCTCCTTCGAAGACCGTTTCGGCTGGTCCTGTCATATATGTTTGATTTTCTTCCCTATTCCATTCCACTTCAATTTCACCGCCTAAAACAGAAACAAAAACATCTGTGTCTGTTTTTCCATTCAGAATACATGCCACTACACTGGCACAGCATCCGGTTCCGCAGGCAAGTGTCTCTCCGGTTCCTCTTTCATAGACTCTCATGCTTATATGATTTTTATCTATAACCTGTACAAATTCTGTATTGACGCGGTTTGGAAAACGTTTGTGATTTTCAAAATAAGGGCCGACAGCATTAATATCAAGATGTTCTACATCATCTACAAATACTACTGCATGTGGATTACCCATTGACACGCATGTCATTTTATATTCTTTATCTTCTACTATAATCGGCTCATCTACCACCGGACTTGTCTCATTAATAACCGGAATAAGAGGTGCATCCAAAATCGGTGCTCCCATATTTACGCGAACTCTTGACACAAGCCCATTCTCAAGTGATAAGGACAAGTATTTTACCTTTCCGGCACTCACAACAGTAATCTCGGTCTGTTCCGTCATAAAATGATCGTATACATATTTACCAACGCAGCGTATTCCATTCCCACACATTTCAGAACGTGTACCATCTGCATTATACATTTCCATTTCAAAGTCAGCTGTCATGGCCGGATTAATGAAAATAGCTCCGTCACTTCCTATTCCAAAGTGTCTGTCACTTATTTTTCTTACAATTTCCGGTTTTTTCTCCTGTGAAATCTTCTCTGTAAATCCATTGATATAGACATAATCATTTCCACAACCCTGCATTTTCGTAAACTTCATCTCTTATACCCTTTTCTATTAACTCTTTAATAGTGATAATACCATCTGTGCCGTTTCTACCAGATTAGTTCCACTATCCATACTGCTTTTTTGAATATAACGATGTGCTTCTTCTTCCGTAAAATTATTTCGTTCCATCAGAATCATTTTAGCATCATCAATTAATTGCTGTTCTTCTTCACTTCTTTGTGCTGGCTGTAAACGCTGTTTTTTCTTGCGTCGTACAATTGACTGTGACATCATGTCAACTGTATTCAGTAAATCTCGCATTGTAAACGGAACCGGCAATGTCACCAGACTACCGTCATCACATTCCTGTAAATGATTGCGTGATGCAAGCAAAAGCATTTCAAATCCAGCAGGCAGACAATCCTTTAGCTGAGAATAGAGCATGTCCTGAAATTTATATGCAGAAATCATAATTCCACTTCCAAGACCATCGGCATAATGTATCGCCTGTGCACCCGTACTGCAGATGACAGCCACATCAAAACCGTTTCTGACAAGGAGATTTTTCACGTTTTTTGCATCTTCAATCTTCGGAAAAACCACAATGATATTCACCACGTGCTGCCACCTCCTTTTTTATTTCTAGTTTTCTTGCATAATTTCTATTATTTTTAATATTTATCCAGATATTGTTCTATTTCCCACGGAGTAATCTGTGATGTGTACTGCTGCCATTCGTTCTTCTTAAGTTCTATATAACGTTTGGACAAACTCTCTCCCAGAACACTCTTAATAAAAGTATCTTTTTCCAATTCCGCAATGGCATCTTTTAATGTATCAGGTAACATCTGGATACTGCTCTTTTTAATAAACTCCATGCTCTTAGGTGGTTCCTGTTTTTCTTTTATTCCATTAAGACCTGCCATCAGACATACTGCAAATGCAAGATATGGATTAGCAGAAGGATCCGGACTTCTCAATTCGATTCTGGTATTTTCTGCCTTTTCACATGGGATACGGAATAACGGGCTGTTATTTCCTGTGCTCCAACCTACATTAGTTGGTGCCTCATATCCCGGTACCAGACGTTTGTAAGAATTAATCAAAGGATTCGTTATAGCTGAAATTGCTTTTATATGCTTCATAATACCGCCCATAAAATAATAGGCTTCTTTACTAAGCCCAAGCTCGTCCTTTGCATCATAAAAAATATTTTCTCCTTTTTTCATAAGAGACATATTGATATGCATGCCGGAACCATTTACACCATATTTAGGCTTTGGCATAAAGGTTGCATGTAAACCATGACGCTTTGCAATGGTCTTAACCGCAAGTTTAAACGTCATAATATTATCAGCCGTAATCAGTGCTTCATCATATTTAAAATCAACCTCATGCTGTGCAGGTGCAACCTCATGATGAGATGATTCAATTACAAAATCCATATCCTCTAAAGTCAGGACAATATCTCTTCTTGCATTTTCTCCAAAGTCTATCGGACCACAATCAAAATAACCTGCCTGTTCATGTGTCATAGTGGTAGGTAAAGTATTTTCATCCGTGTTAAAAAGGAAAAATTCACATTCCGGTCCTACTTCAAATGTATATCCCATATCTGCTGCTGCCTTAACTGCCTTTTTTAACACGTATCTGGAATCACTTTCAAAAGGTGTTCCATCCGGTTTATACACATCGCAGAATAATCTGGCCACTTTTCCCTGCTGAGGTCTCCACGGAAAAATCTCGAAGGTATTCAAATCAGGATATAAATACATTTGAGACTCCTCGGTTCTGATAAACCCTTCAATGCTGGAACCGTCAAACATGCACTTATTATTCAATGCCTTCTCTAACTGACTTGATGTAATCGCAAGATTTTTTAAATTACCAAATAAATCGGTAAACTGAAGACGAATAAATTCTACGTCCTCCTCCCTTGCCCGTCTGATAATATCCTCTCTTGTATAACTCTTCATATGAAATACCTCCATTTTCTTCGAAACCTACTGCTTTTATAGTAATCAATTTTCAAGTTCTTTTCAACTTATTTATCTGCCAAAGATGTCATTTCATGTCAGTCATCCTGTAATAACAAAAAAGAGAGAGTCCCAGTGTGTCTGGAACGCCCTCGTTCGGTATTAATATAACTTTTCTACTCCCTTTTTGTCAAGTCCATTATGCACCATTACATGTAAATATTAGTATATTATTTTCCTAAATATTCCGGTATAAAAAACCGTATTCAAACATAACTTATATAAATCTTCATATGCAGGATACATATATGAGCGCAAGAACGAAAATCGTCGTGCTACGTCTGAAAGAATTAATATATACGGGTATTTTTATTGCTCTCGCCATTCTTTTTATTGTTTTACTGGTAATTATTTTTAAGCCTAAGGAAGCAAAATCAAAAAAGGAAGAAGCCAGTCTTTATACGCCAGGCAAATATACAACATCTATCGTTTTTAATGATACCAGTCTGGATGTAGAAGTCACCGTAAGTGCAGAAGAAATCACTTCCGTTCGTCTCAACAATCTGGATGAAACCGTAAGTGTAATGTATCCTTTAATGGAACCGGCACTTGATGAACTCTCTGCACAGATTATTGAAACACAGTCTCTTGAAAACATTACTTATTCGGATGACAACAAGTACACCTCAATGGTATTGTTAAATGCAATTACAACTTCTCTGGAACAAGCAAAAGCTTCCATTGAAGAATAAACAAAAGGAATATCCGCTATCATTTCAAGCGAATATTCCTTTTGTTTTTTAGATATCAAAAATTAACATATTCCATGAGCAGGGGGCCAAAAGAATTTGTTCTTTTACATCCTTTTCAACAGGTATAACATTTTCAGGATTCTCTGGTGAGTTGGATGCTTTCACATCATCTCCTTCCAAAGCAGTATGTTTTATAAGTGTTATTTTTTCAAAACCGTTAATATGCATATTTAATTCTAATTCGCTGTCCATAGAACGGTTTACTGCAAAAATTATAATCTGTTTTTCGTCCTCCGATAATACAGGAACCATTTCTATGTATGGAATTTTTTTGAATTTTTCCGTATCATACGTATCGCATGCGCACTGTGAATCAAGTGCTTTTCCTCTTCCATAAACAGAAGTATAGAAAAATGGATAAAAGATTGTCTGAAGCCATACTTTTCCCCCATTTTGAGTCATAATCGGAGCGATTACATTTACAAGCTGGGCAAGACAGGCAATTTTTACTCGATCCGCATTTTTAAGTAACGTAATCAAAAGACTTCCAACTACCAGTGCATCCTCAAGATTGTATATATCCTCCAGAAGATGTGGTGCTATCTGCCATTTTTCCTGTTTCTTATCTTGTTCTTCACTATGAAACCAAACATTCCATTCATCAAAAGAAAGATTAATCGTTTTGTCTGATTTTTTTTCTGCTTTTACCTCATCACATATTTTTATAACATTTTTAATAAAATCATCCATTTCAAGAGAACTTCCCAAAAAGGCAGGTGTATCATTATCAAGATTTTTATAATAATTATGCATGGAAATATAATCAATATAATCATAGCCTTCCCTTAAAACAGTCTTTTCCCATTCTCCAAAGGTTGGCATTCCAGGTCCAGAGCTTCCGCAGGCAACAAGTTCAATAGAAGAATCTACCCATTTCATCATTTTTGCTGTTTCACAGGCAAGTCTTGCATATTCATATGGTGTTTTGGAACCAATCTGCCATGGTCCGTCCATTTCATTCCCAAGACACCAGGTTTTGATTGCAAAAGGTTTGTCAAATCCGTTTTTACGTCTCATATCCGCATAATAAGTATGTGTTTCGCTATTACAGTATTCGACCAGGTTTCTGGCTTCTTCTGCTCCTCTTGTACCAAGATTAACAGCCATCATTACTTCTGCTCCAACCCTCTTTGCCCATTCCTGAAATTCATCAATTCCTACTTCATTTGTTTCTACGGATGACCACGCAAGCTCCATTTTTTTAGGACGTTTGGATTTATTGCCTGTTCCGTCTTCCCAGTTATATCCCGATACAAAGTTACCGCCCGGATATCTTACAATTGGTACCTGCATCTTTTTGATAACATCCATAACATCCCTGCGAAATCCCATATCATCTGCTGTTTCATGTGTTGGCTCATAAATCCCACCATAAACGGCTCTTCCTAAATGCTCAATAAAAGACCCATAAATTCTGTTATCAATTTCTGCAATTACATTATCACTGTTTATTTTGATTTCTGCTTTCATCTTTCCTCCTGTATTCTGGTTACATTTTATTTTTTCAATTCAAATCCCAGCAGACTCGCATTTCCATCTCCTGTATAAGTCAGATAAATAGCCTGTTTGCCATTTGGAATGAATAGTGCAGCGCTATACCTGGTCCATACATTTGTATATGCAACAGGAATTTTTGCAAGTACCTCTCCGTCCCATGTAGTTCGTACTTCAAAACATCCCTTTGCATATCCTCTTACAATAATCGTTATTTCTCTGATATTCTCACAGTCAAAATATTTAAACCCCGCTGTGGCATAATTTCGCATATTTCCGATATAACCGAGACTTTGCATACCATCACATCCATCCTGCATGATTTTGGGATATATTCCCGTCTCACAGCCAGGTTCCAAAGTGTTTCCCACATATACGGTTGAAATCTCATTAAACAGATTACAGGCTATATAAGCCGGATAATATCCTTCTCCCACCAAATCTTTGTCATTTAATCCACAGGAAGTCAGTTCAGCCTGTGTAATAGAGCCATCCGGAAGCATTGTGAGTTTTTCTGCACAGCCCTGTCTACTGAACCAGGTTCCATTTGTATGACGATGATAAAAGATATACAGATTCCCATTTATGTCAACCATTCCTCCATGATTATTGGCACCATATGCCATTGGCTGACTGGCCGGTTTATAACTGTCAATATATAAATCACTATTGCTGACTAACACACCTCGATAGATGAAATCTCTGTCCGGACTTTTACTAGTAGCATAACACAATTCGTGCATTTTAATAGAAGAATACACAAAATAATAGGTATCTTTTATTTTACGGATAGATGGTCCTTCAAAGAAATCATGACCTTCAAACCCGCTTCCCTTACTGTATTCACATCCTGGTACAATGATTTTGGTCTCCTCTGTAATGGTCATCATATCAGGACCGAGTACTGTCACCATAGCTCCTTTCCTGCTCTTATCACCCATACCGCAAAAACCTGTATACAGATATGTTTTTTCATTTTCTGTTATAACCGCCGGATCAAACTGTGGCTGATCATCTGGTCTTTCTCCCAGACGTTTCCCTTTTTTATCATGAACATAGCCAAGAAAGGTATATTTTCCAGCAGGTTTGTCGCATACTGCAACCGAAACAATCGATACCTTATCAAGCACATAATAAAGATAATATTTGCCATCCGCCCCCTTAGTGACATCCGGTGCATACAGGCACATCGTTTCATCCTGATTCAGGGGATCTGCATTTTTTTTGTAAATAACGCCCTCATATCTCCATTCCGTCAGATTATTGACAGGTGCTGACCAGCAGACATAGTCACCCATACAGAATACATAACCGTTGTAGAAATCGTGTGAACCATATACATAAACTCTGTCCCCAAACACATGTGGCTCTCCATCCGGGACATATTCCCACGATGGTAAATAAGGATTAAAAACCTGTTGTTTTCTCATTCTATTTTCCCTGCTTTTCTTCTATTATTCTCTCTCTTCAAAAATCCATGAAACTGCATCGATAAGATAGTTGCTCCAAAAATCAAAATTATGATTACCCGGTCCTTCTTTGTATGTAAATCTCACTTTATTGCGTTTCAGAAAATCCGCAAATTCCCTATTGGGCTGTAACAAAAAATCTTCCGTCCCGCATGCCATATATATATCCGGTATGGTCTGTTTGCTGTTTATCAGCTCTTTAACCAGATATTCCGGATTATTTACACTATTATCAAGCATAGCCGGTTCTCCAAAAGTCATCTTATAATATTCATAATTAGCAATTTCATTTCCATAACCCGGCTTCATCTGTTTCACTTCATTTACAATCAGAGCCGAAGATAACGCAAATGCTTTTCCAAAGCGCTCCGGAAATGCCAGTGCTGTATGCAATGCTCCAAATCCTCCCATCGAAAAACCTCCAATAAAGGTTCCTTCTCTGCTGGCAGTAACAGGGAATGTCTGACAGATATAATCCGGAAGTTCCTTACCCACAAAAGAAGCATACTCTCTTCCAGTTGCTGCCTGATTCAGGTAAAAACTATTCTCACCAGTGGGTAATACAATGCAAATCTGTTTTTGTGAAGCAATTTCTAAAATACTGCTGTTTAACATCCAGTCACTGCTTATTCCATTGTACCCATGAAGAAGATATAAAACGTTCAGTTTTTCTTCGTTTTTTAAATTTTCATTTGGCAAGACAATTCGGAAGGATACTGTTCTTTTCAGACAGTCTGAGAAAAAATCGAAATTTCCATATGCCATTTTTTTATCCTCTCTATACTCCTATTCGGAAATCTGCATTACTCTATTATAATCATACCCACGATCACTGTGAAGTCTGCGTGGTATTAATTCAAAATAAACCATTCCGTTTTCCCTTATTATAAATGAAAGGTTTACTATATTATTCTCTTTTTTAATGATTTCAGTTGTCTGAAAAGGAGTGCTGTGATCCAAAATCAACTGTCTCTGTTCCCTGCTTAAAGAAGAAGGTTCTCCCAAATCATGCCAGCACTTCAATGGATTGCAGGTATCTTCATCAACTGTCTTTGTAACCAGGCAGTATTCTTCTTCCACAGCCGGAATACTAAGTGAAATTTTCTTTGTAATATCAGTTCGATTTTTGCAGTCATTAAAAAGAATTCCCGCAATCGTTTTATCCTTTTTTTGTACCACAATTACATTTCTCTCTTTTAAAATACATTCTCCCTTCAGTTTCTTAAAAAAAACAAAGGTCCAAAAAGTCGGTTTCTTAATCCTTCCATTGGCCACCAGACCAAATCCACCGTAAAACGGAGTAAAAGGTACTCCACATTCTTCAAAAATATCTCCAAAGGTCCAATAGGAATACGACTCGTTATCTTCTCCCAATCGTGATAACAGATAAGCAATGTACGCCGCATTCTGATTGGTATCATGTAGAGGGCATTGCGGGATATAAGAGGTATTAAATTCTGTGATATGAATTTCCTTTCCCCAAAACTCCTCAAAACTGTCTACGATTTTTCTTGTGGTATGAAGAATATCAAAACCTTTGTCAGCATCTGATAATTCCACATATCCGTAATGACCGGTATATTCCGGTATTTCTGATGTATAATGATGTCTTGTTACAAAATCAAGTGGTATTTTTTTCTGATGGCAAAACTGTATAAATTCTTTCATCCAGTATTCATCTTCCACACCACAAATGGCCGGCCCTCCTACGCGGAAGTCTGCATCTATCTCTTTTACTGCATAAAATGTTTTCTCAAACAGTTTAAAGTACTCCTGCATATCCTTATCTTTCCAAAAGCCCGGAAGATTTGGTTCATTCCATACTTCAATTGGCCATCCTGTAACTTCTTCACGTCCATAACGTTCTACCAGATGTCTAAGCACATTTTGCACAAGTTTACACCATTCCTCATAATCAGCAGGCGGGGTTACATTCCCCTTCCAGTAAAAAACAGTCTGTTCTCCGGATGCCATTTTTTCCGGCATAAAACCAAGTTCCAAAAAAGGACGAATTCCAAGCGACAAAAAGTTGTCCATAACAAGATCTAAATAAGTAAAATTATATTCGGAATGTAGCTCTCCATTTTTATCTCTGTACTGCTGATAAACAGCAAGGTCATCGGAAAACAGACCATGTCCACGAATATACTGAAATCCGATTTCTTCCTGTACCATTTTCAGTTGTTCCTGATATTCCTTTTGCAATGCAAGTCCCATTCTTCCGGTTCCAATACAAAAATCCACATTATTATGAAAAGGAATCTTTTTTTCAAGATCAATTATATACTTTTTACTCTCAGTCATCTGTTCTCTCCTGTTAAAAAAGGGGAGGATTTTTACCTCCCCTTTCCATTTTTATTTTGCTTCTAATCTGGCATCAACGATTGTCTGATATTTCTCTGTATCAAACTTAACAAGATCTTCCCAGCCTAAACCATTTAACTGTGTGCACATTTCATCCCAGATTGTATCAAATTCTGCATCATCTTTTGCAAAAATTGCCTTCCAGGAAGAATTTTTAACAACATCTGCACATTGACCTCTGATTAAAGCAGTGTCACTGTCATCAATTGCAAGAATCTTATTAACAGATGCTACAGGCTGTAATAAACCAGCGGATTCAAAGTATTCAACCTCTGTTTTGGCACCGCCGAATTTTTCTGCCCATTCCAAAGTTGTCTTGGTCTGATTTGCTTCTAAAGTAGAAGACCAGTATGCTGAATCGTAAGCTTCTCCCGTGATACTGTTAGTATCAACACCGGCTGTAATCCACTGGTTAATCTGGTTATTACCATCACCCCATTTACCACCGCCCATGTCATCAGGAACAACGATATCGCTGTTAAAACGGTTAAAGCCATCTGCTGTCATTGTATAAGTACCATCTTCATTAACAGTATAAATCAAACCTTCTGTACCTGCATGCTGATAGGAAGCTCCTTCATCAGATGCAAGCCAGTCTAAGAATTCCATGATTCGTGCTTTATTCTCTTCGGTCACCTGTGAACCGACACCCCAAGCACGACCTGAACCA
>CAZAQH010000038.1:0-20806 GCA_964487395.1 uncultured Lachnospiraceae bacterium | reverse complement strand
TGCTGGAAGCATTGCCGTAGTTATGGCAAATACCTTAAATGGTATGAAACAAAATGGCGAGAATGTAGAGTTATATGCAGTAGCTGCCAGAGATGAAGAACGTGCCGCAACCTTTGCGAAGGAACATGGATTTGAAAAATCATTCGGTTCCTATGAAGAAATGTTAAGTGATGAAGAATTGAAACTAGTATATATTGCAACTCCACATTCACATCATTTTGAACATGTAAAATTATGTTTAGAGCATGGGAAAAATGTCCTTTGTGAAAAATCATTTATGGCAAATGCAAAGCAGGCAGTAGAAATTATTGCAATGGCAGAGCAGAAGAAACTTCTTTTAACAGAAGCAATTTGGACAAGATATATGCCGTCGAGAGATATGCTAAATGATGTGATAGCAAGTAGGATTATAGGAAAGGTTACTTCTTTATCTGCTAATCTTGGATATGTTATCAATTCAGTACCACGTATCATGGACCCTGCACTTGCTGGTGGAGCATTGTTAGATTTGACCGTTTATCCAATCAATGCAGCATTGATGATTTTTGGTGATGATATCAAAAAAATTGATGCAATGTGTGTAAAAACTGAAACAGGTGTGGATGGACAAGATAACGTTGTATTTACCTATGGTGATGGTAAAATGGCGACTATGTATACAACTGTTTTCGCACAAAGTGACAGACGTGTGATGATTAATGGTGATAAAGGTTATATTCAAGTGGAGAATGTCAATAATTATGAGGCAATTAAGGTATACAATCTGGAACGAGAATTAATGCAAGAGATATCGGTACCAGAACAGATAACCGGATATGAGTATGAAGTTCGTGCAGCGATGAAGGCAATTATGGAAGGCAGAATAGAATGTCCGGAGATGTCACACAGCGAAACCATTAAAGTGATGAAAATAATGGATAAAATAAGAGAAATATATGATATAAAATTCCCATTTGAAATTGAATAGCCATGAGAAGTGTAGGAGAGATGACTATGGAATTTAGAAAAGCAAAAGTAGAAGAAGCAAAGATACTTACAGAAATGATTGGATATGGACAT
This sequence comes from uncultured Lachnospiraceae bacterium, assembly GCA_964487395.1. Lineage (GTDB taxonomy): Bacteria > Bacillota > Clostridia > Lachnospirales > Lachnospiraceae > RGIG8767. Next base: position 19,747 of record CAZAQH010000038.1, on the reverse strand, counting down.
ATCTTTTCGGCTATTGTAGATGATCAGATAGTCGGCGGAGCAATTCTTTTTACAGATGGTGATGTGATGGAGATAGGAAGAATATTTATTTCTCCACAATTTCATGGGAAAGGCTATGGATTGGAAATGATGAGTCTGATTGAAAAGATGAATTCCAAGATTCACATGATTAAATTAGATACTCCTATTTGGAATATTAGAACGAATCAGTTTTAACAGAAACTTGGATACAAAGAAGTAAAAACAGATAACGAGTTTGTCTATTATCAGAAAACCTTACAATAAGAAACAGCCCGTATTGCTACGGACTGTTTCTTATTGTACATGATGTTTTTCAGTTGATTTTATATAACCGAACAAGAGGAGCGTAAAACCAAATACGCTAATTAATTCAACGCCAAACACCTGCAATGCTGTTGTCAAAAATGATACCAGATTCATCTTTCTTTTCCTCCTTAACTGTTATAGGTTCTTTTGCTTTATTTAAACAATAAAGGGCAAGTCCAAAGACCATTCCACCCAAAATATTTCCAATTGTCACAGGCAATAAATTTGCTATCAGGAAGTTTTCAATTGTAAGATTCGAAAACTGATTGGCGGTAAACCCATATTGCTCCATTGCCAACTGTACATATTCTGCATTTTTACTTGCAATAAGACCAGCAGTAATGTAATACATATTGGCAACACAGTGTTCAAAACCAGCCGTCACAAATAACATTATGGTAAAAAAGGATGAAAGCAGTTTGCCGGTCACATCTTTTGCACAGAGTGACATAAGTACAGCTGCACATACAAGAATGTTACAAAGTACACCGGATATGAGAGCTTTACCAAATGAAAGATTCACCTTTGCAAGAGCGACTTTTATGGTATAAGCACCAAGTATTCCGTTTGAATATTCCAGTTGTCCACTGGCATAGATGGCAAGAGCAAGTAACATGGCACCGACAAAATTACCAATAAAAACAGTTGTAAGTACTTTTGTGACATCCCCTGTTTCCTGTTTTTTCGAAGCGGCTCCCATAATCATCAAACAGTCGCCGGTAAACAATTCTGCTCCAAGTAGTATAACCATCATAAGACCTACTGGAAATACAACAGCAGCGGTAAGTCTGGCAAGCCCGACATCGGAAATGGTGTGTGCAGCAACACTGCTTGCAGCAGCACCCATTCCAATCATAATACCGGCCAGAATGGCTTTTCCAAACAATGCGAGTGCAGATGTATTGATTTTGTTATCGCATCCGGCAATATATTTTCCAATGGCTTCTTTTGCGGTGTAAAAATTATCCATGAATGTTATTCTCCATATTGTTTCAACTTTGTTCTTTTATCGAGTAATGATAAGTTTCTTTTAATACCATAACAAATCTTATCCATTACAGGAAATATAAAACAAAGACGGCACTATATGATAATTCATATAGCACCGTCAGTAAATGCAGAAATGGTATAGTTTATATGTATTTGGAAGAGGCGACCTCTACTTTTGATTCATACAGCTTTTTTTGAAAAAGTTTATCGTATTCACCCAGTTCATAATCTTTTCGATAAATCAAAACATCTTTGTAAAGATTATCGTCTGTTTTACAGGCACGTTGTACCAGATTATTTTTTTGAAGATAAGAATCGGGAATTGGAGAAACCCACATATACGTTGTTGGTATATTGGCAAGAAGATCAAACTGACTTCCGCGTTCGTATACATATATAGTCCGGCCGTGTGTTTGATGCCCAAGCGGTGTGGTGATTTCAGCTGTTTTGGTATGTGGCATTTCAATATCGCCATGTGTGATTTTAACGTAATTTGTCAAATTATCACCGGTGATTTTTTCTTTTTGCGCAAGAGGATGTTGCTTTGACATTACCAGAACATATTCAAATTCCCAAATGGTTTCCTGGTTTAATTTGTTGTTTTTCAGGTAAGTGTTAAAATATTCTTCCTCTTTTTTCTGATATCGAATAATTCCCATGTTATAGCCACGATTTGCAACGTTATCAATGGTTTTTAGAGTGTTAGTCTCGTTGATTGTAATTTCCAAATCATTCAGAGAGGGAAGTGCCGTTACAAAGGAAGTAAAACCATTGGCAATGTAACTTCCACGAGGGATTGATATTTTATAATAATTGTCTTTATCTTCGCCACGTCCGGCAATTTTTTCGAGTTCTGCAAGTTGGTCTAACATTTTATGTGCATGGTAAAGAAATTCATTTCCCTTTTCAGTTACGTGAATGCCGCTTGAAGTACGTTTAAAAATAGTATATCCAAGTTCGGCTTCCAAATCCTTAATTGCTTTGCTTAGATTTGGCTGTGCCATATATAGGTTTTGTGCCGCCTGTGTAATGGAACCTGATTTTTCTATTTCGACCGCATATGTAAATACTTGAGTATTCATAGGCATTCCTTTCTGTGTCGTTACAGGGTATATAAAATCTCATATATCATCTATATAGTAACATTAATATTATAAAATACCAATACATTTCTAAAAATAAAGATACCTTTATCAAAGGAATGCCTATAAGGTAAAACTTTCCTTTTATCAGTCAATAGATTATAATGTTTATGTTTGTATAACAAAGGGGTGTAAACATGGAACCGATTGTTTTAGAGAATATATCAAAAAAATATAATGGTAACTGGGTATTAAGCGAAATTAATCATGAGTTTGCAAAGGGTGAAGCGATTGCATTTATAGGACATAATGGATGTGGTAAAAGTACTTTGCTAAAAATAATTGCTGGTTTAGTATCGCCAACATGCGGAAAAGTAACTTTTGAAGGAAATCCTCATTTTGCATATCTACCGGGAAAATTCCCTTTCAGCAATTTATCATCCCGAAGTTTTTTGAAAAGAATGTGCGAAATTGATGGAATGCCAACAAAGGATATTGATGAAAAAATTGATGCATGGGGAAAAGATTTTTTTCTCTATGAAATGCTTAATGTTCCAATGAAGACTTTGTCAAAAGGGACACTTCAAAAAATAGGTGTAATACAAGCCCTAATCAAGGAACCGGATATATTGTTGTTGGATGAGCCACTTTCAGGGCAGGATGTGGATTCCCAAAAGATATTCATAGAAAAAATAATAGAATTAAAAAATAAAGGTGTCACTGTTTTTATGGCGTGCCATGAAATCCAATTGGTAGATGCATTAGCGGATAAAGTGTTTACAATACAGAACGGGAAGCTTGTTTCAGAAAAAGGAGCAGATTAAAGATAATTATAAAAATTATTAAATATCAACTTCAGAGTTTCTTTCGTGGAACTGGCTTTGTGATGCCATTTATTGCAATATGCGTTTTCCTTTATTTTATGTATTCGATGATTCCGTTAAATGTGGTAACTGGATATTTGATGTCTGCTGTATTTGTTTTCCTTTTAATGGTTTGGATAGGAATTTCTGTAGCACAAAAGGAAGAGGAAACATTGGAACAGATACTTTTTTTGCGAATACAAAACAACCTAAAATATTATATTTCCAAACAATTATTTCTAGTATGTATTGCGTTCCTTATTGTTTTTATATGTACTTTTTTTCCGTTTGTGCAAAATCAGATACATGATGGTAATGTGTTTGTAAGGCCACTTACCGGCGATGATTTAATCAATGATTTTCTAATTCTTAGTGGATGTGCATTATGTGGTGGAGCAGTCGGAAACTTTTTTCATCCCAGAGTATTAAAAGATAGAAAAATGGCTATTATTTTGGCGACTTTACTATCAGTTGTTTCAATTTGCCGATATAACATTGCAAGTAGCGTTTCAATTATGAAATATATATGTTTTATTTTTCCACCGGTGATGCTGCCGGCCAATACATATGGAAATGAAGATTTTTTTGATTTGAAAAAGACAATTATAATTTTTCTGATATTATGTGTGTATGCACTGTTGTATAGCATGGTCAAAAATTATATATGTAATAAGAGAAAATTTTAAGAATTATAAATGAAAAAAGTACAAAGGAGAAGGAAGATGTATTATGTACCGGATGGCACACAGATGTGCGGATTTTATGAATGTGAGGAATGTGGAAACCGATTCTTAGCCCTTCAGATTGTACCCAAGATGGTTTGTCCGTATTGTGGAGAAGAACCTAATATGGAGATTGGACCGGATGAAGAAATGCCGGAACGAATTGAAAAGGCAACACTGCTTAAAGTAGTGGAGGGTATAGAAGAAGTGGAGAAGATGGATGGATTATTAAGCCTTGCAATGACAGGTGGAGATTACGAATGGATATAGAATAAGTTTTTATGGAGAAAATAATGATTGCACAAATGAAAAAACTAAATGAAGTTAAGCTTGTTACTGATAATAAGCTTGCAGTAGCAGAGACTTACTTTCTACTCTTTCTAGCCGGTTCTATTGTAGGCTGGATTTATGAATTGTTCTTTTACTGGATATTTGAAAACAGAATATCCAATAATGGATTTTTCTATGGATCATATTTACCAATTTATGGATTTGGAACGTTTATTTATCGTTTTGTTTACCAAACGCTTCAAAAAGCACCCGATTGCTATTTTCTTATTAAGTATTCCGATAACCGGAATTCTTGAGTACATAACGGGATATGTGATGTATGAGATATGGACGAGTAGATGGTGGGATTATCGTAATTTATTTCTAAATATTGATGGATATGTTTGTCTTAGAAGTGTATTATCCTTCGCATTTGGAGCGATGTTTTTGATTTATCTGGTAGAACCATTTATCTGCATTTTAAGTAACAAAATGAGTATCAAGATGCGTCACATTTTATGTATTGGCATTATTATGGTATTCATTATTGATAGTGTTTTAACGGTTCTATTTCGGATGCCGGCATTTGCATAAAATGAACTTTTTAAACCAAAAATGAACTTTTAAATATAAAACGAACAACATAATATAAAAAGTTGAACTTTTATCAATTGAGTGTTAGAATTCATATAAAAGTTCAACTTTTTTGCGTTTACAGTTAAAAATGAAGTATGGAAAGAAGGAGAAAATGAACCATGGATAATCAATTGTTTGCAGAACGATTAAAAACAGTAATGAGCAGACAGAAGTTAAAACAGGTTGATTTATTAAAAGCAGCGGCGCAAAAGGGCGTTAAGCTGGGAAAGAGTCAGGTCAGCCAGTATTTGAATGGAAAAGCCGCGCCTAGAGAGAACATAGGACATTTTCTTGCCGAGATACTTAACGTCGATATTCAGTGGTTATATGGAAATGATATGGAATCCAGTCAGGATTGTATTAATAAAACAGAAGATGAAAGTCATACATATATATTAGAAGGGAAGAGTAAAATGCGAGAATATAAAAAATCAACAAAATTAGATAATGTATTATATGATGTTCGTGGATCTGTTGTGGATGAGGCAGCAAGAATGGAGGAAAATGGTACACATGTACTGAAACTGAATATTGGTAACCCGGCACCATTTGGATTCCGTACACCGGATGAGGTCGTATATGATATGCAGAAGCAATTGACAGAGTGCGAAGGGTATTCAGCAGCAAAAGGACTTTTTTCTGCAAGAAAAGCAATTATGCAGTATTCACAGATAAAAAACATTCCCAATCTTTCTATTGAGGATATTTATACAGGCAATGGTGTCAGTGAGTTAATTAACCTTTCTATGTCTGCACTGCTTGATGATGGAGACGAAGTACTGGTTCCATCCCCTGATTATCCCTTATGGACAGCTTGTGTAACACTGGCAGGAGGAAAAGCAGTTCATTATATTTGTGATGAAGAAGCAGAGTGGTATCCGGATATTGACGATATAAAGAAAAAGGTTTCGGACAGAACAAAAGCAATTGTTATTATTAATCCGAATAACCCGACCGGTTCCCTTTATCCAAGAGAGGTATTACAGGAAATCGTAGAGATTGCAAGAGCGCATCAGCTTATTATTTTTTCGGATGAGATTTATGACCGTCTTGTTTTAGATGGCGAGGAACATGTTTCCATAGCATCGCTTGCACCGGATTTGTTCTGCGTTACCTTTAGTGGATTATCAAAGTCACATATGATTGCAGGATATCGAATTGGGTGGATGGTATTAAGTGGAAATAAGAAAATTGCACGTGATTACATAGAAGGATTAAACATGTTATCCAACATGCGTCTTTGCTCTAATGTTCCGGCACAGTCGATTGTGCAGACTGCACTTGGCGGTTATCAGAGCGTAACGAATTATATTATTCCGGGTGGAAGGGTATACGAGCAGAGAGATTATATTTATAAAGCATTAAATGACATTCCGGGTCTTAGTGCAGTCAAACCGAAAGCTGCATTTTATATTTTCCCGAAACTGGATGTCAAAAAGTTCAATATTTTAAATGATGAAAAATTTGCACTTGATTTACTACGTGATAAAAAGATTTTGATTATTCATGGTGGCGGATTTAACTGGAAACAGCCGGATCATTTCCGCGTGGTATACTTGCCACGTATGGAAGTGTTAAAGGATGCAGTTGAAAAAATGGGAGATTTCCTCAGTTATTACAGACAATAATTTGCAATGGCTCTTACTTTTATAAGTAAGAGCCATTTCTTAGCATAATCTTTATGTGCGATAAGAATAAAATTAGATATAATGAAATAGTACGTGTTTAAAAAGAAAAAAATAAGTAGTAAGGTGATGAACTATATGATAATCAGTTTTTCGAATTTTATTTCACAATTGAACGGCAATCCGCAGTTATTAGTTACGGTCATTTTGACACTTGGTGTTATTTTGGTAAATGGCTGGACGGATGCGCCTAATGCAATTGCAACCTGTGTATCTACGAGATCCATGAAGGCAGGAAGCGCCATATTTATGGCAGCGATTTTTAATTTTTTAGGGGTTTTAGTTATGACCACTATCAATTCAAAGGTTGCCATGACGATTTATAATATGGTGGATTTTGGAGGAAATACGGAAAGTGCAACCATTGCTTTGTGTGCGGCGCTGTTTGCTATTGTCTTATGGGCTACAGCGGCATGGAAATTTGGGATACCAACAAGTGAAAGTCATGCACTGATAGCAGGACTCAGTGGAGCAGCCATTGCGCTTCATGGCAATCTTTCGGGAATCAATCCGGTAGAATGGATTAAGGTAGTTTACGGATTACTTTTATCAACCATACTTGGATTCTTTTCAGGATTTATTGTTGCTCGAATGATAGAATTTATCTGTAAGGGAGTAGACAGAAGAAAAGCAAATGTGTTTTTTAAAAGAGCACAGATTGCGGGTGGTGCCAGTATGGCATTTATGCATGGAGCACAGGACGGACAGAAGTTTATGAGTGTCTTTTTGCTTGGTATTTTTCTTGTCAATGGCAATGGTTCGGAAAGTAATTTTGTGATTCCGATATGGCTTATGGTATTGTGTTCAGCCGTTATGGCACTAGGCACTTCAATTGGAGGATACCGAATTATTAAATCGGTTGGACTTGATATGGTTCATCTTGATACCTATCAGGGATTCTCGGCTGATTTGGGAGCAGCAGGATGCTTATTACTTTCCTCTGCAACAGGAATTCCGGTTAGTACAACACATACAAAGACAACGGCGATTATGGGTGTAGGAGCTTCCAAGAGATTATCAGCAGTCAACTGGAAGATTGTAAAAGAAATGACTCTGGCATGGATATTTACATTTCCAGGGTGTGGATTATTGGGATTTATTACAGCAAAGATTTTCATGTATTTATTTTAAGGAGACAATAAGATGAAACAAAAAAAGAGAAAGAAAGAATTTGATTATTTTGGGAATTTTTGTGAGGTATCCGAAATTGCCAGCCAGGCGGCAGATTATTTATATGAAGCCCTGCTGACATTTGATGTAGCGTCAATTGATACCTATACAGAGATTATGCATCGATATGAGAATGATGCAGATTTGAAAAAACATATTTTATGTCGTAGTCTTGCACATGAATTTATGCCTCCAATCGAAAGGGAAGACATTTCACTTTTGTCTCAGGAACTTGATAATATTGTTGATTCGGTAGAAGATGTCATTCGTAAGATTTATATGCTTAATATTAAGGAAATCAGAGAAGAAGCTATCGAATTTACCAAGTTGATTGCAAATGCCTGTGATGTATTTGATAAATTGTTACATGAATTTCCTAATTTTAAAAAGTCAAAAGAGATACATGATTATATAGTAGAGATTAACACTATTGAAAATGCGGGGGATAAGCTTCACGCAGAATCAGTCAGACGTTTATTTTTAGAAGATATTAAACCAAATGAGCAATTGGCATGGACTTTGATTTTTGAATCACTTGAAATCAGTATTGATGCCTGTGAAACAGCAGCAGATTTAATCGACAGCATTATTACCAAAAATACATAATAATAGAGAGAAGGTATTTAGTATGAATACTCAGACAATCCAAATTCTTATCGCCATGATTATATATATGACTATTGTCATCCTGATTGGCATCTTTTTTGCAAAAAAAGCAAATAAAAGTTCGGAAAATTATTTTCTGGGAGGACGTACACTCGGACCGTGGGTAACCGCAATGAGTGCAGAAGCATCTGATATGAGTGGATGGCTTTTGATGGGGCTTCCGGGAGTTGCTTACTGGTGTGGACTTGCAGATGCAGCATGGACTGCAATTGGTCTTGGTATCGGTACTTATTTTAACTGGCTTATTGTTTCTAGAAGACTGCGCCGTTATAGTATAAGAGCTAATAATTCTATCACACTTCCGGAATTCTTCTCGAATAGATTCCGTGAAGAAAAAAAGGTAATTATGACTTTGGCAGCTGTTTTTATTTTAATTTTCTTTACGGTATACGCAGCAAGTTGTTTTGTTACCTGTGGTAAATTATTCTCTACACTGTTTGGTGCACCATATACGGCAATGATGATTGTGGGTGCCATCTTTGTATTACTTTATACAATCCTTGGAGGATTCTTAGCAGAAAGTGCATCTGACTTTATGCAGGGAATTGTGATGATTGTAGCACTTGGTGTTATTGTGGTGATTAGTACGGTTAATGCTGGTGGTATCGGAGCGGTTATCGACAATGCAAAAGCAATACCGGGATTTTTTAAGTTTTTTGGTCTGGCAACACCAACTCTTAATGAAGCAGGTGAACAGCTCATAGAAGCAGGCAAACCGGTTTTTGGTGAAGCATCTGAATACGGTCTTTTAAAAGTATGTTCGATGATGGCATGGGGACTTGGTTACTTTGGTATGCCACAGGTATTGTTACGGTTTATGGCAATTCGTAAAGAGGAAGAATTAACTCGTTCCAGAAGAATTGCTATGATATGGGTAGTAATTTCACTTGCCGTTGCAGTATTTATTGGAATTACAGGAAGAATGTTATATCCGACACAGCATTTAACAGCAAACGCTGCTGAAAATATATTTATTACACTTGCAACCAGTTCACTTCCTGCCATCTTAGCAGGATTTGTAATGGCGGGTATTCTGGCAGCAACCATTAGTTCATCCGATTCGTATCTTTTGATTGCAGCATCTGCCTTTGCCAAAAATATATTTCAGGGTATATTCCAAAAGAAGGCAACGGATAAACAGGTTATGACGGTTTCCAGAATAACGCTTCTTGTTATTGCACTGATTGCCATGTTTATTGCACTAGATGAAAAGAGTGTAATCTTTAAAATCGTATCCTTTGCATGGGCTGGATTTGGAGCGACCTTTGGACCGGTTATGTTATTTTCACTTTTTTGGAAGAGAACAACCAGAGCAGGGGCAATTGCGGGAATGGCTGGTGGAGCTGTCATGGTATTCTTATGGAAGCTTGTAATCAGTAAGTTAGGTGGAGCATTTGCAATTTATGAGCTGCTTCCTGCATTTATATTCTCCGTTATATGTATCGTAGTTGTTTCCCTTCTTACAAAGAAGCCATCAAAGGAAATAGAAGAAGACTTCGAAGCAGTAAAAATGGGAACAAACTAAGGATTTTGGGAAACTTAGTATTCCATATTGGTAACTTAAAAAAAAGCACTTGCAAGTGCTTTTTTATTGCATACTATTAAAGTACAGTTACGTAACAGGAAGAGTTTAAGCGGATATGGGGAAGGTGGTGTACACTTGAAGATACAGATTAATGAAGACGTAAACCTGCAGGATACGGAAATCATTATTAATTGTAAACAGACCAACAATGAGATTTTAAAGTTGATTGCGATGCTGCGTGTAATGGATTGTAAATTAACAGGGACAAAGAATCAGGAAACCTATATTTTAGATGCTACTCAGATTCTTTATATTGATACGGTGGATAAGAAGACTTTTTTTACACCAAAACAGAAGTGTACGAGACACCGCTTAAATTATATGAATTAGAAGAGCAGCTTTCTTCACATGGCTTTTTCAGGGCAAGTAAATCTGTCATTATTAATTTCAATCAGATAAAGCATTGAAACCGGATTTAGATGGAAGGATTTTAGTGACGATGAACAATAATGAAAAATTGGTTGTATCCAGGCAATATGCACTGACAATCAAGCAGATGTTGGGGGTGAAATAAATGCAGAAAAAAGAAACGTGGCTTACCGGATTTATGTCTAGCTTTTTTATGATATTTACATTGGAAATTATATTTGTTTCCTTAATGGGAGTATTTCAGGGAGTAGACGCAGGAGATTATTCTACGTTATACAGTCTTGGTAATCAGGGTATGAGTTATGCGACAATGTTTCAGCTTTCGCTAAATGCAGTTGTGATTACCGGTTTAGTAAAGTTATTTTTTTATGAGAAGTTCTTTGGCAATATGATGATTATCTGGAGAACGGTATTGCTTTTAATAGCAATTATTTTCGTAATTATTGTATTTATTATCGCCTTTGATTGGTTCCCAATTGATTTTATCCCAGGCTGGATAGGCTTTTTGGCATCCTTTGGCATTTGTTTTGTGGCAAGTACCACACTGATGATTATCAAAACAAAATTAGAAAGCCGCAAATACGAAGAATTACTGGAACACTATAAGCAGAATGTAAATACAGAAGATACTGATAACGACGAAAAATAGTTTAGTAAAAGAAATGGAGAGCGGTAAATGAATATAGAGAATATGATTACCATTAATCATGTGACCAAATACTTTGGCACACATGTTGTATTAAGTGATGTCTCCTGTCAGGTAAAGAAGGGCGAAATATTTGGACTTTTAGGTCCCTCCGGAGCAGGTAAGACGACTCTGATTCGTATTTTAACAGGACAGATTAAGACCTATATGGGAGAATCCATTGTACTTAATAAAGAGTCCTCCTCATTAACGGAAAAAGAATACGGAAGGATTGGAATGATTCTTGATGACAGTGGCTTATATGGAAGATTAAGCTGTTATGATAATTTATTATTGTTTGCAAGAATTTTTGGAGTACCGAAACAAAGAATTTATGAAGTAGCAGAATATGTACAATTAAAGGATGCTTTAAAAACACCGGCAGGGAAATTGTCAAAGGGAATGAAGCAGAGACTGGTACTGGCAAGAGCCATTTTACATGAACCGAATTTGCTGTTTTTAGATGAACCAACATGCGGTCTTGAACCGACGACATCTGCAAAGATTCATGAACTCATTTTTGAACTCAGGAAAAAAGAAGCAACCATTTTTTTGACCACACATGATATGGAAGAAGCGACTAAATTATGTGATCACATTGCATTATTAAATGAGGGTAATATTGTAGAGTATGGAGTACCTTTGGAAATATGCAGAAAATATAATAATGAAAATAAAGTTACCATACTAAAAAAGGATGGTACACAGGTGGTTCTTCCCAATACAAGTGAAAGTGCCAGACAGATTTCGGAATGTTTTGATGGTAATTGTGTTCTATCCATTCATTCATCAGAACCAACACTGGAAACCGTATTTATCACATTAACAGGGAAGGGCTTATTATGAGTATGACAGGAACCATCAGAGCGTTATTTTGTAATCAGTGCAAAGATGTACTGAAAAATAGAGAAGTATTGATATTGTTTTTTGTGTATCCACTTGTAGGAGCCATTATGAACTCAGCAGTACCTGCAATGTATAATCAGGGTAATTTCTTTGTTTCGATTTTTGGAACCATGCATATTATTTTTTCACCAATGGTAGCGGCAACTGCATTGATTGCAGAGGAAAGAGAAAAACACACCTTAAAGGTTCTTATGATGTCAAATGTAAAACCGGTGGAATATTTGCTAAGTGTAGGAAGTTTTGTATTTGTCTGTACGATTATAACAGCCATTCCGTTTCTGTTTTTGGGTGGATACACAGGAATGGGTATCGTAAGAGTATTGCTTTTTATGGCATTTGGATGTATCTGTTCCATGGTGCTTGGCGGTGCAATTGGTATGGCATCAAAAAGCATGACAGGTGCAAATGCAACGGCAGTTCCCTTGGGATTATTATTTGCCTTTACGCCAATGCTTTCTTTTTTCAGCAAACCGGTTGGTAAGGTATCCAAGTATTTATATGGACAGCAGATTAGTAGTATCATAGCAAATCCCTCCACAGAAAACATAACCGTAGAGGGAATCATCATTATGATACTTAATTTTTTACTTGTAGCAATATTGTTTGGTTATTTTTCAAAACACCAGATTATGTCTGATTAGGTAAGTAGTAGGGGTCATCCACCAATGATGACTCCTATATTTCCGTGTAAAAGAATACGAATAATTCCGCATATTACCAGATGTCCGACATAGTAAGCGTAGAAAAACCATTTCATACCTTTCCAGTTTCCTCGTTTCCCATTGTAATTCATCATAAATGGGATGCTGATTATCACAAGCATCTGAATAGCACCGTAAACCTTATCAACGCAGAAGAAATATACAATAGCATAGAAGGACACATAGATAATAAGATCAAGTGTCTGTTTCTTGATATCACCATAATGCTGGTTGATACCGATAATGCAAAGTACAGCAATGCAGCTCCAGTCAGATGGGAAGGTGATAGCACAGATTGCCATAGTGATTAAAATTCTCTGCCATGCTTTTAAATTACACTTTTCTTTATCATTAATATATAAAGCAACAACACCCCATGCAAGAGGCCAGATGACGCTTGTCTGATTTAACACAGAAGTTTGAAATGGAATAAAGGGTATTCCAAAACAGAAGTTGTATGCAAAGTGTGAAATAAATGCAAAAAGAAACAAACGTGAAATATACTTTTTCAAATTGCGTGTGTAGCGGTAGCCTTCCACAATCATAAACCACATAATAGGAGCAGCAAGCCTTCCTATAATATGAAGACCGACAATCCACCAGGCTTTTTCATATCCTGGAATGATGACACTTGTTAAATGGTCAATGGTCATTGCTATAATTGCAAAAATTTTCAGTTGGTTTCCAGTAAATCCGGTTCCTATCAATTTTTTCTCTTCCATATTTTTTATCCTCGGTTTTTCTTATTTATTGATGCCACTATAACAATAGAAAAAATACAATTTAAGATGCGATTTAGTAAGTTGTAAAATAGTGTGGCTAAGTTGTAAAATTTTCCTTGTGAAATAAAAGAAAGTATTGTATTATATCAATGGTGCATGATTGTATACGATTATACCATGATGTAATCACAGGATAAAAGGATGGATTTATTATGAAATCATACAAGAATATGACACATGATGAACTGGAGAAGTTAAAAAAGGAACTCGAGATGGCATATGAAGATGCAAAGGGAAAGGGTCTTTCTCTTAACATGGCAAGAGGCAAACCATCATGTGCACAATTAGATATGGGAATGGGCATTTTATCCGCACTGGATGCTACATCAGACCCTGCTTCGGATGGAGTAGACTGCCGTAATTATGGTGAATTAACCGGAATCTTAGAAGCAAAGAAATTAATGGGTGACATGATTGGGGTGCCGGCACAGAACGTAATTGTGTGTGGAAATGCAAGTCTTCCGATTATGTATGATACGATTGCAAGATCCATGACATTTGGTGTCAATGGTTCTACACCATGGTGTAAACTTGATAAGGTTAAATTTTTATGCCCTGTTCCAGGATATGACAGACATTTCGCTATTACAGAGTTATTTGGAATTGAGATGATTAATATCCCAATGACCGATGAAGGTCCGGATATGGAGCTTGTTAAAAAATATGTTGAATCAGATGAAACGGTAAAAGGTATCTGGTGTATTCCGAAATATTCCAATCCACAGGGAATTACATATTCAGATGATACGGTGCGCGCTTTTGCAGCATTAAAGCCGGCAGCAGATGATTTTAGAATATTCTGGGATAATGCATACGCAGTTCATGATTTATATGACGATAAAAAAGATGTTTTATTAGACATTTTCAGTGAGTGTGAAAAAACCGGTAATGGCAATATGGTCTATGAATTCTGCTCTACCTCTAAGGTAAGCTTTGCAGGAGCAGGTATTGCGGCAGTAGCTTCCTCTAAAGAAAATTTGGAGTGGATGAAAAAGACAATGACGATTCAGACAATTGGTTATGATAAGACCAATCAGTTGCGTCATGTTCGTTACTTTAAGAATCTTGCAGGTATTAAAGAACAGATGAAAAAGCATGCCGCATTACTTCGTCCAAAGTTTGAAGCTGTATTACAGCGTTTTGAAGAAGAACTTACAGGACTTGATATTGGTTCCTGGGTAAGACCAAATGGTGGATATTTTATTTCCTTTAATGCCATGGAAGGCTGTGCAAAGGAAATTGTTAAAAAATGTAAGGAAGCCGGAGTAGTACTTACCGGTGCCGGAGCTACGTATCCATATGGAAAAGATCCTGCTGACAGCAATATACGTATTGCACCTTCCTTCCCAACACCGGAAGAGATGGCAGTAGCAACAGATGTCTTCATTATCTGTGTTAAACTTGCAAGTGTTGAAAAGTTATTAACAGAGGTTGCATAATGCTTAAAAAAATAGAACGTCTAGAACGAAACTTAATTGCGAAAGGTTCCATTATTGATTACTATCGTGATACGATGAAGATTCCGAATGGTAATACCGCTTCGTGGGATTACATAGATCACAAAGGTGCGGCAGCAGTCGTTGCGGTTACCAAAGAAGGTAGAATTTTGATGGTAAGACAGTATCGGAATGCCCTGGAACGTGAGACTTTGGAAATTCCGGCAGGCGGATTAAATTCACGTCAGGAACCAATGGAAGAAGCAGCAAAAAGAGAATTACAGGAAGAAACCGGATTTAAGGCAGGTTCCATGGAATTTCTTGTATCCATTCGTACTACAGTTGCTTTTTGCAATGAACGAATTGATATTTTCTATGCACATGATTTAACAGAAGGCAATCAGCATTTAGACGAAGACGAATTTGTAGAAGTAACATCATATCCGATTGAAGAACTGATACAAATGATATATGATGGACAGATACAGGACTCCAAAACAATCAGCGGACTAATGTGTTATTATAATAAGTATTGTAAATAACCAAAAAGCATCCTTTTTTAGGATGCTTTTTGTTATCTTGTGTGAAATATCTTCATATATTGATAGTAAACAGTTAAGTGACAGGCAGAATGAAACATAAAAAAGATAAGATAAATGATATGTTCTTATTAACAGTTTTATTTTTTCTTTTTTTTATTATTGGTATTTTTTTGACCATTTTATGGAAAAGAAAATTTGATTTTGAGATAGAGCTAATTTCAAAAGATACAATATTCAATCTGACGAATATTAAATGGGATAAAAAGATGCTTTTGATTCAGTGTTTATGGAAGAGAGCATGGATTGTAATAGCATTTCCAATTATTGCATTAACCGGAATAGGAGTATGGGTACTCCGCGTTTATATATCATGGTTTGCATTTTCAATTGGAATATTGATGGAGATGCTTGTATTAGAGTTTGGAGTTTCAGGATTGCTGATTTTTATAATTGGAATTTTCC
This sequence comes from uncultured Lachnospiraceae bacterium, assembly GCA_964487395.1. Taxonomy (GTDB): domain Bacteria; phylum Bacillota; class Clostridia; order Lachnospirales; family Lachnospiraceae; genus RGIG8767. Next base: position 3,868 of record CAZAQH010000038.1, on the reverse strand, counting down.
CACAGTATTTGTTTTATATTCCGGCGTATTATTTTCTGTGTCAGCTTTACATACGAATTAACAGAAAAAAAAGATTGGCATATCCATATCAATATAATTCCCAAAAGAATCCTAAAACCTCATTTTTGAAACAGATTTTATTAATATTTGGAGTTGTCATAACAGGTGCCGTGTTTGAAAGTTATGTCAATCCCATTATTTTAAAAAAATTTTTAAAAATATTTATTTGAAAAATTTACTATATGTAGTGCATAGTAAAATTTCTGTTGTCGATATGTTGTGGATTTTTAAGAAAATGCCTTAAAAATGGCGGTTTCAAGGCAAAATTACTCGTTGCTTTTCTCAAAAAATCTTATTATAATGAATTTTAGGCGAATAAAAAAGGTACTTTTTGCCACAATGGGGGAAAGGTTTTTTGAATATGCAGACAGAGATTGATGCTTTTATATCATATTTACATAATGTAAAAAAAACCTCTACAAATACGGAACTTTCGTATCAAAGGGATTTAAAGAAGCTGAAGGTGTATTTGGATGATCAGGGTGTATTACAGGTCAACCAGATTAAGAAGAAGCATCTTGAAGATTACATATCATTTATGAAAAAGGAACAGTTCAAACCTGCAACTGTATCTAGGAATATTGCGTCTATTAAGGCATGGTTTCATTACTTGTTTAAAGAACACATTGTCAAAGATGATATTTCGGAAGCTTTAAAATCTCCTAAGATTGAAAAGAAGATTCCGGAAATTATGACGATGAATGAAGTGGATATGTTATTATCACAGCCATTGGGAGATAATCCAAAAGATGTAAGAGATAAGGCAATGTTAGAATTGCTGTATGCAACCGGTATTCGTGTTACAGAGTTGATTTCACTTCGTTTAAGTGATTTGAATCTGCAGATGGATTATATTACCTGTCAGGATGAACATAAGACAAGACGTATTCCGTTTGGAACGAAAGCGAGAAATGCATTAATTGACTATCTGGAAAAGTCCAGAGAAGCTATGATTGCAACAAAGGAATCAGATGTTTTATTTGTCAATTGTTCAGGACAAGCTATGAGTCGTCAGGGATTTTGGAAGTTGATTAAGTATTATTCCAAGAAGGCTGGCATTACGGCAGATATTACACCACATACTCTGCGTCATTCCTTTGCAGCACATTTAGTTGAAAACGGTGCAGATTTACGAAGTGTACAGGAAATGTTGGGACATTCGGATATTTCTACTACTCAGGTATATGCGAATATGAATCATAATAGATTAAGAGAGGTGTACCAAAAGGCACATCTTAGAGGATAAAATATATAGTAAACAAAAAACACATCGTAAGATGTGTTTTTTGTTGTTAGAAGACTCTCTTTTTAGTATTCTGCAATATCATAAATCAAGCGTTCGGTATCTTCAAATCCAAGGCAGGCATCCGTAATGGATTTACCATATACGCCACCGCCAACTTTCTGACAGCCTTCTACCAGATAACTTTCAATCATGACACCCTTTACAAGATGATGAATATCTGCATTTAATTTACGACTATGCATTACTTCTTTTACGATACGAATCTGTTGTGCATATTCCTTGTTGGAATTATTATGATTGGCATCAATGATGCAGGCTGGATTTACCAGTTCACGTTCGCTGTAAAGATTCAACAATGTATTTAAATCTTCATAATGATAGTTAGGAAGACTCTTGCCATATTTATTTACGGCTCCACGTAAAATTGTGTGGGCCAAAGGATTACCGGAAGTTTTTACTTCATATCCTCGATAAGTAAAAGAGTGGGAATGCTGTGCAGCATAAACGGAATTAAGCATTACAGAGAAATCACCACTTGTCGGATTTTTCATTCCGGATGGAACATCAAAACCACTTACGGTTAAACGATGCTGTTGATCCTCAACAGAGCGGGCACCAATAGCAACATAAGAAAGAATATCGGATATATAGCCCCAGTTCTCAGGATATAACATTTCATCGGCACTTGTAAGACCAGAGCATTCAATAGCACGAAGATGCATCTTACGCATGGCAATTAATCCCTGATGAAAATCAGGCTTTTTTTCCGGATCGGGTTGATGAAGCATACCTTTGTAACCTTCACCTGTTGTACGTGGTTTATTTGTATAAATTCTGGGAACCAGCACAAGCTTTTCTTTTACACGGTCGTTTAATTTGCTGAGGCGTTCTACATATTCACAAACAGAATCTTCGTGATCGGCAGAGCATGGTCCAACAATTACAAGAAATCGATTGCTTTTTCCAGTGATAACATCTTTGATTAATGCATCTCGTTCTTTTTTTATTTTTTGTAATGATTCCGGCATGGGATAAGCTTCTCTTATTTCATCCGGTGTTGGCAGCTTTTGTATAAATTCGAAACTCATGTCAATTCTCCTTGTATCTGTATATTTGTATCTGTAGTTAGTATTCTAACACAATTTTTCCAAATGAGAATAGGAAATATTATATGTATCCATTATAAAATTGTTCATTTTTCAGTACACACGGTATTTCCGAAGACAAATAATACAAAATACGGAAGAAAAAAACTGACTTAGCAGCAACCCAATAAGATAACCTTTAATTCTAATACGTGGAATTAGTAGGAAAACACATAAAATACGAATAGAAAGAGCAGTAACATTAATAAAAAAAGTGGTAATGGTTTTTCCCAGACCATGAAGAATGCTGTGAAATAGAATATTGCCAATCATCTTTCCAAACAGAAAAAAGAATAAGGTACAGATTCCACCTAACAGGGCACAATAGGTAATTGATTTATTGATGGCTTTGGAGATTGTATGATTTTGTTTGTTTTCCTCCGCGGCAGAAACAATAGGAAGTAAAAGCACAGATATAGAATTGGTAATGGAAGATGGAAACAGAATCAAACTTAATGCCATTCCGGTTAATACACCATAAACACTAAGAGCTTCTGCTTTTAGTAATCCGTATTCCTGCAACTTGTTTGGAATATAGATTGCCTCTACACTTTGTAACAGATTCACAATAATACGACTGCAGGATAATGGAACTGCCATAAGAACTATTTTTTTCGACCAGTACTGAATAGATGGCAGTAAGTGGCGAATATTTATTTCAATGTAATATATACTTTCTTTTTTATAATATGTGAAAAAAAGAAAGACAAAGGATAATACAGCAGAAGAACATTCTCCAATTACAAGACCAACAACAGCAATTGCAAGTTCCGGAATTTGATTATTTAAAGTTACGATACTGGTAATCAGATAGACACTAAAAACCCTGAATATTTACTCACTTAACTGTAAAAAAGCCGGAATCTTTGCATTTTTTACCACGTAAAAATATCCATTGATACAGCAATGAATAGAGGAAAGCGGAAAAGAAAGAGATAAAATACGAAGCAGGGGTGCAGTTCGTTCCTCCAAAAGTATTTCTTTTGCCAGAAAGGAAGAATTTAAATACACGATGATTGAAGTTACCGTGGATAAGGTCAGAGTTAATAATAAACTGGAAAGAAGGATTGCAGCTGTGGACTGCTTGTTTTTACTTGCGGTCTGAGCAGCAATGTATTTGGAAACGGATGTTTGTATTCCAGCACAGCATAAAGAAAAGGAGAGAGCCATAACAGGAGTAATCAACTGGAAAATTCCCATTCCTTCTTCTCCGTATGTATGTGAGATGAAAATACGATAAAAAAAACCAATAATACGGCTCAAAAAGCCGGCTGAAGTTAAAATGAGTGTACCGGTTATAAGGGAATTTTTTATATGTTTCAATGAGAGGATTCCTTAGGTATTATGATACAATATATGTATCCTTGAGTTTCCGCAAAATGTAATTTTTAAAAAATATAACTTCTCCTAAAGTACC